>JBLIOG010000025.1:0-27214 GCA_047639625.1 Gammaproteobacteria bacterium
CGAGTATTGTCAGGAAGGACGCGAAATGATCACAGAATATCTTGGAGAACAATTCACGATGAAAATTGAATCGGTGGGGTATAAGCCCTTATATGATCCGGAGAATAAACAGCCTCGGAGTTAAGGGTTGGGGAAATAAATAATGGTGATTAGCAAGAATTCTAAGTTCAAGCTGGAAATTAAATATTTAGGTATCGAATTCAGATGAGTTCTATTGCCTGTTTACTAAATATTTTTCCGCAGCCAAATGATGACTGTATTCCATAGTGACTCCCTCGATGGGGTACGTCTCACTTTTGGAATGTTCCATGATTTGCGTTGTGGCCGCCAAAAGGTCGTATAGGCGCTGCTATACCCTTCTGGTGGACTTTAGTTGGAATTAATCAATTGATTACATGAACGGTGGATGAATTTTCAGGCATTACAATAAATAACCTGAAAAAGGTTAGGGTCTAGATTAGATTTCGCAGATTGATATAGGCGGATAGGCCTTTTATACCTCATTATACTCAAAAGGTAAGGGAATATGGTGCAGAACGACGACACTGCCAACAAGCCGGGTTAATTTTTAAAAGACGGCTCTACAAATTCGACAGCTGTTGCTGCCTATTACGATGAATGGGCCGATACTTATGATACGACCTTGAAAAACTGGGACTATCAGGCCCCAGACGGTGCCGCGACAACCCTTAGTGAATATTTGAATCCTGGCGACGATATTTTGGATGTCGGCTGCGGTACAGGGATGTTTGCCAAGGCAATGTCACGGCATCTAGATTGCCGAATTGAAGGCATCGACATTTCGGCAGAGTCACTGAAAATTGCAGAAAAACAGGGGAGCTACGATCGCTTGCAGCAGCACGATCTACAAGCCACCCCGTTGCCAATTTCCGAGAACGCGTTTGATGAGGCTACCTGTATCGGGGTCATGACCTATATTGAAGATGTTACAGGCCTGATGACTGATCTGTGTCGGGTTATTCGACCTGGCGGTTATATCTTGTTAGGACAAAGTAAAAAGGACAGGCACTCTTCAATTGACAATCGCGCATTACCCTCCTAGCAATAAATATCAAGGAAGGACAATCCTCAATCGTTAAAGGACATTACGATGACCCTACCCAGAAAACAGCTTGTCGCTGTTGAAGATACGCCGTATTACCATATTGTTTCCCGTTGTGTTCGTCGCAGTTTCTTGTGCGGTATTGATGCTCATTCCGGTAAAAACTATGACCTGTTTTTGCTCCTGCAAAACAGGCATACATGACATCCCTGTCAATAACCACCGCCGACAGTGGATAGAAAATCGTATTCGTATTTTATCGTCACTCTTTGCCATCGACATTTGTAGTTTTGCTGTAATGTCCAACCATATTCACCTCGTTTTACAGCTGATGCCACAAGAAGCTGAGAGTTGGACGGGTGATGAGGTTCTCGAACGTTGGACAAATTTATTTACCGGCCCGCCTGCCGTCCAACAATGGCGCACTAACAATCTGCTTAATCCGGCTGAGCATGAAAGCCTCAGTAGGCTTACTGAGCTTTACCGTGACCGTTTGGGTGATTTAGGCTGGTTTATGAAATGCTTAAATGAGCCCATTGCTCGGCAAGCGAATAAAGAAGATGGATGCACTGGTCACTTTTGGGAAAGTCGGTATAAATCACAGGCTCTTTTGAGTGAAGAAGCCCTACTCTCGTGTATGGCTTACGTCGACCTGAACCCTATTCGTGCCGGCATGTGCAATACACCTGAAGAATCAGATCACACCAGCATTAAAGAACGCATCGCCCCTAGTTTTGATCTAAAGAAAGCGACCGATGATGAAATCAAACGCCAGCGACTACAACGTTTCGATTTACCCCTTAAACCGCTCGCTCTGTTCGAGGGTAATGTGACTTCACAGGCACAAGTCGGTATTTTATTTAGCCTGAAAGACTATCTGCAATTAGTGGATGTTACAGGCCGAATGATTCGAGACGATAAACGGAGCGCTATTCCCATCAACCTACCGCCCATTCTTGAAAGGCTATCGATTGACCGACAACAATGGTTGCAACAAAGCCAACAGTTTGAAAATCTTTACGCCTCACGATTCGCTAAAAAACGACGATCATTGAAAAAGGCTGCCTGACCTCGAAATTACCAACCAATAATTTGACCTCTTCGAGAGTTCACGGGCAGCTATACCTGGAAAACAGCTTTTTAGGTCAAATTCTATTTTTTAACCACGAATAGATATTTATTTTCTGAAAATTATTGGTTTTTGGGTTTAGGTTTAGATTATTATTAAGAGTGCCTGTCCAATATATTTTCCAATATATTTTTGAAAGTCGTCAGAAATACATTAAAGCCTTACGCAAGTTTTTAGCCGAATAGCGAAATATTCGTAAAAACTATGCAGACAATTATAGGCCAAGAATTTTTACCTGTTTAAACTTGCCACCTAGAGAAAAGAATATGAGCTCTAATGAAAACACCAAAAAATATGACTATATTATTGTTGGCGCAGGATCGGCTGGATGTGTCCTAGCTAATCGCCTGACAGAGGATTCGGGTACTTCTGTTCTTTTGTTGGAATATGGTGGCAATGATGACAGCATCTTTGTGCAAATGCCGACCGCGTTGCAGATTCCGATGAGTATGCCACGGTTTAACTGGGGATTTTTCTCAAAACCTGAAGCCAAACTCGACAACCGTCTGGTTGACGTATCGAGGGGTAAGGGACTCGGTGGTTCCTCGTCGATCAATGGCATGATTTATGTGCGTGGAAATGCTTGTGACCTGAACCAATGGGAAGAACTCGGCGCTAAAGGCTGGGCTTATCGAGATTGCCTGCCCTATTACAAAAAGGCGGAGAATTGTGCCTATGGAGAAGATGAATACCGAGGCGGAAGCGGTCCGTTACATACCTGTAACGGTAACGGAATGATAAACCCACTCTATCAGGCTTTTATCGATGCTGGTAATGAGGCCGGATATGGAATAACCGATGACTACAATGGATACCGTCAGGAAGGCATGTCGAAGATGGATATGACAGTTAAAGATGGTATTCGCTGTAGTACGGCTAATGCATTTTTAAAGCCGGTGATGCATCGTAATAATTTGACGGTCATCACACATGCGTTGACGAAGCGTGTCATTCTGGAAGGTAAGAAAGCAGTTGGCATTGAGTTCGAAAAGAATGGTAATACTCGACAAATTTGGGCAAATAAAGAGGTAATCCTTTCTGCGGGATCCATCGGCTCTCCGCACATATTGCAGATGTCGGGTATTGGTCCTGTGAATGTGCTAAAAGAAGCCGGCATTGAAGTGCTGCATGAATTGCCTGGTGTGGGTGAAAACCTCCACGACCATCTAGAATCTGTCATTCAATATGAAACAAAGCTTCCCGTTTCATTGAATCGAAACATGGGCCCATTTGGAAAGTTCCTCATCGGGGCGCGTTGGTATCTGTTTAAATCCGGACTAGGCGCTACTAATCATTTTGAATCGACAGGATTCATTCGCACCCGTGCAGGCCTGAAATGGCCAAACGTCCAGTTTCACTTTTTACCTGCAGTCGTGCGCTATGACGGAAAGGGTAACTCCGGACCACACGGTTACCAGATCCATTTCGGAATTAACAAACTAAAAAGTCGTGGATGGGTTCGAGCCAACTCCAGCAATCCTCTGGATAAACCAACCATCGTCATGAATCATTTTCAGGATCAAAGTGACATAGACGACTACCGAATGGCCTTTCGCCTGACAAGAGAAATCGGAATGCAACCGGCATTCGACGTTTATCGGAAAAAGGAGATCAGCCCTGGTGAGCAAGTGAACTCAGATGACGAAATTGATGCCTGGGTTCGTGAGACTGTAGAAACGGCATATCATCCGACGTGTACTTGCAAGATTGGTGCAGATGATGACCCTATGGCAGTTGTTGATGTGAAGTGTAAGGTCATGGGAATTGAAAGTTTGAGAATAGTTGATTCATCGATTTTTCCGACTGTTCCTAATGGCAACACCAACGCAGCAACTATAATGGTTGGAGAAAAAGCTGCAGACATCATCAGAGGGAAAAAACCTTTGCCACCATCAAATGCAAAGGCATATGTTGCGCCAGATTGGGAAACCAAACAACGGGTTGGCGTTGCTGTCAGACCTTTCCTGTAGCTACATTCACATTGTGTAATCTTTATTGGTTTTGAGGGTGAGCATTTATCTCAACGCATCTCGCCCATAATAAATTGTACCTGCTCTTGTTAATGGCCTCCGTTCCTTGCAGAAAATTGCCGCTCGCAAGAGATTTTATGAGTTTTGCTATTTAGAAGAAACATTTCCTAGGAATGGAATCGAGAGCCCTGATTAAGCTATTGACTCTAATATTCAATTAATAATTTCAATACTTTGTGGATGCAACCAAATAGATTATTGGTAAAAATTATTAAGCCGATCTCACCAACTAAGCATACCCTTGTTAATGACTCCTTTGTCAACAGGCTGTGTGAAAACGTAGTTTTTGGTATAATAATACCTGCCGGAAATTCGTCGGTCTGTGTCGTCGACTGAATATGTTCGCTGATGCAGTCGTTGCCATCGACGGCAGTAAATTCAAAGCGGTTAATAGTAAAGACAATAAAACTGCTGATGATAAACCGATCGAAGAGAAGATCACCGCACTCAAGCAAACACTCACAGAGTTAAAAGCGTTGGAAGCCCAGGTGAATAATGACCCCTCTGCAGCGTCGGTCAACAAGCTCAGGAAGCACCAGGCAATAAGGCAATCACTGTTATTGCCGACAAAGGCTATTTTAGTAGCCCTGATATAAAAGCGACTCAGGATGCAGGTATGACCGCGATAGTGCCAAAATATAGATACATCTGGGAGCGAGAAAAAGGACATTTATAATATAGCCCTATTTAAGTATGACCCTGAAATGGATGTCTATGTTTGCCCTGCAGAGAAAGAGCTGACCTACCGATTTACCAGTTTTGAAAAAGGAATGAATATCCCGCTGGGAGCACCAGGGTAGCATTGACCAGATGAACGACTTAATGGCAGATCGGCCTGAAAGTACCCTGATCAGAAAGCAAACGGTCGAACATCCGTATGGCACGATAAAATGCTGGCTGGGGGCAATCCACTTCCTGACAAAAAGACTACCCAATGTCAGTACAGAAACGAGCTTGCATGTGCTGGCGTATAATCTTAGGCGAATGATGTCGATACTTGGGCCGGTTAATTTGATAGCGGCGATAAGGACATGAGGTGAATAGCCTTATCTCTAAAATATAGTGCCTCTATGGCCGAATCCCTGGCGATTTCACCAACGCTGTTATTGAAGCTCGACGAAGTGAAGAGCGCTTGAAATCGATTGTCCGCAGTTTGAGGACCAGGTTCACGGAAACTAATGACAGCAAGTGCGTTTTCACACAACCTGTTGACCAAAGCTGACCTAGAAATGGATTGGCAGAATGGATCTTTGACAGAAAGTTGGGTTAATACAAAGTCAGTTCTTGAATGACCGCTTATTAGGAGAGTATTGGCCAAAACAGATTTATCGAATTTCAATTCTATACTTTGATATTTAATTTTCAGCATGAACGAGTATTCCTGCTAATCACTTAAAAATTTAAATCAGATGGCAATTCGTATCGATGAATACCTGACTGCTGGATACCGTTCAAAGCCGTAAAAAAGGTGAGTTTATCCTGATTAATATCGGGACTATAAATATTCACCTGCGATATCTCCGTTATAGACTGTAGGGCAATTGCAAGCGAGAAAGTTTGATTAAGCTCAAAACCAACAATTTGCCAATCTTTAATTAGGGATGGAATCGATTTCAAATATGAATTACCCCCTTCGATATTGATATCAATCTTGCCGAATCCTATCTTCATACCCAATCCCAGGGCTTTTGATATAGATTCTTTAATCGTCCATATTTGATAAAAATAGGATTGGCGAGCGCAACCTTCAAGACTCGCTAGCTGCTTTTGCTCCGCTTGTGAGAAAACCCTTTCAGCCATTCCCGCGTAATCAAGATTGTCGCGCTGAAATTCAATATCAACACCAATACGATTTAAATTTTCAGAAACTGCCATCACAACCCAGTTTCGACTATGCGACAAATTGAAATCAATCTGCTCAGCCGAGTAGTGACTCAGGACCGGGCGTCTACCCGGCTCGAGATCAATCGCAACTTCCCGGGGTTTGCAACTGAGATGTCGCGCAAGCACATTTCTCTTGAACACATGCGCGAAAGTCGAGTTTTTGCGGTCTCGCTCAAATACATATCTATCGACCTTTTGTTGTTCGACTTTCGACAGACATTCAGTTGAAATTGAATCAGAAAGGTCATGGCAGGGGCTGCAGTATATTGATATCACCGGGCGGACCCCGATGAAGTGACATGAACATCCTGCAAGTTTCGCACTATATTTTCAGGATGTGATTGATTCATTCTATTTTCTCGATGCATACGTCGGCACTGTGCCGGGGATTGCTGATAATAATGCCTGAACATCCTGGAAAAAGCAGACAACGAGTTGAACCCTGCTCGAATTGCAATCACTTGCAGTTGCAAGTGCGTATCAACGACCAGCCGCCTTGCCATTTGTAAACGCAAGCGACGGTAGTAAGCCGCTGGCGATACTTTCATGATCTGCAGGAAAAGGTATTCGAGCATTCGAACGGAAATAGCCACCTGATCGGCAATGTCGCGAACCAGCATGGGTTCTTCGATGTGTTGCTCCATGATGCGAATCGCTGATGCGACCCGGGGTTCAGCGGTTTCCAGCCAGCCTAACGATACTTGTGACTGGGTATCACTGGATTGATGAACACCATCATAAATAAAGGCACTGGAGACTTCGATTGCTAGCGGGTAGCCATAACGCATCCTGATTAGATGGAGCATAAAGTCAAAGGTCGGAGAGGCGCCTCCGGTCGTAAAAACCATGCCATCGACAACAAATCGATCGGGTTTCAATTTGACTTTGGGAAACTGATTTTGAAAGTCTTCGAGATCTTCCCAATGTGTTGTGGCCGACTTATTATCCAGCAATCCACAACGTGCGAGTATCCAGCTTCCAGCCTCTATACCCGCTATCGCAGTAAATTTACGCCGAACCAGATTTATAGTTTTTAAATCTTTGCGGGTAACCAGACTGTATTGATTAAACCCGGCCACAATAATGAGCAAATCCCCCTCACAAGCTTCGTTAAAAGCAATATCCGGTTGAACGGTAATACCGCAGCTTAGTAGAGCATCTCGCCCATCCAGGGTCGAAATTTTCCAGTCAAATACCTTCTGGCTGGCGATCCGATTCGCAGCTCGCATCGGATCGAGTGTCGAAGCTAGGGACATCATGGATGTCTCTGGCACAACAAGAACAACGACTCGAAGCATAGAGGTAGTTGAATCAAAGAGCGTCATTGCGTTTTATGTCAAATATATTTCGTATTAATTCAATCATATCAGAGTTTTCCATGACATGATTAGCGCCAATTTCAGAGGAGACGAATCATGCCATTAGCAGCAAACCTTAACCCGTTTATCACCTGTGCAGTAACTGGCTCTGGCGGAACGCAAGATCGTTCACCGCATGTTCCCCGCTCTCCCGAACAGATTGCCGCGAGTGCGATTGATGCTGCCAAAGCCGGGGCTGCAATCGTACATTGTCACGTACGCGAACCGGATACCGGTGCACCGAGCCGCCGCCCGGAACTTTACCGTGAAGTCCTCGATCGTCTACGCGATTCAGATACAGACGTAATCATAAATTTTACCGCCGGAATGGGCGGCGACCTGGTTTTTGGGAATCCTGAGAATCCACTCCCGCTCAATATGAACGCAACAGATATGGCTGGAGCGACTGAACGTGTCGCGCATGTTGCTGAATGTTTACCTGAAATATGCACTCTCGACTGCGGCACGATGAATTTTGCAGAAGCTGACTATGTGATGACCAATACCCCGGGCATGCTTCGTGCCATGGGTCAAATGATGACCGATCTCGGTGTTAGGCCCGAAATCGAAGTCTTCGAAACCGGTCACCTCTGGTTTGCCAAACAATTAGTCAACGAAGGTATTATCCAGGATCCAGTCATGATCCAGATGTGCATGGGAATTCCCTGGGGTGCACCCGACGATCTCAACACATTTATGTCGATGGTTAATAACACGCCTGACAATTGGACTTTTTCAGCATTTTCAATCGGTCGCAACGAAATGCCTTTCGTAGCGGCTGCGATGCTGGCAGGTGGGAATATTCGGGTCGGACTAGAAGATAACCTCTGGCTTAAAAAAGGTGAATTGGCCACTAATGCACAATTGGTTGAAAAGGCAGCAACAATCGCAATCAATATGGGCGCTACTTTAATGACACCCGCCGAAGTTCGGGAAAAAATGCAATTACAAAAACGCGAACCCGTTTCAAAATAGGAGAAAACTCATGGCTGCAATCAAACAGGCTGCAATTATCGGCGGCGGCGTAATCGGGGCTGGCTGGATTTCTCGTCTAATTGAAAACTCCATCGATGTCAGTGTCTACGATCCGGCACCCGATGCCGAAGAAAAAGTTAATGCTGTTTTGTTAAATAGCCGCCACGCCTACTCCAAACTGACGCCAGCACCAAGGTCTAATGAAGGCTCCATCAAATATTGCAGCAGTATTGCCGAAGCGGTAAAAGGCGCTGAATTAATTATTGAATCTGTGCCTGAACGGCTCGATATTAAACAAACTGTTTATGCTGAAATAGAAAAAGATGCTACTACTGATGCACTGATTGCATCGTCAACTTCAGGAATAATGCCAAGCGATCTGCAGGCAGAAATGACCCACCCTGAAAGATTACTGGTCGCCCATCCATTTAATCCGGTTTATCTGTTGCCACTGGTCGAGCTGGTTGGCGGCAAGAAGACGACTTTAGAAACCATTCAACGGGCCCGTAAAATTTATGACTCGGTTGGTATGCATCCATTGCACGTCAAAAAAGAAATTGAAGCGTTCATCGCTGATCGATTACTTGAGGCGGTCTGGAGAGAATCATTGTGGCTGGTCAAGGATGGTATTGCGACAACGCAGGATGTAGACGACGCTGTTCGTTATGGATTTGGATTACGCTATGCGCAAATGGGAGTTTTCGATACCTACCGAGTTGCCGGTGGTGAAGCGGGTATGCGTCATTTCATGGCTCAGTTCGGTCCCTGTCTGACCTGGCCCTGGACCAAATTGATGGATGTTCCTGATTTCAACGATGAACTGGTAGACCTGATCGCCGGCCAGTCGGATGAGCAATCAGGTCATATGACGATTCGTGAAATGGAACGAATTCGAGATGATAATTTGATCGGAATTTTACACGCCCTTAAAACCAATAAATGGGGGGCCGGTAATACTCTGGCTAATCATGAGGCGCGCCTTTTTGACGCAGCCAACGACGACTAACGAGAAAACGCTATGCATTTCGGCCTTAGTTTTGAACAGGAAATGATCGTCGATACGGTACGATCATTTGTTGAAAAAGAAATTTATCCACATGAAGCCGAAGTCGACAAACTCGGTGAAGTGCCCGATGGACTCGGGCAGGAAATTCGCGATAAATGCCTGGAAGCAGGATATTACGCGGCTAATATTGCTGAAGAATTTGGTGGCGGCGGTCTAAATAACCTTGATTTCACCTTGCTAGAGCGAGAACTGGGTCGAGCCAGTTTTGCTCTGGCCGTATTTTTTGGCCGACCATCTGGCATTCTACAAGCCTGCAACCCCGAACAACAGGAGCGCTACTTGTTACCGGCCGTGCGTGGCGAAAAAATGGATGCGCTTGCCATGACTGAACCTGGCGCAGGATCTGATATTCGCGGTATGAAATGCTCGGCAAAACCCGATGGCGATGACTGGATCGTAAATGGCAGTAAGCATTTTATCAGTCATGCCAATCTGGCCGATTTCGTCATCACCTTTATTGCAACCGGTGAAGAAGAAACGCCTCGCGGACCTAAGAAAAAAATTACCTGCTTTCTGGTAGATCGTGGAACTCCCGGTTTTGAAATTCGCGATGGTTACAATTCGGTCAGTCATCGCGGCTACAAAAATAACATTCTGAATTTTGACAATTGTCGCCTGCCATCATCACAAATACTCGGTGAACCTCATGTTGGCTTTGATGTTGCAAATGACTGGCTTTACGGAACCCGATTGTCGGTTGCAGCAACCAGCGTCGGTAGAGCTCGGCGTGCTTTTGAATACGCCCTGCCCTATGCCGCAGAACGCCAGCAATTTGGTCAGCCTATCGGAAAGTTCCAGGGTGTGTCATTTAAACTGGCCGATATGATTACTGAAATCGATGCCGCCGACTGGCTAACTTTATCTGCGGCCTGGCGACTCGATGAAGGACTCGATGCCAACCGGGAGATTGCCAGCGCAAAACTATATGCCACAGAAACCCTGGCACGAGTCACCGACGAAGCGATTCAGATTTTCGGAGGAATGGGATTAATGGACGATTTGCCTTTAGAAAGGTTTTGGCGTGATGCACGCGTAGAACGAATCTGGGACGGCACTTCAGAAATTCAACGCCATATTATATCCCGCGATCTACTCCGCCCACTCGGCGCCTGATCTGATAAACAAATGAATCTGGAACGATTGTTACGACCTAGATCGATTGCCGCGATAGGTGGACTTCAGGCCAGTCGCGTCGTCGCACAATGTCAGTTAATGGGATACCAAGGCGAGATTTGGCCGGTTCATCCCAGCAAAACCGAAATCCACGGTCTAAAAGTTTATCCCTCAGTGGAGGCCCTCCCGGGATCACCCGATGCGGCCTTTATCGGTGTTAATCGCCAACTGACTATTGATGTTGTTAAAGCACTTCGCGATAAACAATGTGGCGGCGCTATTTGCTATGCATCCGGATTTCGGGAATCCGATGAAACTGGAATAAAGCTCGAGAAAGATTTGATCGAAGCGGCGGCTGATATGCCGGTCCTCGGACCCAATTGCTATGGCTTCATTAACTATGCCGACGGTGCATTGTTATGGCCCGATCAACAAGGTGGAAGCCGTTTATCACCGGATCAAAATGGTGTAGCAATCATCGCACAATCGTCAAATATCGCGATTAATTTCACCATGCAGCAGCGTGGGTTACCGTTATCTTTTATTATGACGGTTGGCAATCAGGCCATTGTCGGTTTGTCTGAAATTGCCCTTAATCTTCTCGATAATCCCCGGGTTACGACGCTCGGCATATATGTAGAAGGGTTTGATTCAATCGCTAATCTGGAAAAGCTGGCAGAAAAATCACGCCGACTGGGCAAACCAATCGTTGTTTTTAAAGTAGGTAAAAGTGCGCAGTCACAAATAGCAGCACTCACGCATACCGCTTCACTCGCAGGATCATATGCTGTCACCAGCGCATTTCTAAAACGTTATGGCATCGGCCAGGCTGAATCGATTCCAGTCTTTCTTGAAACTCTAAAACTGCTCCATATTCACGGCCCACTCGACGGTTATCGATTAACGTCGATGAGTTGCTCGGGGGGTGAGGCCAGTATCATTGCTGATGCTGCGTATGAGCGAAAAGTATACTTTCCTGAATTGACAGTCAACCAAAAAGCACCGATTGAAAAAGCGCTTGGTCCACTTGTAACGGTGGCTAATCCACTCGACTACCATACCTATTGCTGGGGAAACCGAGAAGTAATGGAAAGTGCTTATGCGGCTATGGTTGGCAATGGGTTTGATTTGAATTTCCTGGTGCTTGATTTTCCGCACCGCCAGAAATGTGAAGATTGGGAATGGCATATCGCTGTCGATGCTTTTGAAGCAGCCCTTAAAAAACATTCCGCGAAAGGGGCGTTTGTGATCAGCATGCCTGAGAATATTTCAGAAGATTACGCCGAATCATTCGCTAAACGTGGACTGGTCAGTTTTTACGGATTCAACGAGGCGCTTGCCGCGTCAGAAATCGCAGCCAATATTGGGGAAGCCTGGAAGCGACCTTTTCCTGATCCACTTTTTGAATTACCGCCGATAGGTGTATCAAGCGTGGTACTCGATGAGGCCGATGCAAAACGCCAACTAAACACCTATCAACTTCTAATACCCGCCGGGGTCAGAATCACGGTTAATTCAGACATCGAAGTACTCCTTCAGGCATTAAAATACCCGCTGGTTCTCAAGGCATTGGGCATAACGCATAAAAGCGAACAGAATGCCGTTCGCCTGAATCTGAACTCAATTACGGATATTCAGTGTGCGGCTGACGGTCTTTTCAAACTGAGTGATACATTATACCTGGAAGAAATGGTCAGCGGCTGCTTGATGGAATTACTGGTCGGAATTACGCGAGATCCACAATTTGGATTGGTATTAACTTTAGCCAGTGGTGGTGTGTTAGTCGAATTACTTCGAGATTCGAAAACATTAATATTGCCGACCACCCGCAAAGAAATTATTGAAGCATTACAAAACCTTAAGACGTCGGCATTACTTGGAGGTTTTAGAGGTAAACCCGCAGCCAACATGCAAACGCTTGTTGATGCCATAATGTCCATACAGAACTATGCCATCAATGAAAAAGATCGACTCATCGAGCTCGATATAAACCCTTTAATGGTCACGGAAAATGAAACCGCGGTCGCAGCCGATGCCCTGATCGTTTTAAATTCGGAGAACAAATAATGAATGATGTTGTAACAACGCGAACTGAAGATGGTGTCTTTGAAGTCACACTGGATCGCCCCAAAGCCAATGCGATTGATCTGGAAACCAGTCGGTTACTCGGTGAAACCTTCAAAAATTTCCGTGATGATCCTGACCTCAAAGTGGCTATAATCAAAACAGCCGGAGACAAATTCTTTTGCGCTGGCTGGGATTTAAAGGCCGCAGCCGATGGCGATGCTGTTGACGGTGACTACGGTGTTGGAGGGTTTGGAGGTTTGCAGGAATTGCGTGGGCTAAACAAACCTGTAATCGCCGCTGTAAATGGTATGGCAGTCGGTGGTGGTTTCGAACTCGCACTGTCGGCCGATTTGATTTATGCATCCGATCATTCCAGTTTTGCTCTGCCCGAAATTAAAGCGGGAACGCTGGCCGATGCCGCCACAGTCAAATTACCAAAACGAATTCCCTATCACATCGCAATGGAATTACTTTACCGGGGTCGCTGGATGGATGCGCTGGAAGCTCATCGATGGGGGTTGGTGAATGAAGTCCTTCCTGTTGAAGCATTAATGGATCATGTCTGGTCGATTGCGCGTGAACTCGCTAACGGACCTCCGCTGGTTTTTGCAGCGATTAAGGAAGTTGCTCGTGAAACGGAAGATATGACTTTTCAGGGTGCTATGAATTACATTACCAAAAGCCAGTTCGCCACTGTCGAAAAACTCTACAACAGCGAAGACAATCAGGAAGGATTCAAGGCTTTCGCAGAAAAACGCGATCCAGTCTGGAAAGGTCGATAGGAGTTTGGCTTAACCCACAGGGTATCGCTAAAAATAGTGATTTTTATGTGCCTGTTTTTCGCTGCACTTACAGTAGCCGCTTTACGCGAAAACCGCACATTTTTAGAGCTGCTCCATAATACGTTGGAGGTTAAATCCGTACTGGGAAGGGTCTTCTATATTTTCTATTTCCTCGTCGGTTTTTCCCAGATCGATAACTTTAGGGGCAATATGCGCTTTAGCCGAGGTTGAATAAAACACTTTGACTTTCGGTCGCAGCAAGCTATTAGTCGACTGATCAATAACCACACCGAGTTTTCCTGAACGCAATTTAAGCAAACTACCCACGGGATAAATGCCTATCGTTTTAACAAAACTGTCAAAAACCCTGTCGTCGAAGTGGCCATCTTTCCAGCTCGCCATTTTCCGAATCGACTCAGCAGGTGACCAACCTGCCTTGTAACTTCGATCTGACGTGATAGCGTCATAAACATCACAAACTGCTCCCATCTTTGCATAAAGGGACAAATCGTCTTTCCCTAATTGCTCAGGGTATCCTTTACCATCAACACGTTCATGGTGATGCAGGCATACATCGAGCGCAATTTCATCGACATCAGATGATTCTTTGAGCATTTGCCAGCCACGTTCCGGATGCGTTTTTATCTGACTAAATTCCTCGTCAGTCAATTGACCCGGTTTGTTGAGAATATCATCAGCCACAGCCATTTTCCCTATGTCGTGTAACAAGCCCGCCATTCCAAGTGACTTGACCACATCCCTGGCCAGCCCCAGTTGTCGACCTAAAGCAATCATTAATGCGCAAACTGCGACTGAATGCATATAAGTGTAGTCATCCTTGGTTTTAAGTCGAGTCAAGCTGATTAAAGCGCCCGGATTACGAACAACCGACAAATATATTTCATTTGCCAGAGGAACCGCATCCTGAGCTTGCAGAGCTTTCCCCATTCGTACTTCCTGAAACATCGAAGTTACTTTTTCTGCAGCCATCATTTGAATTTTACGCGCATTATCCAGCTCAGCTTCAAAGGACACCCCTTTTTCCTGACTATCAGCTTCGCGAGCGACACGGGCGAGCGCCTTATCGGTACGTTCCTCAGAATCCTGGTGAACAACTATTTCCTTGTCCGCATCAACATCAGTACCTTTACGTGTATCAATCCAGACTTCTCTGATACCCGATTTTTGCAACGAAACCAGATCCTTATTACTTTTCAATCGGAAAGATTTTGTCCAAAATGGTGAATCCATCCAGCTCCCACATAATTCGTCAATAAACATTCCCACCTTGACATTATTAAGGCTGATTTTTTTACGCATTGGCGAAACCTTCAATCCATACAACAACAGTCTAAAAGTCTAGTTCAGTCTGATAATTCTGCCATCATCAAAAGCATAAATTATGATCATTCTGCACTCGTAAATAGTACCTCGATTGATTAACATCAATGTTTAACCTTCAGTTCTAAATGCGCCCATGAAATTGAACTCTCAACTCTGGCTTCCGAATCCGTCCGAGCAAAAAAATACTATCATCGATGCCTTTATGCGCAACATCGAAAGCCGATATACCATTGAGTGCAAAAACTTCGACCAGCTCTATCAATGGTCATTGGACTGCAAAGAAGATTTCTGGTCTGAACTCTGGGATTTCGCCAATATAAAAGGCCATAAAGGCGAGAGAGTTTTGGTCAATGGTCAACAAATTGAGAAAGCCGAATGGTTTCCTGACGCGACACTCAATTTCGCTGAAAATCTGCTGTCACAACGGAATGAGCAGATCGCCCTTTATTTTCAGGCCGAGGACCAGGTAGAGCGATCGATGACCTGGAACCAACTCTATGATCAAGTTGCGAGCGTCGCACAATGGCTTGGCAATCATGGATTAAAGCCCGGTGATCGCGTGGCGGCTTATATGCCGAATATCCCGGAAACCATTATTGCAATGCTGGCCGCAACCAGTCTCGGTGCAATCTGGACGTCAACATCACCCGACTTCGGCGAAGAATCCGTGGTCGATCGTTTTGGTCAAACCACACCTCGCTTTTTGTTTACCGTTGATGGTTACTATTACAACGGCAAGAAAATTGATATCAGTGGAAAGTTGAACAATATTCTCAGTCAGTTGCCCAGCATTGAACAGACCATTCAGTTTGATTTTGCGGGCTTTGCCGCGCTCAACCAATCCGTTAGCTGGCAGTCGATTATCGATGTTCGCGCTGAAAAGCTTGAATTTGTCCCGCGACGCTTTAATGATCCGCTCTATGTTCTGTATTCATCCGGAACCACTGGAAAACCTAAATGCATCACCCATAAAGTCGGAGGTGTATTGCTGCAACACGTCAAAGAACATTTATTACATGCTGATGTAAGACCTGGCGACAAAGTATTTTACTTCACCACCTGTGGCTGGATGATGTGGAACTGGCTGGTCAGCGCGTTAGCCTGCAAAGCGAGTCTTGTGCTTTATGACGGATCACCATTTTATCCCGATGGAAACGTGCTCTGGAATTATGCCGAAACGGTTAATATGACCTTGTTCGGAACCTCAGCTAAATATATTGATGCCCTTAAAAAAGCTGAATTACGTCCTAAGGAAACTCATAACCTTGATTCATTAAGAACAATCTGTTCGACCGGATCAGTGCTGGCGCCGGAGAGTTTTGACTATGTTTATGACGCCATAAAATCTGATCTTTGCCTGTCGTCTATTTCGGGTGGCACTGACATCGTGTCGTGTTTTGTCCTGGGTTGTTCGATATTGCCAGTGTATCGGGGTGAAAGTCAGTGCCGAGGTTTAGGAATGGCAGTTGAAGTTTTCGATGACGACGGAAACTCTGTTCGAAACCAGAAAGGAGAGCTGGTCTGTACGCAAACCTTTCCGAGCCAGCCGGTTTATTTCTGGGACGATGAAACCGGTGAAAAATATCATAATGCCTACTTCGCCGAATACGAAAATATCTGGCATCACGGGGACTATGTCGAACTCACAGACAATGGTGGCATGATGATTTATGGGCGATCCGACGCAACTTTGAATCCAGGTGGTGTTCGAATCGGAACCGCAGAAATCTATCGCCATGTCGAACAAATAGATGAGGTCATCGAAAGCATCGTCATTGGTCAGGAATGGGATAATGATGTTCGTGTCGTATTATTTGTTGTTCTGCAATCCAGCGTTCAACTCAGCGAGTCATTGGTCAACCAAATCAAACAAACAATTCGGCAGAAATGTACCCCTCGCCATGTCCCGGCTCGGATTGTTCAGGTCGCAGAAATTCCACGAACCAAGTCAGGGAAAATCGTCGAATTGGCGGTTCGTGAAATTGTTCATGATCGTACTGTTAAAAACATTCATTCCTTAGCTAATCCCGAAGCACTTGAACTCTATCGAGATTTGACTGAACTGCAGTCCTAGGTACAAACAATGCGAAACCATTCATTGATGATTAACTGGGGTTTACTGGCTTGCCTGATATTGCTCTGGGGCACATCTTTCATGTTTGTCTCAATTTCACTGGTTTCCGTAGACCCGCTTTCAATTGTTTTTTTCCGGGTATTTCTCGGAGCCATTGTGGTAACTATTATAGTTTACAGCCGTGGCAGGACTTTACCGTTATCCGTTAAATCATGGGCCGCTTTTCTATTGATGGGACTTGTAGGCAACATTATGCCGTTTTATCTCATTTCGTGGGGCCAACAATCCATCGATTCAGGGGTCGCTGGCATGATCATGGCTACCATGCCTTTGTCGACCATGGTACTGGCACATTTTCTGATAGAAGGCGAAAACCTGAATCGGTTCAAACTGCTTGGGTTTGTTATGGGCATCACGGGTGTGGCGATCTTATTAGGCCCGGTCTTCCAGGGGAGTGGCCGCGCTGTCATTAGTGGCATCGCTATATTTGTCGCGGCAACCAGTTACGCCTGTAATTCGATTCTGGTTCGGAGGCTGCCAAAATTCGATCCGTTAATCGCGACCTCAGGTGTTCTAATTGCAGCTACCTTATTCCTATTACCGATCTGGTTATGGAATTCTCCACTACAAACACCATCCATCAGCCCAGCTTCGATGATGTCGGTGATTTGGCTCGGTATTGGGCCAACCGGTATCGCAACCGTTTTATTATTTGTCGTTATTGAACGTGCCGGACCTACTTTTCTATCGACCATTAATTATTTAATTCCGGTGGTCGCCTTTTTTGCGGGTGCTTATCTGCTCGCCGAACCCGTTAGCTGGCATAGCATAGTTGCTCTGGTCACCATCCTTGGTGGTATCGGTATAACTCGATTCAGAGCGACACATAACCCAGCGCATCGCTGAAATGGTCAAAAAATGCATGCACCCGTGCAGATCGATATAGATCAGGGTGCGTCAATAACCAGAGTCCTATAGAAAGTTCGCTGGTGTCCCAGTCAAGTCTAATGAGGTTTTTATCAGTTTCCGCCAGTAAGGTCGGTAACAATGCAACACCGACACCATTTGAAGCGGCGATTTTGATCGAAACAAATGAATCGCATCGCAAACACACCGATTCTTTATCTACTTTATTTGAGAACCAGATACCGGGCGGTGTGGAGGCCAAACTCGCATCGAAGCCAATCCAGCGCATTTCATTTAACTCAGTTGTACCTGATTGCGTCAGATAATCCTTAGAGGCAAAGATGCCAAGGTTTACGTCGCAAAGTTTACGCCCTTCTAGATGTGGATCAGGCACTCGAGTTGGCCGAATCGCAATATCTGCATCACGTCGATTCAAATCCAGAATGCTATTGGTCACAACCAGCTCAACAATAATATTCGGGTGTTTGGCGTAAAAAGAGGATAGATGTGGACCAATAATGGTGCTCATGAAACTATCGGTCGTTGTTACTCGTAACTCACCTTCGAGCTTGAGTTCCTGGCCCGCGATCTGACGTTGAACATTAAATATCGTAGTTTCAATATCCTGCGCTGCTTCAATCAACTTTTCTGCTTCGGCAGTTAGGATATAGCCTGAATCCATCGATTCAAACAAACGACAATTTAACTCCGATTGAAATTGATTAATTCGACGTAAAACGGTCGAACGATTAACACCCAGATGTCGGGCTGCTGCCGAAATGCTACCCATTTTAGCTACCGCTAAAACGTATCTAAGACTATCCCAGTTAATTTGCCGCATAAATGCATCAGTGTACCGCAAAAATAGACAGCTTGATGTCATAATCTAACATGGTATGATTATTTTGATTCAATAAAAACCATAGGAAACGATATGCGAAAAATAACCATTCTGATATTTACTCTGCTAACTGTCGCGCTTGCTGCACCACTTTCGGCTGCCGATAAGGACCCTAACTTGAAAGCTATTAAAGCTCGTCAGGGTGACATGCAATTGAGAAGTTTTAATGCTGGCCCATTATTTGGAATGGCTAAAGGTAAAATTCCCTATGATGCTGAGTTAGCCTCAACACTGGCCAACAACCTTAAACTGCTCGCCACAATGAACAATGGTCGTGCCTGGCCAAATGGTTCTGGTCTGGACAATTATATGGAAACCGATGCCAAGCCTGAAATCTGGTCAACCTACCCAAAAGTGGCCGAAGCAGGTAAAAAATATGCCACCGCCGTGAATGAGCTGGCTGCGGCTGCAGGCAATGGACTCGATGCCCTCCGCGCTAATATTGGCGCGCTAGGCAAAGGCTGCAAAGGTTGTCACGACGATTTTCGTGAAAAGAAATAATCTTTTAATTGTTTAATTAAGCAGCAATTTTTGAAAGAATTGAAACAACGGAAAATCTGGGACCCGGTGACACGTTTGTGGCACTGGGCTCTGGTTATTTCGGTTACAGCAGGATTGTTGATGGGCGAATTTATGTCTTTCAGTAATATTCAATGGCATTTTTACGCGGGCTATCTAACCGGATCTTTACTTTTGTTCAGACTGGTCTGGGGTCTTATCGGCCCGGAACCGATTCGACTATCCCGATTGATTCCAACACCATCGGCAACGATCGTCTATCTGAAAGGAATAGGCTCAAGATCACCCAGCGGCAGTCCAGGGCACAATCCACTCGGATCTTTATCCGTCATTGCCATCATCCTGTTGTTAGGGGCCCAGGTTTTAACCGGACTGTTCATCGAATCCGATGATTTTTTTGAATCGGGACCGCTAGCCCACTATGCCTCAGAAGCCATGGTTTCTAAAATGACATGGCTTCACCATCTTATTTCCAAGGGCGTTTTCGGCATTATCGCGATTCATATTTCGGCAATTTTATTTTATTTAATCTGGAAAAGAGAAAACTTAATACGCCCGATGATTACCGGCTTGAAATGGGTTAAAACGGATAAATTCGACGATTCCCAGTAATTAGTTAAGGTGATTAGCAAGAACATTCAGTTCAAGCGGGCAACTAAGTATCAAAGTATAGAAATCAAATGAGTTGTACTGGCTGTTTGCTAAACATTTCTCCGCACCCAAATGATTACGATATTCCATAGTGACTCCCTCTATGGGGTACGCCTCACTTTTGAAGCCCCAAAAGTAAGCAGGTCGTTCCTTCGCAGAGCCTGCCCCGTGAGTACAGCGAATGCCTGGGGTATCCATGCAACCACGACATACCGTTCATCCTGCACATAAAAATGGATTTACAGTCAAAACCAAACACTAAAACCATAACTGATTAGCAATAGATCTCAAAAATCGCAAAAGCTACCAGACGACTATTCATCATCATTTTCAAGCGTACTCTTATAATGCGCTGACCCAGGACCCCGCGGTGCTCGAATCCCTCTAAATTCCCATTCACCTCCCATCGCCGTCGAAACGACTTCTTCGGTAGTCATAGGTTGATGCCCAACATCATCTCGAATCGGGATTGGGCCTTCTACGATGTAGTTGGTTAAAGCACCCAGCCCTTCTACTTCAACGGTAACTTCGTCACCGGGCTGGACCGGCCGACTATTAGCAGGGGTCCCTGACAGTAAAATATCGCCGGGCTCGAGGGTAATATTACGCGCGATATCAGCAACCAGATAATGCATATCCCATTCCATTTCGTTGGTATTGCCGTTCTGAATAACCTTGCCGTTAACAAAGGTTTTAATAGATTTATTGTGAAAATCCCAACCGGTGACTAATGCAGGCCCTACCGGACAAAGGGTGTCGGAGCCTTTTACCCGCAGCATCGAACCTGCGTCGGTATCACGGAAATCATGCAGGCCATAATCGTTTGCCACACTATATCCGGCTATATAATTACCCGCCTCCGCCTGACTGATGTTTCGACAATGACGGCCAATTACAATCGCAATTTCACCTTCGTAGTTGAGCCATTCACAGCGTTTCGGGCGAACAACATCGGCCTTATGACCAGACAGTGCCGTTACTGGCTTGTGAAAATAGGTGGGTGTTTTGGGTAGTTTTGTCATGTATTCATCAACACGACTTTTGTAATTCAAATGGACACAAATTATCTTCCGTGGCTCGGTAGGAGCCAGATGAATAGCGTCATCAACTCCGATTGTTCTACCGTCGTTAGCAATCAACTGATCACCGTCGCGTTCAACCACCGTTGGATAGCCATTCAGTAATATACGTCGATATTCACCCATAAATTTGCCTTTAATTTCCACCCTGGTAAAGCGGGGTTGATTTCGTTAGGGTACAAACGATACCATACTTAAACCTGATTTCGTAAGTCGAAAATGAAGTCCGTAGTCAGGATTCAACGCGATATCAAAGATAGGTTGGCGTAAGGCACAAGCTGGTAAAACAGGAAGCAACAAGACCTGCGTACTATTATTATCAGCCTTATCGATGAATTGATCGCCGCTTTAACATCTGGAGATAATCGATGTCCTTGAAAGGTTTTATGTTCCCCCGCAGTGCTACCGGCAAAGCATCGCTTTTACCTGATACGCCGTGGCACTACTCGGGCACTATGCTCACCCTTGAATACCATAGCCACCCTGAACGAGTCGCCGAACTGTTACCGGAAGGCTTCGAACTGGCCGATGAAGATCCCGGTGCGGTCGCCGTAATTTGGGCCGAATGGCAGAATTGTCGCGACGACTACAGCGAAATTCTTGACCCAGCTCGCAGTCAGTACAAGGAAGCATTTGTCGTCGTTCGTTGCAAATATCAGGGACAAACTTATTCTCGCTGCGTTTACATCTGGGTCGATACCGACTATGCGATGGTGCGTGGCCACTTGCAGGGTTATCCCAAGAAATTCGCGTCAATATTTATGTCTCGACCCATCAGTGTCGGACAGGCAGGACCCCGGCTCGAGGTCGGAGGTCGATTCGGCGCCAGCGTCGCAGCCTATGATCACAAGCTCTATCATGCGCATTTTGAAATTACCGGTGAAAGCGACCATTCTGGATTTGTGAATGGCCATCCGATGATTCATAACCGCTGGATGCCAGCCATCGAAGGTGACGGATCAGACAGTCTTGATGAACTGGTAACCATGCGCGCTTACCAGTCAGAAGTCGGCAAATGCTTCAAGGGTGATTTCGACCTGCAAATTTTTGACTCGCCGGTAGAAGAATTAACCCGACTCGAACCCATCGAAAAAATAGCGGGTTACTGGCGTGAAGTTTCACAATCATGGCGCAGTGGAACCACCATAAAACGTCGCAACCTTCCTGAGACAGGATAGACGAATGCCTCAACATCCGCGTGATACTTCAAAAACCATTCAGGAGCGTATCGCGACGACACATGTCAGGGATCTGGATGTTGATATAGATGCAATGGCCGCTATTTCTAATATTTTTCGGGTTTCGGTTCTCTTTCGTAATCAGGCCGAAAAACATTTACTAGACCAGCACAAACTGTCCTTTTCAGGCTTTACCGTTTTGTGGGTTCTCTGGGTATTTGGAAAAATGGAAACCTATCAGCTCGCCGAAGAATGCGGTATCGCCAAAGGTACTTTGACAGGCATTGTGTCTACTCTGGAAAAATACGCCTTTGCGCTTCGCGTCGCTCATCCGAAGGATGGCAGACGGAAACTGGTAGAGCTTACCCATAAAGGCAACCAGATCATGAAAGCCCTTTTTTTGCAGATTAACCAGCTCGAACAGGCCTTTGTGTCCGAATTAAAAAAAGATGAGATAAGCGACCTCAGTCGTCTATTGCGAATAGTACTACATACCCCTGAACATCACTCTGGGAATTCATCAAAATGAACTCAGGTTTTCTTTTTATTACTCTATCTGGACAGGCTTAATGACTCCCGAAGAATTTCGCAAAGCTGGTCACGAACTTATCGACTGGATTGCTGATTATCGTTCAAGTATCGACCAGAAACCTGTTCGTGCTCAAATTAAACCCGGCGGTGTAAAGTCCAGATTACCGGACATCCCGCCGGAACATCCCGCACTGCCAGGGCAGCTACTGTCCGATCTCGAAGAGATTATTGTTCCTGGCATTACTCAGGTACAGCATCCAATGCATTTTGGCTGGTTTCCGTCAAATGCGTCCCTATCGTCAACGCTGGGTGATATTGCCAGTTCGGGGCTTGGCACACTTGGAATTTCCTGGGAAAGTTGTCCAGCGTTGACAGAACTTGAAGAAGTCGTTTGTGATTGGCTTCGGCAATTGACAGGGCTTTCGGACCAATGGGAAGGGTCGATTCAAGATACGGCTTCAACCGCCTGTTTGACAGCTCTGTTGATAGCCAGGGAAAAGGCCAGCGACTATTCCGAAACCCGGGGCGGATTACAGTCTGAAAAAATGCCTCTCATTGTTTATACGACCGAAGAAGCACATTCTTCAGTGATCAAAGCAGCGCTGCTAGCTGGATTTGGTCAGGATAATTTGAGACTGATCGAGATGAATTCTGACGACCGCAGCATGTCTATCGAAGCGCTCGAAACGACGATTAAGAATGACCTGGCTTCAGGCAATAAACCCGCAGCTATTGTCGCATCGGTTGGATCAACCGGTGTTACTGCGTTTGACTCGGTCGACTTAATCGCTGAAATCGCCCATCGATATAATATCTGGCTACATGTCGATGCGGCTATGGCCGGGAGCGCTATGTTACTGCCTGAATGCCGTCATCTTTGGCAGGGTGTTGAACAGGCTGATTCGCTTGCCTGGAATCCGCATAAATGGATGGGTACGATTCTTGATTGTTCGTTATTTTATGTTAAAGATGTACAACATCTGATCCGTGTCATGTCAACCAATCCTAGCTACCTACGATCAACGGTTGACAATGAGGTAAAACAATACCGTGACTGGGGCATCCCACTGGGTCGTCGATTCCGAGCCTTAAAACTCTGGTATCAATTGAGAATAGACGGTGTCGAGGCCATCCAGAAACGGTTACGGCGAGATCTCGAAAATGCCCGTTGGTTCGCTCAGCAAGTGGAAGAAACCGAACACTGGCGAGTGTTAGCGCCGGTTAAACTTCAAACCGTTTGTATTCGACATGAACCACCCGGTCTAAATGACGAGGCTCTGGATCAACATACCCTGAGTTGGGTTAATACAATTAATCAATCCGGAAAAGCATTTATGAGCCCTTCTCAACTCAATGGACAGTGGATGGTACGAGTTTCAATTGGGGTTGAATCCACCGAACGCAGTCATATCGAGCAACTCTGGCTGGACCTGCAACAACAGGTTTCGAGGGAAGAAATATGACGATATGGCAACCCATCGACAACGGCTATGCCAATCTTTCAGATCATGATAGTTTTATTCAAGGCGTTCCCCACAACACCTTTAAACGAATGCGCGAAGAAGATCCATTAGCCTGGTGCGATGGCGGTAATGATAAAGGTTATTGGTCGATTACTCGCTATGACGACATCATGAATTACAATCGACAAACCAAATTGCTAAGTTCTGCCAGTGGCATTCGAATCGAGGACCAAAGTCACGAAGAATACCTCGCACGTCGTACTTTTCAGGAAACTGACCCACCTGAACACACCCATACCCGTATGCAGGTCGGCAGGGCCTTTTCCAAACCCGTTATTGCCGGATACGAACAAACCATCAGACAACTCTGCAATGAAATTCTCGATCAGGCACTCGCACTGGGTGAATTCGACGCATCAAAACATATATCTCGTCAGTTACCGATGCGAATGCTCGGGCAGATCCTCGGTATCGGCGACGAAAATCTCGATTGGCTGGTCACCAAAGGGGATGAGCTAATCGCCAACACTGATCCTGAATATACCGATCATCTCCTCGATAAAGCCGATACCGATGCATTCCGGTTGATGCCATTTCGTTCTCCTGCCGGTGTTGAACTCTATCAATATGCTCGTGATTTGATGGCTGATAGGAAAGCTCGCGGCGATAACAGCGGCGTTCTAGATCTTATTTTACAACCCGATAGTCAGGGTAATGTCATGAGTGAAACTGAATTTCGGAATTTTTTCTGCCTGCTGGTTGCCGCCGGAAACGATACCACTCGATACTCCCTGTCAGCATCAATTCATGCATTGGCAAACCAGCCCGGCCTCCTACACCAATTACAGAATAGCGATGATAGTATCTGGGACACTACAGCCGACGAAATTATTCGCTGGGCTTCTCCCACTATGTACTTCCGTCGCACCGCAATGCGGGACTTTCAAATGCACGGCAAACAAGTTCGGGAGGGTGACAAAGTTTTACTCTGGTTTGTCTCTGGTAACCGCGATGAACAGCATTTCGATCAACCATTCAGTGTAAATCTGGCTCGCACACCTAACAGACACCTGGCTTTCGGTCAGGGCGGACCTCACGTTTGCCTGGGTATGTGGCTTGCCAGGCTCGAAATTCGGGTTCTCCTTCAGGAACTGGTGAAACGCGTCAAAACCATTGAACAAACTGGCCAGCACGAATACTTGCGCTCCAATTTTGTTGGCGGCATTAAGCGACTGCCGATAAAAATAACCCTGCAATAAAAAACTAGAGGAGACCACAATGAAAAATGAAAGACTTCGACTATTATTTTGCGACCATCTGAATCTAGCGCGTGGGAAATACCTGCCGGGTAATCACGCTGCAAGTGGCGAGAGTCGTTTTTGCCAGGGTATCTATGCGCTCACTTACGACAAAGATTTATTACCAGCCCCCTGTTCAACTTTATTGCAAGGCCTTCCCGATATGATCGCTCGTTTTGACGGCGATGATATCCGCAAAGGCTGGCACGGCAACGAACGCGTCGTAATTGCCGATCAATTTGATAGCGCAGGAACGCCTCTGGCCGTGTGTGGACGAGGCTTACTCAAGCGAACCGTTAATCAGTGGAAAACCCTGGGTTACGACGCCCGAGTCGGGATCGAGCTAGAAGCTTATGCCTACACCCAGGACGATGAAGGAAACTGGCAACCTTATGAGACGCCCGGTGCTTTTGTTTACAGTACCGGACCCTTCGCAGATCCCATCGGCTTCACCGATGCGATCTGGCAAACAGCCGAGTCCTGTGGTTTACCGCTCGAAATGATCACCTCCGAATTCGACGCCCCACAATTTGAATTCACCCTGGTATTCAATAATGCAGTCAAAGCTGTTGATGATATATTTTTGTTTCGTTTGATGGCGCGGGAAATCGCTTTTGAACATGGCGTGTTATTAACCTTTATGCCGAAACCAATCGCCGAACTCAGCGGGTCAGGTGTTCACGTTAACTTTAGCCTCTGGGATCAAACTGGACACAATGTCATCGGCGATGCAACCTCAAGTGACAATCTGTCAGATCTTGGCCGCGCCTGCGTCGCCGGACTCATGCATCATCATCGAGGGATCGCTGCATTGCTTGCACCAACGGTTAACTCCTATTCACGCCTGGAACCTGCCAGCCTGTCGGGCTATTGGCGCAACTGGGGCTCAGACCATCGCGGCGTCACCACCCGAATTACCCGTGAAACGGGTTCTCATGCCAGAATCGAACACCGCATGGCCGATGGTGCAGCCAATCCTTATACCGCAGTTGCCAGTATTCTTCAGGCAGCAAGGCTTGGATTAGAGAACAAATATCCTATTCCAGCAGCCGAAACGGCAGATTGTCTCGAAAGCCATGATGCCGAAGATGGCGTGCCTGACAATCTTGGTGAAGCACTCAGAGAACTTCAGGCAGACTCGGCGCTGGTTGAAGCTGTTGGAGCCGATCTTGTCGGAAATCTGGTTACCATTAAAGAAGACGAAATTGAAAAGACATCTGCGTTAAAAAACGATACATTACGCGACTTTTACATACACTACATCTAGCAGCGAAATCATGGCAATAATTACCTGGAAAATGGAAGACGGCAGCGAAATTAGCGTTGACGTAAAAGATGGTCTGAATCTGATGGAGGCAGCCACGGCCAATAATGTCCCTCAGATCGAAGGCGAATGCGGGGGCTGTCTGTCCTGCGCAACCTGCCACGTATTTGTCGACCCCGAATGGTTGGCAAAAACAGGCGAAGTAGATGACATCGAAGACACCATGCTTGAAATGACGGATGTTGAGCGTGAAGACAATAGCCGACTCAGCTGTCAGATTATTGCCTCGGCTGAACTCGACGGCCTGATACTTTACGTTCCTGAACCCGAGTAAATTATGAGCAATCCGATCGTGGTTATAGGGGCTGGACAGGCCGCGGCCTCGTTCGTATCGCGTCACATCGCATTGGGCAATTCCCAACCTGTTATTTTAATTGGTGAGGAGCCAGTTCCACCCTATCAGCGACCACCACTTTCAAAAAAGTATTTGTTAGGCCAACTCGATCGTGAACGGCTTTTTATTCGGCCACAAAAGTGGT
>JBLIOG010000026.1:0-27015 GCA_047639625.1 Gammaproteobacteria bacterium
AATCAAAAAGTACGTTGCTATGGTGTTAACTCGAGTAAAGGCCGCGGTTCCTGCGCGACGGCGAATAACCAATGTGCGGGTCAAAATACTTGTAAAGGGGATGGTGTAGAAGTTAAATCTTAAAAATCGGGGCTGCAAATAAATCTCTAGAAACGGTCTAATTATTTAATCCCAATCATCTGGAACGATTCCATCTTTTAACGGTTCGTGCTTTGGCAACGGATCATTTGATTCGGGACTTCCAATGTGAATTATCTTCCCGTATAGAGCTATTGTGTTAATCCTCCAATCATTATTCTCACAGAATTTACCCATTTTATTTTTTGGGAGGCAAATATGGCCCTCCTCTCCATCGAGTGCACCATATTGGAATCCTATGCAGAAGTGGTTATCATCTTCGCTCTTAAGAAAATATCCTCTGGGTATTTCAAATTCCACCGAACAACCTCGTAATTGTAGTTATCGTAACTGTACCATCAGTTTCAGCTGCAAAATCTATGTGTACAAAATACTAAGAATCACATCTTTCGAAATCATAAGCAAAACTTGCAGAGCCCATTTTAAGCACTAGATCAATCCGCAAATCTAACACTATTTATGCACTTCGGAAAGAACGCCAACATCAGCTATTTAAAAGAGAAACTGTTCGGGCCCAATCTACGTGACTCGACCTGACCTTCCGAAGCCCCGACACAATGTCATTCGTAATCGGGTTCAAATCAATCCCAATTATTTAATGTCAGGTGATACCATTGAAGCTGAATAAGATACTGACCTTGCGTTTGTTTCCTTAAAGGAACGGGTCCGGCAGGAATGGCTGCGGCTTTAACGGCTGCGGCTTTAACGGCTGCACGACATGAGTTTGACGTGGTTGTTATTGATCAGCATAACAATCCCGCTGGTCAACTCTAGCGGGGGTTTGAGCAATCTTCCGAGAATCTTCGGTCAATACTGGGTAACGACTATCAAAACGGTTCAGATTTAATTGCACAGTTTTGGGCTGCGAGTGACTATTTGATCAAAGGTTTGTCAATGATGCTAAAGCTGCGCCGGGCCAGGATACCTGTGTTCAAACAGGTTACTGAACTTAAAGCCGAAGGTAACGATAGATTAGAACGGGTTTCCTTAAGTTCAAAAGGACATCAGGAAACAATTAGCACCGAGTCGCTGCTCATTCATAATGGTGTTGTGCCGGGAATTCATCTCCCTCGACTCGCGGGCTGCGAGTTGAAATGGAACGATCAACAAATGTGCTGGCAACCCGATGTCGATAGTTTGGGCGCATCATCCTCTGGCGACGTATTTATCGCAGGCGATGGTAATGAAATCACAGGCGCACGCGCTGCCCGAATGCAAGGTGGCATTAGCGCTTTACAGATAGTCCAGCAGTTTAATTTGATCAGCGAAAGCAAACGCGATCAACAGGCCTCAAGATTACGCACCTTCGTCGCAAGGCACACGGCTATCCGACCTTTCCTTGATGCCATTTATCGACCTTCGGAACAATTTTTTCTTCCTGCGGATGAGACCATAGTCTTTCACTGCGAATAGATAACGGCTGGCGAAATCCGAAAGGTCGCTGAACTAGGTTGTATGGGGCCAAATTAGGCAAAAGCCTTCACCCTGTGTGGTATGGGACCCTGCCAGGGCCGTCAATGTGGCGATACTATTTCAGCCTTATTGGCCGAAGAACATAGAAAACCTGTTAAAGAAATAGGCTATTACCGGGCACGGCCACCTGCTGCGCCGATTACTCTGGGCCAACTTGGGTCAATCATCGAATAAATTTTGGCAGACATTCAAAGCAATGAATTTGAATCCAGTCGCCTTATCTATACAATTCGTTCTCTCGAACAATAACAAGGAAAAAAAATGAATAAATTATGGGCCGTCATTCTGACTTCAATTTATTTGGTTGCCGGATGGCAATCGGCACAGGCAGAAACCCGGGTGACCTACAAGTCCGCAAAAACAACATCATCCTATTATCAAATGGCGGTGCAGATTGCCGAGGCAATGAAAGCCGGATCAAATGGTGACATCATCCTGACTGTCGAAGAAAGCCAGGGCTCAGTACAAAACGTCATGGAAGCCGCACAACGCAGCGGAAACTATGTTTTCACAACGCCGCCTGTTTTGATCAAGCTCGCTCAAAATGGCAAAGCGATGTTCGCTGGAAAAGAAAATCCCAAATTTTCTGAAATTCGAGCATTGTTCCCAATACCGTCTCTGACCATGCATTTTGTTGTTCGAAACGATTCGGGCATTAATGACTTTTCAGATCTCGAAGGTAAAACCATTCTCATCGGGAAAGGATCATTCGGAGCGAAAGAAGGTGCTAAATATCTGAAGTTATTTGGGCTCGAAGGGAAAGTGACACTGGCAAACATTGAACTAGACAATGCAGTTCCGGCTTTGAAGAATAAACAAATCGATGGCTTTGTAACAGCCGGCTCCTACCCTGCACCGAACGTTATTGAAGCAGCTGCCAGTTCTGGTGTTAAGGTCCTTTCATTGAATGATGAACAGATTAAACAAACCAAACGCACTCGACTGGTCATTCCCGCAGGCACCTATGCCGGTGTTGATCAGGATATTGTTACAACATCGCTACCAGTTGTGGCGCATGCCACAACCTCAATGTCGGACGATACGGCTTACCAGATCACCAAAACCTATTGGTCACAAAAGTCAGGCATGGGTAGTAATGCCGCCTGGTGGAACGGTGTTTCAACTGATTTATTGAGTAACGTATACGGAAAAATTCATGCCGGAGCATTGCGTTATTACAGCGAAATGGGCGTATCAATCCCTGCTGCTAATCAATAGATTACAAAAACCAATTCCTGCGAATGGCTCTCGACAAGTCTTTCGCAGGAAGCTTTTTGCCTGCTTTTTCATTGATAACTCTCTCTAAAATATGACAATCTCCGGTCGATTATTCTGGAGTTGCCTGGGCGCGATTTCAATTATTTTTCACCTCGGTCTGATCTTTTCCGGCCTTGTCCCAAATTTACTCGCACGTCCCATGCACATGGCGCTGGCAGCACCCTGGATACTGGTGTTTGCCGCACAAACTCAAACTGGTTTTCGCGTTGGGCTCTTTCTGACTGCATTAACCCTGATCTGTACCGGTTACATCGCGGTTAATCAATCGGACCTATCGGATCAATATGGATATTTACAAGGCCTTGATCAGCAGTTAATTTCAGTCTTTTTAATCCTTATCGTACTCGAAATGGCAAGAAGGTCGATTGGCTGGCCATTACCAACCGTTGCGCTTATCGCGCTTGCTTATGGCCTATTTGGCGAATGGGTACCCGGTGAATTTGGACACCCAGGGTTACCCTTCAACAGTTTCATGGGGACAATGACCATTACCGAAGGCGGTATATGGGGAAAGCTAACAGGCGTATCAGTCAGTATCGTTGCGATCTTCGTGATCTTTGGCGCGACATTAAATGCAGGTGAAGCCGGACAGGGTTTCATGAATCTGGCCAATGCTGCAGCTGGCCGATTGAAAGGCGGGGCTGCAAAAGTGTCTATCGTTTCATCCGCTTTATTTGGCTCGATTTCCGGTTCGGCTTCAGCCAATGTTGCGTCGACGGGTGCCATTACTCTACCCGCCATGATTCGCCTCGGTTATCCACGATCATTAGCGGGTGCCGTAGAAGCCGTTGCATCATCTGGAGGCCAGATCATGCCACCTCTTATGGGCGCCGGAGCATTTGTCATGGTCGAACTCACTGGAGTGCCTTATACCGATATAATGGCCGCTTCAGTTCTACCTGCCCTGCTCTATTTTATAGCCGTCTGGGTTGGCATTAATGCCTTTGCCACTAATCAGGAATTACCCGCTTTACCGACTGATCAACGACCATCCAATCGTGACGTATTGATAACATCTTTATTCTTTTTTGTGCCCTTTGTTGTCCTGCTGGAACGTTTATTTCATGGTGGTTACACACCTCAATACGCAGCTTGTGTTGCTATACTTGCCGCATTTATTTTGCTTCTTTTTGATTCAAATCTAAAGGTATCAAATAGCAGATTAGTGCTACGGCTCGAACAAGTCTGTCTGAATTCGGGGCGGCAAATTGCCATGATCGCGTCCATTATCCTCTGCGCCGGTATCATCATCGGTGTGCTCGGACAAACTGGATTAGGCGTCAAAATCACCTCAACCATTTTATCGGTTTCCGGTAATCAACTCTGGCTAGCTCTATTATTAACCGCGCTCGCCTGTTTAATCCTTGGGATGGAAGTGCCGACGACGGCAGCCTATGTCATTTGCGTTTCAGTAGCCGGGCCCGCACTCCAGCAATTGGGGCTCGATTTATTGCTGGTTCATTTATTCGTATTCTGGTTTGCATTGCTTTCCACCATAACGCCACCGGTTTGCGGTGCAGTTTTTATTGCTGCCGGTATGGTCGAAGAAAATTGGCTGAAGGTCGCTGGAAGTGCGATGGCATTAGGTATAGGACTTTATATTATTCCGCTGGTAATGGTTAGTAATCCGAGTCTCATCGGGTTAAAAGAGACGCCGGTTGAAGCATTGATTGTTTTTATCAAAACAGCTATCGGGTTAACGGCCGTATCACATGGCTTGATAAATCGGCAATTGAAATGGCGACGCTTGCCGCTCATCATCTTTGGAATATTATTGTTTTACAGGTTTTAAATTGTCTGGGCTCGCCAGATCATCGTTAATTTAGACCAGGTTCGAGAAATAGAATTCTCCAGCTGAAATAATATAAACGCTTAGATCAGTTTGCATAACTAAGGTCTTTTAGGGTTAAATATAAGCCCAATAATAAAGGAGGAAATTATGATCAAGTTAATGGCTACCAGTCTATTTTTGATCGCAAATGTCCTGGTTTCAGTACAGGCCGCAGCAGTCGATAAAGCGCCTACCAGCGAGATAATTTGTCAAAGTAGCGATCATTATTGCGAGCGGATAATCGGGCACTCAAAAGGTAATCATGAACTCGACTGCACTATCATTAGGCCCTGGGCCAAAACCGACTTTGCTACTCGCTCCGATTATCCTGTTATCGCCTGGGCAAATGGCTGGGGACAGGGCAACGTCAACGGCCAATGTGTATCTGAAGGTTATAGGCCTGGACTCATAGAATGGGCTACAGATGGCAACTATATCGTTGTTGCTGCGAACCAGTGGTCTGCTCGAGATGTTGATGTTCTCGCCTGTCTGGCCTATGTACTCGAACATGAAAAAGCAATTGTTGATCCCATGAAGACGGGACTGGCAGGACACAGCCAGGGGGGCGGTGCCGTGATCAAATCTGGAAGCGCATTGAAAAAATCAGTCAACATCACTGCTACTATTGCGATGAATCCCTTTGGTCCCGATTGGGTTGGTGCGGGCATTCAGGATGGACCGGTATTAATCCTCGGCGGTGATCTTGATACAACGACTCCACCCGCTTCTTTCGTTAATGTCTGGGAAGAAGTTCAATACAATGCTTCTGGCGGTGTTTGGGCCATTCGCGACGGTGGAACACATAATAATGATGCCTGGAGCAGCAGTGGCTCGTCATGCGCCGATGCGTCTATGGATAACTTTGGCCAATTTCAGTCGGTATCTGGATTATGGTGGGATTGGCACCTGAATGGAAATGGCGATGCGGGTACGCTTCAGTCTGAATTTGATAGCGGCCTGTCAGGAAATTGGTCAACCGAGTTCATTCTTCACTAGTTCTGCATAAACAAACACCGTGGATGGTAACTTTATCGACGGTGTTTGATTTCATTTATGTCGTAAACCAGGTTTCATAAAGTACTTCAAAAAGCGTCTTACCAATTCGCTAAACATAGCACCCCGATCGATAAACAGGTATAATACTCTGCGCTTGATTGACGGGCCTTCGGCACTTTCATTTTTATCAGGCAAAATCCGGAAATATCCAATGAGCTTCTTAATTCACTGCTTTGTTGCATTAATTTAAATCTTCAAATACTACGATTTTCCTAACAACCGTTAATGTACTTCAGGTGGTTTTATGCCCCCAGGATGGAATGCGGTTAACAATACTTTGTGATTATCTCAGCAGTTCTGGTGCTGTGTTCTATCCTTAAAATCTTTGAGCTACTTCGATTCTTCCGGTGTAGCTCGTACCTGTAATGGACCTGACATTGAAAACTGATTTTCTACCTCGCCTAAATCTTGATCAATTGCGTATCGACTGGCTTGGTAATATACGTGCCGACCTGCTCGCAGGGCTTGTAGTTGCTCTTGCACTCATACCTGAAGCCATTGCATTTTCGATCATTGCCGGGGTCGACCCGAAGGTCGGGCTTTATGCTTCGTTTTCAATTGCTGTGATTGTAGCCATTACCGGGGGAAGACCCGGTATGATATCGGCAGCAACGGCGGCAACGGCTGTTTTGATGGTGACGCTAGTTAAAGAGCATGGTCTTGAATATTTGCTCGCGGCAACGATTGTTGCAGGACTATTACAGATTATCGCTGGCATGCTACGACTCGGCTACGTGATGCGATTTGTTTCACGTTCAGTGATGACGGGGTTTGTTAATTCGCTGGCAATACTCATATTTATGGCGCAACTGCCCGAACTCATGAACGTCCCGTCTTTAACCTATGTCATGGTAGCAGTCGGCCTCGCGATCATTTACCTATTACCCGTTTTAACCCGCGCAGTTCCATCACCGCTAATATGCATCGTCATATTAACCTCTGTTTCAATCTACCTTGGCCTCGATATTCGTACTGTTGGAGATATGGGTGAACTGCCGTCAACATTGCCCATATTTTTAATTCCCCAAATCCCATTTAATCTGGAAACATTATTCATCATCCTGCCTTATTCGGCCGCAGTTGCGGCGGTTGGTTTACTCGAGTCTTTAATGACGGCTTCGATCGTTGACGAACTCACGGATACCACGAGTGACAAAAATCGTGAATGTATCGGTCAGGGAATTGCGAATACCGCAACCGGGTTTATCGGTGGTATGGCGGGTTGTGCAATGATCGGACAATCGATGATTAATGTTAAATCGGGGGGTCGAGGTCGATTATCTACTTTATGTGCCGGTGTGTTCCTTTTGCTGATGATTGTATTTCTTGGCGACTGGGTGAAGCAAATTCCGATGGCAGCCCTGGTGGCGATTATGATCATGGTATCCATCGGGACTTTCAGCTGGTCATCAATTAAAAATTTAAAAGATCATCCACTAAGTTCGTCTGTTGTCATGCTGGTTACAGTCATTGTTGTGGTATCGACGCACAATCTGGCTTTGGGTGTTTTGTCGGGTGTTTTATTCTCGGGAATATTTTTCGCATGGAAAATTTCACAGTTATTTCGCACCACATCAACCTTATCAGAGGATGGACAGGCTCGTACCTATCTAATTGAAGGTCAATTGTTCTTTGCTTCAGCCGATCAATTTTCGGCTTCGTTTGATTTTAAAGAAGCCCTGGAAAAAGTAACCCTCGATGTTAGACACGCCCATATCTGGGATATATCCAGTGTGACGGCATTGGACATGGTTGTGTTAAAGTTTCGGCGAGAAGGGGCTGAAGTTGAAATAGTTGGCCTTAACTCAGCGAGCGAGACGATTGTTGATCAACTTGCTATTCATGACAAACCCGGAGCATTAGACCGCTTACTCGGGCACTAGGCGATGAAGACAATGACAAAGCTGATTGCATTAATAGATGGTTCGATATATTCACAAAGTGTTTGTGATCACGCAGCATGGTTTGCCAGTCGCACATCGGCTTCAATCGATGTTATTCATGTTTTGGGGCGCCGTGAAGGTTCAGAAAACTCCAGTAATTTAAGTGGCAGTATTGGCCTCGGTGCACGAACAGCATTACTGGAAGAACTGGTCGAACTCGATGCTCAAAAGGCCAAGTTGTCACATAAAATGGGGCGCGCGATTCTTGAAGATGCTCGAAATCGAATCACCGAAGCTGGGCACAGCGATGTCAATATTAAACTTCGAAATGGAGAACTCGTCGAGACTGTCGAAGAGCTCGAGCAGGAAGCGGACTTAATCGTTATCGGCAAGCGAGGTCTCGCGGCTGATTTTGATAAGCTTCATCTTGGCTCTAATCTCGAACGTGTGGTTCGTTCAAGCCACAAGCCGGTCCTGGTTGCGTCTCGCGCGTTTAAACCCATTAGTCGAGTATTAATCGCTTTCGATGGTGGCGAGAGCGTGATGAAGGCCGTTGAATATATTGCGCAGAACTCTGCGTTCAAAGGCTTTTCATGTCAGCTATTAATGGTTGGAAATGGATCAGAAGCTGACAACACAAAGCTAGAAAAGGCAACGAACCTCCTCAAAGACTCAAACTTTGATGTGGTTTCGGATATTAAATCCGGGCAGGCCGAAACGGTTATTGCGGAAGCCAGTGAAAGCCAGCACTATGACTTACTGGTGATGGGTGCCTATGGCCATTCGCGAATTCGAAATCTCATTATCGGTTCAACAACAACAGAAATGATTCGCTCCTGTAAAATTCCGGTTTTATTATTTCGCTAGCGCGTGTGGCTCAATTAATAAGCAAAGTCGTATCGATTTATACCGTATTAAAAATTACGATCTTGATGACAAGCGGCCAACTACCCGATAATCCGACTTGAATTGATCTATATTATTTATCCTTGGGTTAGGGTTAGCTAAATAGAAAAATGTCGCTACTAAATTATCTATGGAGCCTCATACAACAAATAGGCAAGGTCAGAAAATTGACTGCCCGGTTTAACTAAACCTAAAGTGGCATCCCTAATTTTTTCCGTTCGTTCGATCCCTAGTATTGGGGTAGAAAACTCGACGAACTTGGCAATAACTTCATCACGTTCCATCGGCGATTCGGGGCCTCCACGCGCATGCACATCGCCAGATTCTAGAACGCGCCCATCTGTCAAAGTTACCACTACATCTGCATATCGATACTGCGGAAACCGATCACTATGTCGAGAAGTTTCTGCCACGTTAACGCGCCCAATAAGGTCAGCGACCAGAGCATTACTCAGGCCTTCACCGGTAATGTGCTCAACCCCTATTCGACCATAGGCCACCATGGTTGCCACTGCGAACGGTAGACTGTACTGGGCCTTGGACGTATCATCAGGCATGCCTCGAAATAAACAGGCGCTTTCATGAAAGGTGTTGACCTGTATGTGTTTGAAATCACGGTGTTTTAAATTGTGCTCCAGTATCAATTTCCGGATGGCATCAATCGCAGCATGTGCCCAGCGACAAATCGGATAAGGCTTAACATACTGGTGTTCCATCTGCCAGAACGATCCGAGATCGCTCCAATATTGCGCCACCTTTTCTGCTTCAATCGTAATCGCTGGTGCGCCGGTAAATCCATTTTCCGCCAAAACAGCTGACGACACCCCGACCATCGCACCCCAGCCGGAGCCATCATGCAGCATGGTCGGGTTTGCAATTTCACGCATCATTTGACTCCGCGGACCATGATATTCAGCTATGCCCATTGCCTGACGCAATTGATCAGTTGTCATTCCACGCAGGCGGGCGGCCATAGCGACTACGCCCAGTGCATTCCAGGCACCCGAAGTGTGATAGTCGCTTACTGTTTGATGTAATGAAATACCGGCTCGACCTGCAACTTCATAACCAATAATCACATTCGCCAAAGCCTCCAAACCCGAAATATCGGATATTGTCTGCGATAATGCAGCCAGAGCCGGGATCACTACGACCCCAATGTGTCCCTTGGAAGGGTTATAGCCATCATGACCATCCAGATTATCGGTTTGAGTTGCCGCAGCGTAAGCCGCTCCAGCTATACTCACCGTTCGCCCATCAAACATCATGCGCGCACTGTGTTTTTCATCAGAGGTTCCATAAAGCAACGTCGAAGTCTCGCGAGCAATCCTACCAGCTTCCATTGGGCCTGAAGCTATAACAATACCGAGTGTATCCAGGAGCATCAAAGCTGATGCATCGAGGGTAGCTGCAGGCATATCTTCAGCCCGAAACTGCTGAATAAATGTGGCAAGACGATCAAAGGTGTCGGTCATAATTCAAAATAGGGCATTAAGGGAGAACAAATATACTCTGTGAAAGCTTCTCGTCAACATTCTCAGAGTCCGGGAGGCAAATGCAGGGATCGTCATTCAGATACGATGCCTCACGAGCCGGTTAGTAGAAGCAATATTCTTCCTTATTCCCCCGCCTTTTTAATAAGGTTAGAAACTTCTGTGGCCAGCAGTCTCCTCCTCGATACACAAATCGATTTTGCGTTAATAGACAGAACTTACCTCTACTGTATCGAACTCAGACCATGGGCGATAAGGCGGAAACAAATTATACTTTGCATTACATAGCATTATATATTTTAATCGTGTCATGGAAAATGACACCTATCTAAAATGGTTAACCCAGCTACGAAAAGGCTATCTCGAACTTTGTGTTCTGGTCATCCTTCGCCAAAAACACTCATCATATGGTTTTGAGATGCTTCAGTTGTTTCATCAAGCGGGGCTAGAAATTAACGAAGGCACACTCTATCCACTGCTTAACCGTATGCAGAAAAGTGGTTGGCTAGTTTCAAACTGGGAGACGCCGATCGATTCAGGTCATCCCAGACGCTTTTATCAATTAAGCAAAGAAGGGTTAGCACGTTTACCTGACATGTTAAGCACTCAATTAGACAATCAACAATCCTTCGAAAAACTCATGGAACTCAAATGAACAACGATCAACCTCAAGAAGGCTCTGAAAGGTATGAATGCCGGATCTCGCGGTGAAATTCTGGAAGAGATCCAAAGCCATGCTAATGAAATTGATGATAACCCGAAATCATTAATCGAACACTTTGGTTCCCCTGAAGAACTAGCACAGCAGTACCTCGAAGGTGAAATACCTAAAACGCAAATCAGTTCTAAATTTGCAACTGTGGGGCGTAGGTTCTTTATAACAATAGGCATATCGGTTACGGCTATTGTGTTAATTAGCTTTTTCACAATAAAGATGATGAACAAAGATGACTTTAACTATGCAGATGTTAATTCAACCGAGATACAGAAAAATCAAACCGAATGGAAAACAGCTAATTGGCCCGATTCAAACCAAATTTATATCGAGCAATCGCGTGTCGTTTTTTACTGGCATGATGAAAAAACGATCAGTTGGAAATGCGAAGGAAGCGCAAATGATTCAGTGGATAGTGCTACAAAGTTGAAGCTTCGGCATGCCAGTTGTTTTATCTATTTACCACAAATTAAAACACCAACGATTTCGATTTCACAAAGCAGTGTAGTTATGGTCAAACCTGGGAACTCAGTGGAAATAGACATGAACCAGAGTAGCCTAAGGATTGCCCAGAATGGAGCTCAATACGGATATGTTTTAAACACTTCGCAAAGCGATATTGATGATTTCAATTCGGTCAAAGAGTCGCCAGTTCAAATCAGTATTCAAGCCAATGAATCATCAGTTTCAAATTATCAATTTTAAATAGCTACTCGAATCGTATTACAAAACAGTAAAACTTCTTAGGGCTTTAAAATAAGCAACTACCTGTTTTTGATATCTCAGAATAAATACAGGTATTTAAACAAAGGAAATTCGACTATTGGCTTTTTAATTTCTGCAACAATTCATTTGCCTGCTTACGATTTAAAAAAGAATCTTTAGAGCTTAGTGCGATAAAAAGTTGATTTTCGGCCTGCGGTTTATTACCTTGTTCGGTTAAAGCAACAGCATAATGGTAACGAATATCCGGGTCAGATGGAGAAGCTTCTGACGCCTCTTTAAGCAACACCAGTGCCTTTTTAGAGTTTTGAGTATTTAAAAGAACCCAGCCCAAAGTGTCCTTATTTTTAACACTTTTTGAGTCTAAATTGTACGCCATTTCTGCATATTCAATACTCATCGGGCTTTCAAGCGATAGTGCGACCAACGCCAACTTATTTAAAATACGATCATTGTTTTTTGATTTTTGAATGATTTCTTCATACAGGTCTCGGGCTTTTTCCAAAATACCTCGGCGCTGATACGTCGTCGCTAATACCTCTTTAAGTTTGAGGTCTTCAGGAAAACTTTGGACCCATTTTTCGAGTTGCTTAAAACCATTTTCGACTTCATTATTCCGATTAAAAGCAAAATGAAGCTTAATATAGGTGTCGCTATCGTATCTCATTTTCACAGACTGTTTATATTGCTTAATGGCTTGCTCCGGTTTCTTTAATGCCATGTAAATATCGCCTAACATATCGAACCCGGCCGAGCTTTCTGGATGTTGTTGCTGAAGCTTTTCTGCCTTTGTTAGTGCTGACGATAACTGATTGTTCTTAATGTCAATTTCAATCAAAATTACCTTTGCAACTAAATTTTGAGGTTCAAGCTTCAAACCCTTTTCAATGTTTGCCTTTGAAGTAATCAAATCATTATCCAGAAGCTGCAGCCGTGCTAAACCAAACCAGGTTGATGATTCTTCGGGTTTTAAAGAAGCGATTTTTTTAAATGTTTTGATGGCTAAATCAAGTCTGTTGACTGCCTTTTGATTATTTGCGTTTTTAAGTAACAATGAAATATTTTGAGGCTGAATATTAACCATTTCATTCGATACGTCGAGCGCCCTTTCTCTATCACCTTTACTTCGATAATACTGTTCCAAAACCTCTCTTGATGCCAAAGATGCTGTATTCACTTTACGTGATTTCTTTAACCACTTCAGCATCTCTTCTTCATCACCCGCTCGCTTAAAAATGCCAGCCAGGGCAATCATAGATTGATCATTGTTGGGGCTTAATCTTAGAACTTCTCGATATTCACGTTCCGCGTCGCGTTCCTTTCCATCGATCTGATAAATTTTTGCAAGATTGATGCGAGATTCAATAAAATCAGACTTGAATTTCAACGAACTTTCGAACTCTTTTTGAGCCTCTTTTTTTGCACCTTGATATAGAAAAGTACTTCCTAATAGATAATGTAACAATGCATTATCGGGCATCGTTTTCATATATCCGTTTATGACTTCTATCGCACGGTCATATTTTTTCTGGCGTAGCAAATTCAGTATCGGAATATGTCCCTCCCCAAGGAAGTTGCTGTAATCGGTATCGATAAACTCTAACTGAATTGATTCTCCAGCCTCCAGCCTACTCCGTTGAAAGTGACGTTGAATAGCTTTGTCATTTGGAGCGGCCTTTATCGACTTTTGAATATAAAGTTCCGATTTATCCGAATTTCCCATCGTTAAATAAGCAGTTGCAATCATCGAATAAATATAGGCGTCGTCCAGTATTTCGAGAGGATTTAAAACCTCGAGAGCCAGAACACCTTGCTTTCTTTTTAGATAAATCGAAGCCAACGTTTTCTGAGCCTGAATATCATCGGGATGGAACTTAAGGTACTTTTTGATATTTTTTTCTGAGTCGCTATATTCCTGTTGCTGGAATTGAATCGTGCTAAGTAGTTTAAGCGCTTCGTATTGTCGTTTTTGACCTTTCAGGACAATATCTATAGCCGCTTTTGCTCGAGCGTAATCCCCTTCTTCGTAGGCGATAACTGACAACAGATAATTACCTACTTGGTGTTCGGGATAGTTATTGAGCACCTTTTGGATTTCAAATTTCGCATCATTAAAGCTTCTTTTACCAATATGTGAACGGACAGCACCAAACCAGACATTGACATTACTGGGTTGAATTTCACCTGCCTGATTAAATAACTCCAGTGCCTTTTCATACTCGTTATTACTACGATAATAACTACCAGCAACAATTAGAACTTCAGCGTTACCCTTGTATTGGTCAAGTAATTTTATTATCTGTTGTTTTTCTTTTTGCGTTTCGCCATTGATTTTAAAAAGCTTTGCCAGCCCTAGTTGAACCTCAAGCTCATCCGGTGATAACAACAATGCTCGTTGGAACATTTGCTTGGCCTGGTCCAATCTTCTTTGTTCAAAAAGTGCATGTCCCTGGATTGCCCGTAAAATGGCAATATCGGACTGTGGCAGGTCGAGTAAATCTACATTTTCTGTTAACTCGTCGAATTCGCCTTGCAACATCTTGGCTTTGGCAGAAAGCACCGCCAACTCAACCGGATTTGCCCCCAACCTGTGAGCCTTATCTAGTTCAACTATTGCCTGCACACCTTGCCCGATATGGACAAATAATTGGGCTAATTTCAGACGGACTGATATATCTTTCGGGTCTTCTTTTGAAGCATTTTTAAGATGAATTAAAGCTGTCTGGTACTCCTGTTGGCTTTTGGCAGTATCAGATTTAGCGATTAGCTTGCTAACAGTTTCGGCTGACAAATTGGTTGATAAGATTAGCCAGAAAAAAAAAGTTTGTAATCGTTTGTACCGTGTCATATTGACCATTCATCAGGAGCGCAAGAAGTTAAATTAGTATAGGGCGTACTTTTAAAAAGGACAAAAAAAAGCGCGATAATATCGCGCTTTTTTTACGTTAGATTGTTACCAGTTTACGATTTAATTTTCCGCCGTCTAAATCCTACAAAACCCATACCCATTGACCCAATGGCGAATAAGGCAAATGCGGAGGGTTCTGGAACGCCATTGGGGGGAGTATAACCGGCCACGTTATAGTTGCCGTTGATCTGATCATTTCCACAAGACATAGTCCAGTGAGCATCAACCGTGAAATCTAATGCGGTATTGACAATACCTGCAAGATTGAAAGTGACCGTTCTAAAGAATGATTTTTCGCCATCAACCCAGCCAGAACCCGAATCATTTGAAGTTAGGCCTTTCTCAAACATACCTACATCCATCGCAAATGGTGAAGCATCATTAAGGGTGTTTTCATTCCATTGCGAGACATTATATAGTCCTGCGTTATCCACGCCTGTTCCACTACCAACATCTACAAGTCCGTCGTTGTCAGTAGAATTTGGCCCTTCATGATGTCCTGACCAGTCTCGTGTTTCCAGGCCGAAATCAACCGCATATTCATACGATGATGAGTTATTAATCCCTGCAATACCATCAAAAGACAATGCTAGATCGCCGCCATAGAAGTGATGTTTATGCCCGTTTGAGTACGTAATTCTTTGGTGACCATCAACTACATCAAACCCGGTTTGTAAACCTATTGACATATTTTGATTGACTGCATCATATTTATAATACAAGTATTCCGTATCAAATGCCTGCCCACCGCGATTACTCCTTATACCACTATCATTGCTAAATGAACTCCAACCATTCCACAGACCGCCCCCAAGTGCGGCGTCATCATAATTAGTACCCGATGTTTCATTATCTACGGCAAACACACTCATACTAAAACCTAAAAGGGCTGCGCCAGTTATAGCCAGCAATTTATTATTCAAAAACCTAAAGTTCATAATGGTTCTTCCAAAAAGGAAATACTCCTAATTATTAAGCAATAGTTATGCCGTAAAAAAAAACATAACGTATCACAAGTATTTAAAAAAAATCAAAATCTATAGCAACGAAATAGTGTAAAGATTCTTTACGAACTATGGGATCAGCTGTCAAATAGCTTTACAACTATTTGAGAACCAATATATAGCCCTCATTATCTCAAATCAAAATTTGAACTCGTTTTGCCAGATGGTGTGGTGGATTTCAGATGCTTCAGCATCTAGTCTCACCATAATTCGCAAGAGTTCAAAATTCAAGCACACCCATGCTTTATATTTGAAATTACCAGGAATTGACGATCAAAACCATAAATTCAGAAACCCATTTACCCAATTACTTTACCAACAGCTAACTTCCATTCGCCAAGTAACTTTTCGCGCGATTCCGAGACCATATTAACCGAGAATTCCTCGTCACATTTCCAATACCGTTGAACCGCTTCAGTCGATTCAAAAACCCCAACTTGCAGGCCGGCCAGAATTGCCGCGCCGAGGGCTGTTGTCTCAGTTTCAACCGGCCGCTCAACAGGAATTCCCAATATGTCAGCAAGAAAACCGCATAACCATTTGTTCTGAACCATGCCGCCATCAACTCTTAATCGATTAGGGCGAACACCATCGTTCTCCATCGCTTCAAATAAATCAGCGGTTTGGTAGCAAATGGATTCCAGCATTGCTCTGACAATATTGGCGACCCCGGTATCACGCGTGATTCCAAATAATGCGCCTCTTGCTTCCGGATCCCAGTGCGGCGCACCAAGGCCGGTGAAAGCAGGTACCAGGTAAACGCCCGCATTATCGGATAGGCTGGAAGCCAATGCTTCAGTCTCTGCGGCTGAATCTATCAGGCCAATGCCATCGCGTAACCATTGAACCCCAGCCCCGGCTACAAATATTGAACCTTCAGTGGCATAGGTAGTTTTGCCCTCTAACCGATAGGCAACAGTTGTTAACAATCGATTTTTAGAACTTACCGGTTTATCTCCGGTATTCAACATGACAAAGCAACCCGTTCCGTAAGTGCTCTTAATCATTCCTGGATCAAAACAAGCCTGACCGATTAAGGCTGCATGTTGGTCGCCAGCTACACCGGCAATCGGTATATTGCCGGGCAGAATATCTGCCGAACAAATTCCGAAATCGTCCGCACTATCCTTAACTTCGGCAAGCATCGATTCGGGTATATCGAAAAGTTCGAGTAATTCCTGATCCCATTCCTGTCGATGAATATTGAATAACGATGTTCTTGATGCGTTGGTAGCGTCGGTAAAATGTTTCTGACCATTAGTCAGTCGCCAAATTAGAAAACTATCAACGGTACCAAACGCCAATTCTCCCTTTTCAGCGCGTTCACGCGCATTTTCAACATTATCTAGAATCCAGTTAACTTTACTGGCTGAAAAATAAGGATCGAGTAGTAATCCAGTTCGTTCAGAAATTAGAGCTTCTTTATCCTTGTCTTTTAGGTTCTGACAATACTTTGAGGTGCGTCTATCTTGCCAGACTATCGCGTTATAAATCGGTTCGCCGGTCGCTTTATCCCAGACTATGGTGGTTTCGCGTTGATTGGTGATACCAATAGCGAGAACCCCTTCCCCTATTTTCGCAGCCTTCACACAGGCCTTTAGGGTCACAGCCAAGGTCGTTTGCCAAATTTCAAGGGGATCATGTTCAACCCATCCATCATGAGGATAAAACTGCTGGAACTCTTCTTGCGCAGTGAAACAGGCTTTTCCCTGTAGATCAAACAACATTGCGCGTGAACTTGTTGTCCCCTGGTCTATGCTCAACAAATACTTCGCCATCATTGTTCTCCGCTGCCTGTTTAATCAACTTTATTAATCTGCTTTATTAGCAAAATATTCCTGCCACCGCTTTTCTGCATCCGACCCGAATAAATGATCACACACTGCTCTTAACCCCATCGAAGCCCGCAATGTTTCACGACTGTATAGCAATTCTATTTTGGAGCGTCGGCGCAAAAAGTCCTCGAGGCTGACCACCATTTCATGCTCTGATAGATGTGCAATTTCACACCACCGGACACCCGTTTCTGCGATAGCGGTCTCAAGCAATTCTGGGTCCGTCTGAATAGCTTCCAACATTTTTGTCGCGTCCCGTCCGTAACGTCTCCATAAACGTACCGCCACTGACTCTCCTGTGTCCGGCGCGAAGACTTGATCGACCCCTAAGATTGCGGCTAATCGATCATACACTTTACGTTCTTCAGCATCGCCTTCGCCGTACCATTTAGATTGAAGGTCGGATAAATTCAACCCCATTGACGCCATAAGCTCAGCTATTTCTTCGCCAATGTTCAAGCAATCGGTCAACTTACCACCAAAAATACTGACATGATTTAACGCGTGGTTTTCTTCTATGACATGCTTTCGAGATAGTTGAAGAAAATCAAGGCTTGCAGTGGAATCAGCTTCTACAACCAGCGGCCTTACGCCACAACGCTCTGCAATAATATCGTCACGGGTTAATTTCCTGGGCAGTTTCAGGCAAGTATTAATATTAATCAGCACAAAATCCCGATCTTCATCGGTCACCGCAACCATCGGTGAATCAACTCGAGTGTCAGTCGTACCGATACAGGTTCGATTACCCATCGGAATGGCAAAAAATAAACGACCATCGTCGGCAAAAAACGCCAGTACTCGCTCAATTGAGCTAATTCTGGGAACCAGTAAGTGAATGCCTTTTGAGAAAACGTGGTGGTGTTTAGTCACAACGCCGGCTGCTTCATTATGCGAATCGACAAAAGCGCCCGTGGCATTAATCAATACTCGGGATCGAACTGCGAATACTCGTCCTGACACCGTATCTTTAACATCAACTTGCCATCCATTCTCGGACTTTTTAGCTGTCGTTGATTCAATATAATTTGCTGCGACACAGCCTTGATCAATTGCGCTTCGAATAAAGTTGAAGACAAATCGTGCATCATTATCGTGTAAAAAAGCATCCGAGTAGATAATGCCCCCGCGACTATTCGAAGTATCAACAACCGGTTCTTCAGCCGAAATCTGTGCCGCAGTTAATAATCTGGGACAACGTGTGTAACCTCTGCCTAGCAACCAGTACAACCAGGCACTGGCCCAGATCACGAGGCGGTGATGTCTGAACTGTTTCGACACCGTGGTAAGAAATCGAATTTCTTTAACCACTGATGGAAAACTTCGCATCAATTCATTTCGCGATTTACAAAGTCCAAGAACCAGTCCGAACTCATAACTTTCCATATATTTAATGCCGCCCCAAACCAGATTTGATGATTGCTGACTTGTGAAGCCCGCAAAATCACGTCCATCAATAAGAGCGACTTTTAATCCTCGGTGTGACAGCGAAGCTGCTGACACCGCACCATTGATTCCACCGCCGATGATGAGCACATCGAATTCCGTGTCTTCGAGTTGTTTGAGGCCTTGATTTCGATGGTCGAGAGACATTCAGTTATCCAGATTATAAAAATACGACGAATTCGAAATTCATCGCTGTAATGCAGTTTAGCAAAGTTCAAACCCAATCGAATAACTGTATCGCAGGAAAATTGAAAACACGCTTTTATCCCCATGAACTGCACTGCTTCAACATCAGTTTAGATGTTCTTACTAGCGTGTTAACAAGCAGCAGGGGATATTTTATTAACATCTATGTCATAAAGACCAATGGCCTGTCTAACTTGATCAAAATCGATTTCACCTACTTCCGCAAGCGCCTTTAAAGCAGTCACAACAATATAGAAACGATCAACTTCAAAAAAGTGCCTTAAAGCATTTCGACTATCACTTCGGCCAAACCCGTCAGTGCCCAATACATGATAAGGGGTATGAACAAAAGCCCGGATCTGCTCGGCATACTGACGTACGTAATCTGTTGCTGCCACTACCGGGCCCGCCGTATCTTTGAGACATTCCTCAACATGACAGGTTGCCTGTAATCCAGGATTCATCAGTTTTTGTCGCTGGACTTCGTGCCCTTCTCTTGCCAGTTCGGTAAAACTGGTCACGCTCCAGATATCTGACTGAATCGAAAAGTCTTTGAGTAATAAATCGGCGGCGGCTTCAACTTCACGAAGAATCGTACCACTGCCGAGTAATTGAACTCGCATACCGCCTTTTTTTTCACCCGAAGGTTTCAAGTGATACATTCCCTTGATAACCTGTGATTCGATGCCCTTGGGACAAGCTGGTTGCGAATAATTTTCGTTCATCAACGTGATGTAATAAAACTCGTCGATATTGTCCTGTAGCATTCGAACCGCACCATGATGAAAAATAATCGCCAATTCGTATCCATAACAGGGATCATAAGAACGGCAGTTCGGTACGGTCGAAGCATATAGCTGGCTGGATCCATCCTGATGCTGTAGACCTTCACCGCTGAGCGTTGTTTTGCCTGCAGTCGCTCCGAGTAGAAACCCTCGCGCACGTTGGTCAGCGGCAGCCCAGATCAAATCTGCAACACGTTGGAATCCAAACATCGAATAGTAAATATAGATAGGCAGCATCGCCTGACCGTGGGTACTGTAGGATGTTGCAGCAGCGGTCCAGGACGCCAATGCCCCGGCTTCGTTAATTCCCTCTTCAAGTAACTGTCCATCCTTTTGCTCTTTATAGGTCAGCAGACTTGCAGAATCTTCCGGTTCATAAAGTTGACCCAACGGCGAATAGATACCAATTTGCCGGAATAGATTTGCCATTCCAAAAGTTCGGGCCTCATCAGCAACAATCGGAACGATTCGAGGCCCTAATTCAGGATCACGCAATAAGCCGCCGAGCATTCGAACCATCGCCATCGTTGATGAAAGACCTTTTTCGTTTTTATCGAAAACGAAGCTAGCATAACTTTTCAAATCCGGCACCCGAACCGGAGGCGCAGTTTGGCTTCGTTTCGGCAGACTTCCATCTAGAATTTCACGCCGGTTCAGGAAATACTGCATTTCTTCACTATCTGGATCTGGGCGATAAAACGACAGGTCTTCAACTTGTTGATCAGTCAGATTTATGCCAAAGCGATCGCGAAACTCAAGCAAACCCCCGACATCCAGTTTTTTAGCCTGGTGTGCCGTCATTTTCGACTCACCGGCTGACCCCATTCCATAGCCTTTTTTTGTTTTCGCCAGAATTACGGTTGGTTTGTCGGTACATTGAGTTGCCGCATCGAAAGCAGCGAACAATTTTTGCAGGTCATGCCCGCCCCGTTTCAGACCATCAATCTGATCATCGCTCATATGCGCAACCAACTCCATAACTTCAGGGTCTTCAGCAAAAAAATGTTTCAAATTATAGCGGCCGTCATTCGCGCCGAGCGTTTGATATTTGCCATCGACTGTTTCAGAAAATCGCCTTAATAACGCATGATTTTTATCACGAGCGAATAGTTCATCCCACTCCGAACCCCATAAAACTTTTATGACATTCCAACCAGCGCCTTGAAAGATTGATTCAAGTTCAGGGATAATCTGCCCATTACCACGCACAGGCCCATCGAGTCGTTGAAGATTGCAGTTAATAATGAAGGTCAAATTATTAAGCTTTTCGCGTGCGGCAAGAGAAAGGCCCGCAAGAGATTCCGGTTCATCCATCTCTCCATCGCCGAATACACCCCAGACCCGACGTTCAGAAGGCTTTAAAAATCCCCGGGATTCTAGGTAACGCATAAACCGTGCGTTATATACCGCTGACAAAGGTCCTATTCCCATCGACCCCGTTGGAAATTGCCAGAAGTCAGGCATCAACCAGGGATGAGGATAAGAACATAGGCCCTTGCCGGAGGTTTCCTGTCGATAATTATCGAGGTCGGACTCATCGAGTCGACCTTCAAGAAATGCACGGGCATAAACACCAGGGGCAGAATGTGGTTGAAAATAAACCAGATCGGCCTGATCACCAGCCCGAAAAAAATGGTTGTATCCCACTTCAAAAATTTCGGCCACCGAGGCGTAACTGGCGATATGTCCACCCAGCTCTCCATGGACTTTATTGGCTCGCATGACCATGGCCAATGCATTCCAACGTAGTATGGCCGTTATTTTTTCTTCAAGTTTAAGATTGCCAGGATATTTTGGTTGATCTTCCAGGGGGATAGAATTTCGATAAGGTGAAAACCGGGATGCCTCACGAATGAGGCCATTTTCTTTGGCATGTCGATCAAGCGCATTGAGAATAGTCCGAGCACTATCTTCACCACTATATTCAATCAGCGCGTCTAACGACTGGAGCCATTCTTCCATTTCATCGTTTAAGTCTTCGTCTACAATGTTCTGCATAACGGGGCTACCCTGTAATTTTTATCGAGCATATCAGAATCGAAAATTGATCGATTCTTTATCCACTATAATTTTAATCAATTTCGGCATAATATGCTTTTGTAGAAATTATTTTGATATTTTATGCCACGTTTAAAACTAGATTCACTTGATCGAAGCATTCTCGAAGCACTTCAACAGAACGCCCGGCTTTCAAATGTAGAACTGGCCGATAAAGTCGGACTGTCGCCCTCGCCCTGCCTGGCAAGAGTTAAAAACCTGACCAAAAAAGGTGTCATCAAACGTCATGTCACTTTGCTTGATGCTGAAAAAATCAATTTATCGATTAATGTATTTATACAGATATCACTGGAACGCCAATCAGAATCGTTGTTGGAAAAATTCGAACAAACTGTCACCGCTTTACCCGAAGTCATGGAGTGTTATTTGATGACAGGCGATTCAGATTATCTGTTGAGAATAGCAGTTGAAGATATCAATGCGCTGCGGAAATTTATACTGAATCACCTAACTCGAATCAGTGGCGTTTCAAACATTAGATCATCGTTGGCATTAAAACAGATCAAATATGAAACGGCGTTGCCGCTATCCAGGCTGGATAAGTAAATAATAATTGTTGCGAATTAAACGCTGCGGCACTATCAGACGTGAGCATCTTCTTTAATCATGTCCGCCGCTTTTTCAGCAATCATGATGCAGGGCGCATTGGTATTACCCGAAATTAGTTCAGGCATGATTGACGCATCAACAACACGCAGCGCTTGAATGCCATGCACACGCAACCGATCATCGACGACAGACATCTCATCATTGCCCATTGCACAGGTGCAGCTCGGATGATAAATAGTCTGGCTATTATCCCTGGCAGCCTGCAGTAATTCGTCGTCAGACTGAAATTGCCTGCCTGGCACATATTCATCAATGATGCAGGATTTCAGTGAAGGTGCTTGGGATATTTTTCGAGCTACTTTTATACAATCTATCGCTACTTTCTGATCTCGCTCATCTGACAAATAATTGGCAAAAATAGCAGGATATTCCAAAGGGTTATTCGACTTGATCTCAATTCTTCCCTTACTCCAGGGCCGTAATTGACATACCGAGCAGGTAAAAGCTGAAAATGGATGAACGCCGTCACCCGGCTTATCTGCACTCAAAGGCTGCATATGAAATTGAATATCAGGCCGTCCTACTTCTGGATTTGATCGTGTGAAAATTGCAACCTGACTGGCCGCCAGGGTGAGTGGGCCGGACCGATTAAATACAAATTGCATACCGACCCATATTCGCTTTAGAAAGTTATTAAGCTCATCATTCAGGGTACTTTCACTGGTTTTAAACACCAGTCTGATCTGCAGATGATCCTGCAAATTTTCACCGACTCCGGGCAAATCTTTGACTATAGGAACCTTAACCTTATCGAGTAAATCTTTCGGTCCGACACCAGAGCTTTGAAGTATTTGTGGTGACCCAATTGCACCGGCAGACAGAATGACTTCTTTATTCGAAAACGCCTGGTTCAGTTGTCGGTCTTTCTGATATTCGATACCAACCGCTTTTAAGCCTTCGAAGAGAATTCGAGTAACCTGAGCCTTCACCATAACTTTCAGGTTTGGACGATTTCGAGCCGGCTTCAAATAACCCTTAGCGGTACTCCAGCGAAAACCTTTGTAGGTCGTCTGTTGAAAATAACCCACTCCGTTCTGATCCGCTCCGTTGTAATCTTTGTTGAAGGGAATACCAACTTCCGTGGCAGCTTTGACAAAACGATCTGCAATCGGCCGACGTAATCGCAAGTCAGAAACTTTTTGCGGGCCACCCACACCATGATATTCATCGGCACCCCGTTCCTGGTCTTCCGACTTTTTAAAATACGGCAGTACCTCTTTATAGGACCACCCTTTATTGCCGAGCGCTTCCCAACGATCATAATCTGCAGCCTGGCCGCGCACATACAAAAGGCCATTTATAGAACTTGACCCCCCGAGCACCTTACCACGCGGCCATTGCAATCGACGATTGGAGGTACCTTCTTCGGGTTCCGTTAAATAACACCAATCAGTTGACGGATTATGCATGGTCTTAAAATAACCCACTGGAATATGAATCCAGGGATTGGTATCGCGACCACCCGCCTCTAGCAGCAGCACGCTGACATCAGGATTTTCGGATAGTCGATTGGCTAAAACACAACCAGAAGAACCCGCACCCACAATAATATAATCGAAAGTCTGTTTGCTTATTTTCATCAATTAAATCTCAATAATCATGCCTTGACCCGATCGTAGGAGCCTGTCGGACTTAGGGTGTCGTAGCGAGGGGAAGTCACTTTGAGTCGGACTTTTTGATCGAATGAGTCGAATAGTTGTTCTATTCAACGAGTTGGATCGGGAAATCTGGCCAAAATGACTTTACCGCAGTAGATTCATCCTAAGTCCGACAGGCTCCTAGTCGGTATTTATCAATTTCCGTAAGCGACTTCAGGTAACCAGGTAACGATCGTTGGCCAGTTAAATAAGATAAATACGGTAATCATTTGCAGAATAACAAAGGGAATAATCCCCCGATATATAGTCGCAATATCAATTCCTTTAGGGGCCACACCTTTCATATAAAAGAGTGCGAAACCCACGGGAGGGGTAATAAATGAGGTTTGTAAACAAACGGCAAACATAACGGTAAACCAGACCAGATCAATATTCAGATCAAGCATGACGGGGGCTATAAGGGGTAAAAGGATGAGGGTAATTTCAATCCAGTCGAGGAAGAACCCCAGTATGAATGCAGAAATTAAAACCACTATGACAACACCTTGCGGACCATAGGGTAGTCCGGTTAAAGCACTCTCAATGACTTCGTCACCACCAAACCCCCGTAAGACCAGTGAAAACGCAGTAGCGCCGACAAATAAAGCAAAAATATAAGAGGTCGTTTGAGTCGTCTTATGAACCACTTCACGCATACCCGACCAGGTGAGTCTTCCGCGCGCCATTGCCAACAACGTCGCACCAAGCGCACCGACACCCGATGCTTCAGTGGGTGTTGCTACCCCAAAAAATATACTCCCCAGCACTGCAAAGATTAACCCTGCTGTAGGAATTATCGATTTGAAGACATTCAATACGAGTTTAAATGAAACTGGCTCAGCATCTTTAGGTGCGGGCGCAGCCGTAGGTACTAGCCATGCTAGCACCAGAATATATATGGCATATAAGGCACCCAACAACAAACCCGGAAACACCGCACCCATAAACAAATCACCGACTGACACCCGTATCTGGTCAGCCATCAAAACAAGCATAATGCTCGGCGGGATCAGTATACCCAGGGTACCGGTTGCACAAACGACACCGCAGGCGAGGGACGGGCTGTAATGATGCTTGAGCATCAAAGGTATACCCAGAATCGCCAGTAAAACGACCGCTGCGCCAATGATCCCGGTCGAAGCTGCCAACAGGACGCCTATAAATACTACAGCAATCGCGATGCCGCCTCTAACCCGACCGAATAGTTTTGCAAGGTCCGTCATTAAATCTTCAGCAATGCCTGAACGGTCAAGCATGATGCCCATAAAAATAAACATTGGTAACGCAACAAGAACCCAATTACTCATAACTGCATAGATACGCGTTACCAGAATCGAACTATAGCCCCAGTCGACACCCATGAAAGTATCCAGATAAGCATCCGAACCGACAGAGATAGCCGTGAAAATAATGGCCAGACCACCCATCAGCCATGCGACGGGGTAACCCACAAACAGAAGAATGATAAAAGATGCAAACAGCGCCAACGCCATATAGTGGTTAACTTCAAATTCCATGAGACGCCTCCTGTTCAGCAACCACAGGATTATTTTCCCGCGGTGGACGTCCATTTTTTAACGACAGGATGACTTTTATTAATCGAGAAACAGCAGCCAGGTTGAGCAGCATCAAACTAAACAAAAGAAACCCTTTGACAATCCACCGCGCTGGCAGGCCGTTTGCTGATGTCGAGCGCTCATTACTAAACCACGATAGCTCAACAAAGGGTATGGCATAAATCATCGCGAAGCAGACAAAAGGTAAAAAGAACACTAGTAATCCGAACAGCTCCAGCTTTAACTTTGTCTGGTAATTGAGCCGCTCATGAATAACATCAACTCGAACATGTCCATCCAGAATAAACGTGGTTGATAGGCCGATTAACCATCCAATCGCAAAAAGATGCCATTGCAATTCTTCTAGCTCAATCATTCCCTGACTGAAAACGTACCTGAGAACGACATTACCGATAATAACGAAAAGCAGTAATAGCCAAATCCAGTTGAATACTTCACCAATACCCATGATAAATCGGTCAATGAAGCGTGTTATCGATGATTCTCGAAATACCATTTCATGATCGTCGATCGATTCGACAATTTCTTCACCATGAGGCGTCAGTTTTTCAATTTCAGTTACATTCGTCATATTGCTTCTATGTTATTAAAATTGAGAAATAATATATCGCGAAAAGATTAGAGCGATCCAAACTTAATTGAAACCGGTTAATTCAATTATAAATGACTGGCCCCATGATCGACAAAGTCCATCATGGGGCCAGCTTTTTTCTTAACGAGTCAGGCCGATTACGCCAAAACTATAGCATTCCATTCCCAGATGCTATTTAAAATCACGTGGTAAATAGCCAATTTCCTTCCAGATCTGGTAATCAGCATGAAAAGCCTGCTGCGATTCCCACACTCGTTTGAAGTCAGCATCCTTGGCGGCTTCCTGTTCCATTACTATTGCTGATACACGTTGGAGCTCACGCAGGACGTCATCTGGCAACGTCATTGCTGTTACGCCTTTACTTGCAAAACTCTTGATTTGAGCACCCTGAAGTGCTTCGCCACGAGTAATTGCACGCATAGTCGCTGCAGTACAGCCCATTTCAAACAGAGTCTGGTCCGCTTTTGACAGATTGTTCCACATATCCAGGTTAATGAGCAAATGGGTAGAGGTTGAAACTTGATGCCATCCCGGGAATAAATTGTATTTAGCAATCTTGTAGAAACCAAGAATCTCATCGATTGCAGGCATAGAATACTCTGTGGCATCTAACGTTCCTTTTTCAAGCGCGGCAAAAATCTCACCACCGGCCATCAATGTTGCTGACGCACCAATTTCATTAAGTACCATACCGCCAAGACCTGAGAATCGAATTTTCAGTCCCTTAAGATCGGCTAGTTTTTCGATTGGCTTCCTATACCAACCCGCAGTTTCAGGCCCGATGGTACTGCACAACAAAGGGTGAACATTACGCGCATGATAAATTTCAGCCGCTAATTTAGCGCCTTCATCCTCGAACCACCAGGCCGCATATTCCCAGGG
>JBLIOG010000027.1:0-26893 GCA_047639625.1 Gammaproteobacteria bacterium
GAAGTGCTAGTTATCGGAACCGGGCGTATTGGTTTAGGTGCCTATCGAGCACTGCATGCTGAATTAGGTGACCGAGTTTGGGGTATGGATGCTGATCATGATCGTATCGCGCAGCAGCGTGAGGAAGGACTAAATGTTTTTGTCGGTGACGGAGAAAGTATTGATCTTTGGGAAGGATTGAATGTGTCACAAATTCAGCTCGTTCTGATCGCAACACCAGCGACTGAAGATTGCCGAAATATTTCCGAACAATTGCGTATCGCCGGCTATCAGGGAAAGATTGCCGCAATTGCCCGATTTGAAGATGACCGCGATACGTTATTGAGCTACGGCATCGACAAGGTATTCAATTTTTTCGTCGAAGCCGGCATTGGTTTTGCGGAAGACAGTTTACGGTTAATTGGTAGAGAGAAAAAATCATAGCCCCGAAACTCGTTCGACCTATTTCGATCTAGAATAAAATAAATTACCGTCATTCAATTATTCACTCAGGCTCACAGCATCCACCCCAGCTCATGAGCAGGACTCTACAGAAACTACGGCGCTCCATGGAGCAATAAATCAAAAATGTAATCTCTATAAATATCCTTGCGAGCTACTACTTCCATTAAAAGAGGTACTTCGCAATCAAGTGATAATAGTATGTCCGTTCAAAAACCTTATAATACAACTTTAACTGAATATCTATCTAGATTTATGGACATGGACTCATCAAGAATTTTTTTTATTTTGTTATTCCTGGTAGTTGGAATTACACTGTTCAGATGGGCAATAGTGACAAGGCTTCAAATGGAACAAGAAGTAAAAGGTGGAAGAAAAGTCTTATGGAATAACATCTTCCCCTATTGGAATTCGAAAGACTTTTCTGAAAAAGGCAACTCGCTGAGAAAGAAGTACAACATAATTTATTTTTTACTTATTGTGTATTCTTTAACACTAATATCATTTATGAAGACAACTGAGTAATACCCATTGATAGACAAGCGGGTGTCGTCGGTCAAGCCCTCGTAGAACGAATATGCCCGTTAGCGATCATGGCGAAACTTTCGTTCTAAAACGGCCAATAACTTACTACCCAATATTGATCATGACATTGCCCTGGCAGTCACTAAGAACTCGTTCCCGAACAAATAATAAATGGTCCCCTCACTTATCGTCTGTGAGTGAGGGGGCCATTATTTCCTCAAACTTCAGGCCGGTTAAGCCATGCACACTACGCCACAGGAAATAGAAAATGGCTAACATCATCACCATGGAAGGAATTGCGATTATTGGGTAACTCATCAGGGTCATTTGTCCCAGTTCTTCATTAAAAGCAGCACTACCTGTCGGGCTGATGACAATCCATTTGGCCAGCCAGTAATTCATCACCGCCGAAAAGAAAAAAGTACCGCTAAGAAAATACGTGGCCTTCAGCAGACGACCGTCGAACACTTCACTATGACCCTGTTCACGGAGTATCTGCTCGATTCTTACAGTATTTAAAACCTTTGGGTTATATAGCAGTTTTTTGATCAGCGGATGACCAACCCACGCAGAGATCAGCACTGCTGTGCCCAGTATAGCGGGAATCGCAGCTTCTTTGACCGCCAGCCATTGAGCATCCAGTCGCAGAAGGCCGATGCTGCCAGTAAGCAATACGCTGACTAAACCCAAAAGAGCGATATAATTAGTTATTTTGAAACGAATTAGTTCATATAGCCCCCAACCAATCGGGAAAGCTAGTGCCAGGATCAGAGCGCCACTCGCACCCAGGTCACTATCATCGCTGAATTTCATCAAAATAACCGATGGAACAACAATACTCAGAAGTAAATCAATCAGCGGACGGGGTTTATGTTCCATAGCAATTAACTCTAATGATTACAAATCGGAAACTGAATCTTCTTCACCTGGACTCCAAATATGGCGTCCAAGCTTATCCTTATGACGTTATGCACTGGCTCTTCCAAATGCTCGCTACCCGTCAGGCTAACCTCGGCGGTGCCGACAAAAAAGTATCGCATTAGTGGGTCTAGTTTTTTCATAATAAATCATTATTCTCTTGAACAGGATGATGATTAAAGATTCAGGATTACGAAATAATTCGCTCTCCCGGTTACGTCCAGAAGACCCATTAATTTAATTTAAGTTCTGAACAAACTGAGTTGCTAGTCTGGACCTGGAGTGAATCACGTTTTTATGGCGCAACTTTAACTTATTCTATCCGAAGTCGCGTGGCTCTGAATCTCAATATTAGCCAAAGAGTCTGAGCCCTCGCTAACCACAATACTACGATTTACAACGAATTACCTGAACAAAAGCATAAAAATAGTTGCGGGCTGTTTGACTCATCCAATCAATATATCAACCACCCTGAAAGTTGTCACGGCTAACGAAAAATTCAATGAAGTCTTTGACCCGGCCATCGGTGTTTCTACGAAGAAACCCTGATTCAGTTTAACCAGGGCTCAGTCATCTATTCAGTATTCACTGAACGTTTTCAGTTAACAAAGCCTGACCCGCTTGCGACTCCAGGTGTTCAGCCAATCCCGCTGGCAGTTCCAACGCGAGCGCTAATTTCTCAAGATGAACCTTTTCCGATGGATGGTCTGGATTAATCACCAGACAGGAAGCTAGATACAGCTCAGTTCTTTGTTCGAGGCCGCTAGCACCGCTGGCAATTTCCTCAACCGCGATATCCTGACTAAGTAGGTCGAACAGTGTTGCCTTAACATCGCTAGACAATTCCATTTTATCGACAGCTTTGAAAATTCTTCGTTGCTCTTCAGCGTCGATATGGCCATCTGCTTTTGCAGCCGCAATCATGGCCTTAACGATAGACAGATCAAAGCTCGCGGGTTGTTGTGGCACTGCAAAAGCCTGCTGTGGCGGTATCGGAGAGCCTTGCCCGACGCAGTTAACGTCTACGGCTACCATGTTATTTTGCTGCCAGTTTTTATAGGCTTTAAAAGCCAGGCCGCCCAGCACCGCGGCACCGCCATAGGTAGCCGCTTTGCCGGCAAATTTTCTGGCAGATTGATTGCCGACCAACAAGGCTATTACACCACCAGCCGCCGCTCCACCCATTAATCCACCAGGGATTTTACTGGTTATGCTGCCAGCACTGTTTGCAAAACTCTGCGAGCCATTGCCGGTCTGTGGCGCCTGGTCAGATTGCCCCAGAAACTGACTAAGCATATTCTGTATATTCATTTTGATAGTCTCCAATTTAATTACACTAAGCTCTCCGAACACACCGCTAGCTGTCAGGTAGTTCAGAGCAACTTTTTGGCCGGAGAATACTAGATCAAATAGATTGACAGTAAAAATCGATTTATATGTTTATAAAGATCGATTTTTACGAACAAATGATTGACGGGGTACTTAACAACAGTGGCAGGCTTATCGACGCGAATTAACCAGCGGGACCTGTCTATCACCCTCCTCCCAGAGCTTATCCCCCCGAAGTAGCGCGATACCAGAATCCCCTGTTCTTGCAGTATCCCAATTTCGACTTGAAGCCCTCGAACTGGCAAATACATCAATCAGGGGCGCAGTCCGTGCCACCGAGCATTACGAATGTCTGGACAACCGTAAATTGCACGTAGACGACTGCGATCACTTTGGTTAATAATTTCCAGAATCGAATAAGCGACGCGCATTTTCGTGCGAGATCATGCGTTGTACCTTGACCGGTAGAGCTTTTATCCAGTTTCGATGATAGCGCACCAACTGTTCGAAATAATCCCAGCCATCATCGGCCTGATCCCAGGTCTGGGTGCGCGTTACTTTCCAAACCGGGTCAGTACCTACTACAAATCGATGCGGATATTCGAGTACTAAATTTCGCCAGGACAACAGCAGCAAATCATCGTCTCCAGTCAGGCCTCCATAACGCCATGGATCGCGTGCCGAAAACTCGATGAGAGCATTATCGCATTTTTCAATGACTCGGCTGATATGCTTAGCGGACAGGTTTCCACCGGCATGTGCAAAGATGAATTTTAGCGAGGAGTATCGCTGACAGATTTCGAGAAACTTTTGTTCATTGCCATAATCAATATGAATCAGCACCGGAACTGCATATTTTTGTGCCAACTTGAGTAGGCCGATAAATACTTTATTGTCTGTTTTTGGTCGAAAGCCTGGCATTAAGTGCACTTCGCCAATCCCCTGGTATTGACCACTACTCAAACCTTCCTCGGCCAATAGCAATGTTTTGTCGTGCAAATACCAGTCCTGTTTACCCAGCTCGTGAGTGTAAGGAGAAAAGAAAGGTACAATCAAATCTCCGCCGGCCTGTTTCAATTCCAAGGCAAGCCTTGATGGAGTGGAAGCAACAACAGCAAAAGCAATATTGGCACGTTTCAATTTGGCGACAATTTCCTCTGCGCTGATAATCTCTTTTTGATCCCAATTAAAATGCACATGGACATCGACGAAAGGCTCCTGGGTCCAACCAGAAGACGAAATAACACCCAGTAACAAAACTAATATCAATTTATTTAAATATTTATTGAGAATCATTTTTTCCTCATGATTGGATTCAACCAAAAACTATCCCCGCTTCCGGGATAGAGAGATGGACTACATTTAACCTAAAGATTAATCGAAAATGTAGCCCATGTTCAATGTTATCGAGTCTCTTATATGCAAGTCGCCTCAACCACCAACCGAGGGCGGTTGATCTGGTACAGCGCTACCGTGATGATCATTTCTGCGGTATTACCGTGCTCGAAATAACCGCCGGCCGTCCGATAGCACACTATGTCGGGGTAACAATGCCTTCCACCACATCGCTACTTCCTATCCGCTGATTACTCACAAACGCATCGAGCTGGCGCGCGCACGACTTCAGCCCGATGGTTTATTCACGACCAACGTAATGGATGCTTTTCCCAACCCACGGAGGGCCAAAGTTTTTCTTAAAGCCCCACAGTTGAACTTTTATCATGTCGACGTCTGGCTGGACCATATTCCGACTCAGCCGCAAAGCATCAAGCGTTAAATAGCAGGACACACATTAAGATATTTGCGAAAAAGCCCTCTATTTAAGTCCAACAAACCGTCCTGGCTGCACGAACATTTCCGTGGCCAACTCGGCAGACTAAAGGTTGATTTACAGTAGGGAGACTGATCAAACCGATACAACTCGAATAATCCGTAGTCGGTAATTAAGCCGCTGGCTTCCCTTCCTGGCTCTACAAACGAAATCCAAAATAGCGGCCCGTGCGTATACAAAATGTATTCTGCTGAAAAAAGCAGTTTTTTTTAAAGAAAGGGGATAGTTATGAGTAATTTCGCAAGGCCAATGGTAAGTAGTTTACTGGTACTAATGTTGCTGGTTTCGGCAAAACCCATATACGGGGCCATGGCGCCTTTAGCTGAGGACCCGTTATTGCCTCAACCTGCCGCCGAATTGCAGCCGGGTGATGTCGTTAAAATAATTATCGACGCACTCGCCAACAATGACGCTCCGTTCCCAGATGCGGGCATTGAAACTACTTTCAACTTTGCTTCGCCCGCCAACAGGTCACAGACCGGCCCACTGGAGCGTTTTGTCAAACTGGTGAAAGGGCCGGTATTCGGTCAAATGATAAACCACCGAGACAGCACCATCAGTGATGTTATCCTCGATGGGAATAAAGCCGTCCTTCTCGTACAGATTATCGGAGCGAATAACGAAACACTCTACTTCGCCTTTCAGATGGCATTACAGCTGCAGGGTGACTATGCAGGAACCTGGCTCACCGCCGCAGTCTGGCCCATCGATAGCCCGAGTGGCGAAGTGTGGGCATTGTAGGACCTGGATAGTGGGCATGATCGACAAAACAGATTTAGATAACGTCTCAACCAGCTTAGATTGTTCTGAGACCGATGAGCCGATGCATTACCTGTTTGAAATACAGTTGATGACAAACCAGATAGTGGGCCATTCGACTGAACAAAATCGCAGCAATTATAACTGGATGGTGAAAAGGCAACACGTTAGAAGGTATCTCATTAATTACTATGCGGAACACGCCAGGTTGCCGGTGGGGCCTTGCAACCTAGGGATGACAAGACCCCTTAATATGGAAATAGGGATGATCGATCTCGGGGCCATCAGGCGTGAAATTCGAGCCGACTCTGAAAACTGGAATAGCATGAACGTCAGAAGCCTGAAGGTTATCGAGGATCCACATGCATCTTCGATGGACAGTGACCTTGAGACACAGATGCAAGATCAATCAGCAACGACAGACCCCTCCAAGACGATATTGGATTTGCGACGAGCACTAACAAAGCGAGGGAAAAAACTTTCACTGCCGCCATAAATTCAGGGGTACATTTGCCAGACCCTTTTATTCATTTGCAACATCAAGTGAATACCGTTTGCGCAGAAACCGGGCGATACCATCCTCGTCATGGTGTCCGATAACGGCCGTGGCGACGGATTTAATGGCATCGTTGGCGTTGGCCGGGGCGTAACACTCGTCGGCTGCCTCGAACATACTGAGATCGTTATCGCTGTCACCAAAACAGATAACCCGCTCGAAGCCGAGTAATTCCTTCAATGTCTTGATGGCACCGCCCTTGCTGGCATCACTATGGTGGATATCCAGCCAGTGCCATTGGGCGCCTTCCATGGCGAGCCCGGAATAAGCAACTAGCAGCGGTTCCCCCTCAACACTACGCGATACAGCATTGATGGAGTCGACCGCCCCGATCGAATTGACATGTGTGACTGCGGCATCTGTTGGCAATTCGTCGAGCGCTCGCATTCTGCCGTTAGCTTCGATACCTAAGCCCTGTACGAGCTTGTGATCGGCCTCGGATTGCAATGTCGGATAATACACCGTGCTTTGATGGTCCTCATCCATAGTGAAGACAAAAGGCGTCACTCGCTGATGGAGGCAAGCCCGTATGACGTTTTCAAGCTCGGACGAAGTAAGCGTAGTACTGTTCGAAAAACGCCGTTGTTCGGGATGCCAGATCATGACGCCGTTTTTGTAAGCTTGCGGCAGATCGAAGCCGTGGCCTTCGAGGATTGTCTGCGCCCCGTGAAGCGTGCGGCCTGTTGCGACGGTATAGGCGATCTCGCGTCTAGACAACAGTTTGAGTGTCTCGCTGGTGTAATCCGATATCGCTGACTCGCGATTGAGAAGTGTTCCATCGAGGTCGAAAACTATAAGTTCCATTGTTAATGGTCCGTGCAGATGTTAGATGCTAGTTTCGCTGCAGTGACGAGTAGATGCAAACCCTAAGAAGGTGCTCCAATTCAGGTAAATCCCGGTATAGGCATGTTAATAAGTGAAGGATGATTTTCACCTCGGAATTCTGCAGGTCAGTCTAGCTGCGCACTCACTCAATAGTTTCTAAAACCGCAGATCCATATTGGTATATCAACCGTAAATAAGGGTATGAACAAAGATACTCTTTATTACGATGGTGCCTGCCCACTTTGCAGTGCCGAAATCAGTAAGCTTGAAAAATTCTCAAACGGTAGAATCGAGCTCAAGGACATCCACCAACTGAGCGAGGACGAAGTCAGTCACGACAAGGCATTGCTGCTGTCAAGGCTTCATCTGAAAACTGCCGACGGTGAGTGGGTTACGGGATTGAAAGCCAGTATCCGCGCGTGGCAACACACTCCTTTCCGCGCGCTTTGGCGAATGCTCGATTGGCCACTCATAAATCGGGTCAGTCATTTCTGCTACGAAGCCTGGCTCAAACGTCGAAACAGCGCCACTTAACGATACGTAAACCTGCTTCGGAAGATTTTTAATGAACCGTTCAGAGAAATAGTGGCCAGGATCACCTTGCCGAACCATATTCGCCAAATGCCGTCACTTGAAGCCGAGGACATTGATCTGGCACCTGGAGTCAGAGTAAGCCAAAGGAAGCCGAATCGCCTGGATCTCGACGGCATCAACCGTGTAATCGAATCCGCAACCAATACATGGAGCTTACCAGAGCGGTTAAAACGAATTAGCTTGCCACTTTACCGATACTATCAAGACGACGTCGAGCACATGCAATTTCTGATTGCCGAGACGAAGGACTCCAGAATCGTCGGACTTGCAGCGCTGGAAGAAGTTGAGGCGACTGAATGTCCAGAGGGTCACAGTGCCTGGTTGCTTCACGGTCTATATGTTAATCCCAGTCATCATGGTTATGGAATCGGAATCCGGCTGGTCGAATCAGCTGAGGTAATCACATCTGCCAATGGCTTCGACGGCTTACTGGTCAAGGCTCAGGTCGATGCTCAGTCATTCTTCGAAAACAGGGGGTTTACCAGGCTTCCGGTCGAAAATTGCTCACGTGATTATGCTTACCGTTACTGGAAATCGATCTGTCAGGGATGAAACATGGCAAAGTCCGCATCAGGCCTGTTGCTCAATATTACGGAACATTTTTCTTAAGCTAAACCAGACACCTGCCATCCGCTGCGACCAGTCGGGGCATCCTCCACCTCTCGCAGGATAAACCTGGTCCGGCCTATTTTTGCACCCAGGGTTTTTGTGCAACGAATATAGTATGCCGACTACCCTTGCCTGGACGGGCTCTTACCGTACGCAACTGAACATTAAACCCGGTTTTTTTAAGCCTGCTTGTGAATATCTGGTCTGCCCTGGCCGACCAGATTGTGACTATGCCCTCGGGTCGAAGTTTTTCGTATATACGTTTTAAACCCGCCCGTGAGTAAAGCCATTCGTTATCGGAATGAGTCAGGGCCTCGGGGCCATTATCAATATCGAGCAGGATCGCATCGAATTTATCATCTTGCTGTTTTAATAGATCTACCACGTCACCCAGGTGCAGGTGAGTACGGCCATCTTCTAGTGGTCGTCCCGCACATTGCCCCAGAAGACCTCGATTCCATTCCACCACGGCAGGAACCAGCTCTGCAACGATCACCTCAGCCGACACTCCGACTGTTTTGAGCACCGTCGCTAACGTGAAGCCCATACCCAAACCACCGACCAATATCTTTGCATTTTCGATCGTATTTAGACGGTTACAGGCAAGTTCTGCTAGCGCATCCTCAGAATGATGCTGGCGGCTATTCATCAGATCGCCAGGCACGCCAGAAACTCGAATTGCAAAATCGTCATTGCGCTGCGACAGGGTAAGTTCCGTATCGCTCGCGGGAATAGTGGTGCTCTCGATGGTTATCCAGCGGTCCATGGGGCTCGTAAAAGTGACTCGAATTTCACGGGGCGCACAATACCATAAATCGGCGTAAACAGGACCAGATCTGGTATTTCAAACCGATACAAAGCTCGCGGAAACTCTGAACGCTTAAATGATGACTCCGGTTTTACCTGACAAGTGCTCTTAAGTATGACCAAAAGAAAGCATCGCATCGGCCACTTTGACAAAACCGGCAATGTTTGCACCCGCCAGATAATTTATATGCCCTCCATTGTTACCATACTCGACGCAGCTTTCGTGAATGGTAAGCATGGTTTCTTTGAGCAGGTTATCCAGATCATCTTCTTTCCAGGAAACCCGACCGCTATTCTGGCTCATTTCCAGACCAGAAACCGCGACCCCACCCGCGTTTGCGGCCTTGCTCGGTGCATACAATATCCTGGCTTCCTGAAATGCCTCGATGCCGCTCAGTTCGGTGGGCATATTAGCGCCCTCTGAAACACCGATACAGCCATTCTTGAGCAGCGTTTTGGCTTCTTCCTGATTAATTTCGTTTTGGGTCGCACAGGGTAAGGCCAGGTCACAGGGCACAGCCCAGGGCCTTCCTTCGTGGAAAGTCGCCGAGTTAAATTCATCTGCGTATTCCTTAATGCGGCCACGGCGTACGTTTTTCAGGTCACTGACATAAGCCAGTTTGGCAGCGTCGATTCCTTCAGGATCGTGGATAAAACCTGAAGAATCTGACAGCGTCACGACTTTACCGCCAAGATGATTCACTTTTTCAACAGCATAGGTGGCCACGTTTCCCGAACCTGAAATCGCGATCGTCTTGCCATCGATGCTGTCGCCGATGCGCCGGAGCATATTCTCGAGAAAATAGACCGCGCCATATCCGGTAGCCTCAGTTCTGATTTTGCTTCCGCCAAACTCCATGCCTTTGCCGGTGAGCACACCAACAAATCGGTTTTCTATACGCTTGTATTGACCGAACAGGTAGCCAATTTCTCGGGCTCCTACGCCTATATCTCCCGCCGGTACATCGGTGTCTTCACCGATATGACGGTGAAGCTCGGTCATGAAAGATTGACAGAAACGCATGACCTCATTATCAGTTTTGCCCTTTGGATTAAAATCAGACCCACCCTTTGCACCTCCCATGGGTAAACCAGTCAGGCTGTTTTTAAAGGTTTGCTCATAGCCGAGAAACTTCAGGACGCTCAGGTTGACTGAGGGATGGAAACGCAGGCCTCCTTTATACGGGCCGATAGAATTGTTGAACTGCACCCGATAACCACGCTGATTACGAATATTGCCCTTATCGTCAGTCCAGGGTACGCGAAACATAATGACCCGGTCAGGCTCTGCCATACGTTCCATGATCTGCATTTTGTGATAAATCGGTTTATCAGCGATATAAGGAAAAACGGTATTCGCAACCTCGGACACCGCCTGGTGAAATTCTGCTTCTCCTGGATTGCGTTTTATAACTCCATTCATGAAACGTTCAAGATAAACGGCTGTTTTGTCCATTACTCCCCTCATAGTGGCTGAATTATAATATTTTGACCTGCCTGGGACGGCAACTGAAAAGCAGGCTATACGAACTTGATCCGTCCTTAATGGTGAGAATAGTACATTATCAACTCGTCGGCGTGAACTTTGCCCCTGCCTGTTCTTAACGCCAATCCAGATAGTTTAACTAGGCTTCTGCGTGAAGAAAAACGGTTTACCGGCTATTACCGCGCGGTATCAAATCAAGGGTAAAATCAGGTAAAACGGTTGGCGCCTGACAAATAAAAGTACGTTTACTCCACATATTGCTTAAATCCAGCAGCTCTGGAATACTCCAACTCCGGATTTATGAATAGGCTATGGCCTCTTAACCTGTCAACAATCATTTATGACTTCATTCACTTTAAAACCATTGACCGAACATTTTGGCCAGCAGGTTTCTGGCCTCGATCTGGCGCAGAAAATCGATCAACAGACAATGGAATTTCTGGCTGAGGCACTGATGCAATACAAGGTATTATTGTTTAGAGATCAACAACTGGCTGATGAAGAGTACGCTCGTTTTGGGCGCAGCTGGGCAGCTAAAACTCGGATCGACGGTTTTGAAGAAATGACTTTGCGAGGATATCGGGATATCAATCTGGTCGGCAACATTGGTGAGTTATTTAAAGATGAGGGCTATCGAAATGGCGCCGCATTCTGGCATACCGACTGTGCAGCCGAAACGAATCCAAATGCGACCACCATGCTGTATTGCATTCATGCTTTGGCAAAAGACGGTGAAACTGTCATTGCCGACATGGAATTAGCCTATGAGATGCTGGACGAGTCGATAAAAAACCGAATTGATAAATTGCAGGGGCTACATTGCTATGCTGGCGCCAAACCCGTATTGGGCGGTCGCGAGGAATGGGAATTTCCACTTACGCCGGTAACGGCCGAAACGGCCGATCAGTTCCCTCCAGCCGTTACCAAACCCCTCGTCAGAGCCCATTCGATAACCGAGCGACCAGGTCTCTACGCACCCGCTGGTTCAATGTTTGCTATTGAGGATATGCCTACCGAAGAAGCCCATGAATTAATGAGAATATTAAAACAGCATGCCACACAATCGCAGTTTTGCTATGTCCACCAATACCGTCCGGGTGATGTACTGATGTGGGATAACTCATCAACGATGCACTATGCAACACCCACCGCGGCTGCCACCACAGAACATGATCGTCGGTTAATGTATCGCGTTTGTCCCCTTGGCCTGCCCATGCATTATTCTGATAGCGGGCTATAAACAGGGACAGGCTCCCCCAGACTATCCGGAAAAAGAAAGTTTTCGCAGACATATGCAATTGTCGTGATGTCACCAATAGTCATTAAACAGGACTAAGTTCAAACAAAGTTATTTCACTACGTGTGCCCACCCTCATAGTGGGTCCCCAGGTTCCCGTCCCCTCGTTGACATACAGGACCGTGTCAAAATATTCATAATATCCCTGAGTATATTCGAATACCCGGTTTACCAGCAGGTTGAATGGCACAATTTGACCTTTGTGAGTGTGACCGGATAACTTCAGGTTAATGCCGTTTGCATGGGCAGCTTCGAGGCCTTGTGGGCGGTGGTAAAGCAGAATGGAATAACGATTTCTGTCAACCTCGATAGAAGGTAATATTTTCTGCACCTGGTGTTTGTCGTCAGCGTCATCAATGCCGATAATCTGCAACTGACCGAAATCCATCGATCGATTTCTGAGCACATTAATACCTAATTTCTCGAGCCGATTGATGATCTCTTCAAAATCTTCGTATCGTTCGTGATTACCGATGCAATAATAGATTGGACGATCGAACTTACGTAAGGCAGCCAATTCATCTATCGTGATTCCTGACTGATCAATCAGGTCTCCGGTAATACATAGAAAATCAGGATCAAGATCGATAATCGTGGTCATGATCTGCTCAAGAAACCGGGAAGTCCTGGAACCGATATGCACATCAGAAATCTGAACAAAGCGCCGCTTCTCGGAAACTATATCTGATTTTAGTGATACCACAACGACCCTGGGGAAGCGGGCAAAGAATATACCTGCTATCCCAATGATCATGCTGCTGATGAAGATAAATTTTGCAACATAGGCGGAAGGAATGCTGCTTAATGCCAACAGTACCTCCCCCACGATAACCTGTACTAAAAAAATGGGTGCGAATCCAAGAAACAGCTCAGCGAGCCTTTTAATGAACAAAAGTGACTTGGATTTTCTATCGTGCAGAATTACCCGGGCAACAAATTGTGAAATGAAGATCGGCGTTGTTATCAATAAGTTGGTGAACAAGCTGAATTCCAACCACTGACCGATTCGCCAGGCCGGGTAGGCAAGCAACAACAGAGAAAAAACAGTGATGATGAACAGGAAACGTAGACTCATTGAGTATATTTAGATTAGGGGTTAGGAATAAATGGCAACAACTTAATTAAGCAAGCGGGAAAACAATTACCCAAAGCACTTCCTGGAGAAAGCATGTTCCAGTCGCCACGTCACTTTTTGAGCCAACTTCTGGTAGGTTAACTGACCCTAATAGACTAGCACTTCGGACCGATATAGCGAAACTATTAGAGGACATGCCAGGTGTTACTCACGAACCCCTGTCTGGTCAACTGGTGCAAATACATGAGCACACTTCGAATCTTCCCGGGGTTTCTCGCAACTCGTCACCCAGAGAATAGAAAGTTACCCAATTTTAGCTTTCGCTACTTTTGACGTATTCCTGTAATTCCCCTGGATTTCAGCCAGGTCCACAGGCAGCAGGATAACTTCCGTGTCCAGCATTCGCCTCCAATAACTAGCTATCAAAAGCACTTCGTTTCTCACTGCATGTTTTGAATATTATGTTGTTATTCCTGTGGTTCAATCTGTCATAAATAATATCTAAAAGCTGATCTGATAAGTTGCTGGCTTAATCCGGTATTATCGATGACTAAAATTGGCTCTGGAGACATAATGGCCAAACCATTCAACCAAATTGATCCCAATTTATTACCGCAGGGCATTCGATCTAGCTTTATGGATAATGTTAACGGTCTGACAATGCATTTCCTCGAATCAGGCTATCGGTCGCCAGACCGACCCGTTATATTATTGCTGCATGGATTTTCCGAACGTGCCTATAGCTGGCGCAAAATAATGCTGCCTCTCGCGGAGGTCGGCTATCACGTGATTGCACCAGATCAGCGTGGATTCGGTCGTACCACAGGCTGGGATTCGGACTATGATGGTGATCTCGCTTCGTTTCAGCTTTTTAATCTGGTTCGAGATCGGGTTGCATTACTTTCAGCGCTGGGTTATTCATCGGTAAAGTCGGTCGTCGGCCATGATTTTGGTTCTTCTGTAGCGGCTTATTGTGCGCTGATACGACCTGATATTTTTCAATCGGTCGCACTCATGGGCGCTCCTTTTGCCGGAGCACCAGAATTTCCATGGCCAGATGCAGACAATCTGATGGGTAAGGCTGATAAGGTACTAATTGCTGAGTCATTGTTGAACCTGAGCCCGGCACGCAAGTATTATCGTCACTATCATTGTACTCGTACGGCAAATTGGGACATGCTTAATTCAGCACAGGGGTTATCGAAGTTTCTACGAGCATACTTCCATTATAAAAGTGCTAACTGGCCAGGCAATCAACCCTTCCCTTTAACTTCCTGGGATGCAAGCGAACTCGCCGAAATGCTAACTTATTACATCATGAGAGCAAACCTGACCATGCCGGAGTCAGTAGCACCATTCCTTCCAGATGAATCTAACAAATATAGTTGTAACTGGCTAAACGATTCAGAGCTTCAATTTTACGTCGAAGAATATAGTCGAACGGGGTTCCAGGGCGGTTTACAGTGGTACCGATGCAGCTATGAAAAAGATCAGATTCATAGTCTTTGGATATACGCCGGTTGTAAATTAAACATGCCCTCCTGTTTTATGGCAGGACAGTCCGACTGGGGAACCTATCAGTCACCTGGTGCTTTCGAAAAAATGCAATCCGAGGTCTGCACTCATATGACGGTTTGTGAACTGATTCCAGGAGCCGGGCACTGGCTTCAACAGGAACAACCCAAAGCGGTACAAAAAATTATTCTGATGCTGGTTTCAGAATTGTGAAAGAAACCATAATTAAACGGACCCAGCACTCAATAACTCATCATCGATTCAGCCTCAGAATTTGAGAACTAAGAGATTTTTGACTGAACGAGGCACTGCTGTCCTCCATGAAACTAGCCATCGATGGCGCAATAAATCAGGACCATTGCACGCGCATTGATTGATATTTTCGGGACCGACTTCTATCCATTGCATAATCGTTATGCGAACAATCTTGCCGAAATATCACACTAGCACGGCAACAGGCGTCGTGCGCCTAATGAATGACAAAACTCATATTCTTAGAGCTGAAATTGGTTAACCTGGAAATATCAAAAGAGCAATCCCGATACTTAAAATCAAGTGTTTTCAGCGAGTAAATTCCGCAGGATCACGTGGGATCAGAAAACCTTTTTCACCCAGTTCAGAGTTGAACGCCAGCGTCGATAAGTCGGACATTCGCGTTGGATATAAAATTCCGTCCAGATGATCGCACTCATGCTGTAATAACATCGCATGAAATCCTGCAGCAACAATCCGAGTTTCAACGCCATCCAGATTTTTTGCCTTTAATTCTATTTCGGTATACCTCGGAACCAGCCCATGTAGCCCGGGCAATGATAAACACCGCTCCCATATAGGTCGTTTCTCATCAGTTAACGGCGTGATGACCGGGTTAATCAATACCTGCCAGTCCACCGGCTTCAAAGTAGACCCGCGCGGGATCTGTTCTTTAGTGATTCGATACAAAACAACACGCTTATTTACATGTACCTGTGGTGCTGCAAGGCCATTGCCACCGATATCGCCCAGTGTTTCACGCATATCACTCGCCAGACCGGCAATATCCTCACCCAATATATCCAGTACTGGACTGGCAACCTTTTTTAATACCGGGTTACCCATTCTTGCAATTTTTAAAATAGCCATAATGAATTTATAAATCTAACTGAACCTGAGAGTCTGTCTGACTTAGATAGTCGTATCAAGGAAAAGTAGTCGAACATTTTTTATAGTTGATGCATCCTCTGATCAACAAGTTCCCAGGGGAAATAGGCTTCTATTCCGGTTTCATCCTCGGTAGATCCAAACCAAACCATAGTTAAAGGACCGATACCTGAATTTCAACTAAGACCTAAATATTCTTTCCTTTAACAATAAATTCTGGGTAACATGCCGGTCGTCTAATAAATAATATGAGGGGAACAAAGAATGACATTAAAAAAATGGCTAGGCTTTGCCATTGCCAGCGCGGTCTTGGTATCAAGCAACTCATGGGCACAAACAGCAGGGGGTACCCTGATCCAAATAGTGCAGCCCGAGCCACCTTCGTTGGCACCTTATCTCTCGACGTCTGGTCCGATAGGGTTGGTTGCTCCCAAGATTTATCAGGGACTACTCGACTACGATCTGGACTTGAATCCTGTCCCCGAACTGGCTAAAAGTTTTGACATCAGTGACGATGGCTTAACCGTGACTTTTAAACTACAGCAAGGCGTGACCTGGCATGATGGTAAGCCCTTCACTTCGGCTGACGTTGAATTCACAATTATGAGCGTGCTTAAGAAATTTCATCCACGCGGCCCCAATTCTTTCAAAGAAGTGACTGAAATTCAGACCCCGGATAAACATACTGCGATATTTAAACTGGCAAAGCCTGCGCCGTATATGATGCGAGCTTTTGCTGGTTATGAGTCACCAATTGTCCCTAAACATTTACTGGAAGGCACCGACATTCGGTCCGCTAAGCTTAGCAATAAGCCTGTCGGTACAGGGCCATTTAAATTTGTTGAGTGGAAAAAGGGTCAATACATAAGACTTGACAAAAATGAAAATTACTGGAAAGAAGGCCTGCCTTTGCTGGATCGAGTAGTTGCCCGTATCATACCTGATGCGTCGACTCGGACTGCCGCAATGGAAAGCGGTGAAGTGCATTACGGCGCTTATGGCGCGATTCCAAATGTAGATGTTGTACGTTTGCGCAAGATGGATAGCATTGGTACTACTACCGATGGCTATTCGATGATTAATCCGATGGCATTGTTAGAGTTTTCTGTTAACAAACCACCGTTTAACAAGGTTGCCATCAGACAGGCAATATCACTAACAATAGATCGACAGTTTTTGATCGATAACATCTGGTTCGGCTATGGTAAAGCTGCAACCTCTGCTCTGTCATCGAACTTTGCACCGACTGGTTTGTATAAAGCGACAGCTAACTATCCAGCCAGCCCTAACGTGGCTGCGGCAATCAAATTGCTCGATGATGCTGGATATACCGCTGATAGTAACGGTGTGAGAGCAAAAGCTGTACTAGATTTAATTCCTTATGGTGAAGATTGGCGCCGTGCTGGTGAATATGTCAAACAAGCGCTGGGCGCAATTGGTATCTCGTTAGAATTACGTTATGAAGACGTCCCTACCTGGATAAAGCGCGTATACGGTGATTATGATTTTGCGATGAACATGAATTACTTCTATCAACTTCCTGATCCAGTAATCGGCGTTCATCGTCATTACGGCACAGATCAAATTCGTAAAGGCACACCATTTGTTAATTCGAGTGGTTATAGTGACGCAGGGTTAGATGCGTTATTAGTGGCTGGCGCTACATCGGCTGATCCGGCAAAAAGAGTTCAGATTTATCACACAATTCAGGACAAATTGGCAATGGATATGCCGGTTGTAAATCTATTCGAATTGCAGTTTATTACTGTATATAATGAGAAGCTAAAGGATCACGCGTTTTCAGCAATGGGTTCTTATTCGTCTTTTGATCGCGCATGGCTCGATCAGTAATTCTGTTTAGCTATCTGAAACAATAAGAAAAAATATAAGCAATACGAGACCCCCCTGCAAAATAAATGCAGGGGGGTTCTTACCTGACTAGAGCAAGCCTGTTAGAGTTAGACCACACACTTACACATTTTAGAGTATGAAATCTTGAATAATTTGTCTTCAGGCCACTATTAAATCTAATGAGTCTAGCTGCGACCCGCGTTCGATATGTATTAAAACGACTAATCCAGGCCGTTCCAGTGGTGATTGCAATTTTGGTGGTCAATTTCTTTCTACTGCATATGGCCGAAGGCGACGCTGCCGATGTACTGGCGGGTGAGGCTGGTTCAGCGACGCCAGAATATATGGCGCAACTACGCCAGAAATTCGGGCTCGATAAACCGTTGCCGGTGCAACTGGCAGTTTACTTAAAGAACGCACTCAGTTTCGACCTGGGTTACTCATTTCGACACGACATGCCTGTCATCGATTTAGTGATGGATAGATTTGTCCCTACTTTGTTATTGATGGTCTCGACCATTCTCATAGCCGTTGGGCTGGGCATTGTCTTAGGCTTGATTGCGGCCTCTGGACTCAATACCTGGCGCGATAATTTAATTTCTATTTTTGCCCTGATTACCTATGCAACCCCACTGTTCTGGATTGGCTTGATGATGATTGTGGTGTTCTCACTGAAGCTCGGCTGGTTTCCAACTAGCGGTATGGAAAATGTCGCAGCCTTTTATGAAGGCTGGGACCGGGTGAAAGATATTGCACATCATTTAGTGATGCCAACCATTACCCTTTCATTATTTTATCTGGCGTTATATACAAGACTGATGCGTGCATCCATGCTCGAACAGGCCGGGATGGATTATGTCATTACGGCCCGTGCCAAAGGCTTAACCGAGAGACGCATCGTATTCGGACATATTCTACGCAATGCATTGCTGCCGGTGGTGACAATGGCGGGGGTACAGGTAGGTGCATTAATTGGTGGTTCGGTCATTGTCGAATCCGTTTTCGCCTGGCCGGGTCTGGGTATGCTCGCATATGAGGCGCTGTTTGCTCGAGATTTAAATTTACTGCTCGGAATATTCCTGTTGTGCGCATTGCTAGTGGTGGCGATCAATCTTGTGGTAGACGTGATTTACTCATTTCTCGACCCGCGCATTGAGGTAGGTTAAATGGAGTTTTGGCGATTATATCGACGCAATCGTTCGGCCGTCTTCGGAATGATCATTCTGTTGGTGGTATTTTTTCTCGCTGGCACTGCGGCATTATTTTTCCCTGACGATCCTTTTTCGCTCGCGGGTAAACCGATGTCTGCTCCCGGTGAAAACGGCTTTTCATTGGGCAGTGACACGCTCGGCCGTGATGTGGCATCCGGTATTGCACATGGTGCCAGAACCTCTTTGATGATTGGCGGCCTGGCTACTGCTGTTGCGGTATTACTTGGCGTAATGCTCGGTGGCCTCGCGGGCTATTTCGGTGGCTGGATTGACGATGTACTAATGCGCGTCACTGAAATGTTTCAAACCATCCCGTCATTTATTTTTGCAATATTAATCGTTGCGATTATAAAACCATCGATCAATAGTATCATTATCGCTATTGCAGTTGTTTCCTGGCCTGCAGTAGCACGACTAGTGCGCGGAGAATTCATTTCCCTCCGAAATCGCGAGTTTGTGCAAGCCTGTCATATTGTCGGTATGGGCGATGTACGGATTATGTTGCGTGAAATACTACCCAACTGCCTGTCACCCATTATTGTCGCAGGCTCGCTCATGGTCGCGACCGCTATACTCATCGAAAGCGGATTATCGTTTCTCGGCCTGGGCGATCCAAATATCATCAGCTGGGGTTTCCAGATTGGTGCTGGCCGTACGGTTTTACGCTCTGCCTGGTGGGTTTGTACCTTTCCCGGCATTGCTATATTACTCACCGTACTAGCTATAAATCTCGTTGGCGAAGGCTTAAACGATGCGCTAAACCCGCGTTTGCGAGACCACAGATGACTGCCATCAATCCCCCGCTACTCGATATTAGTAATTTGTTTGTTCGTTTACCAGCCGGTGCAGAACGTGAGCATGCCGTCGAAGACGTTAGTTATACCCTCGCTAACAATGAAATCCTCTGCCTGGTGGGCGAGTCTGGATCGGGCAAATCGATTACGGCACGCGCCATAATGGGTTTACTCCCCGCACCGCACGTCCGTGTCGACCAGGGTAAAATTTTGTTCAATGGAGAAGATTTGACTCTGGCGAATGCGGCGAGACTGCGCCAGGTACGAGGCAGTGAAATTTCGATGATTTTCCAGGAACCAATGACTGCTTTAAACCCAGTTTTGACTATTGGCAAACAAATCGACGAGGTCATTCGTTTTCATGCCAATTTAACCAGACAGGAACGCCGCACGCGTGCACTAAAGCAGATAGCAGATGTCCACCTTCCCAATCCTGAGCGCATTATCAAAGCCTATCCGCACGAGTTATCAGGTGGGCAGCGCCAGCGTGCAATGATCGCAATGGCACTGGCGATGGAGCCAAAAATACTCATAGCCGATGAACCCACAACTGCCCTCGACGTAACAACCCAGGCGCAAATTCTGAAGCTGATTAAAGAGTTACAATCGAGTCACAATACCGGTGTTTTGTTTATCACTCACGATTTTGGTGTGGTTGCTGATATCGCCGATCGAGTTGCGGTCATGCAAAATGGAAAAATAGTGGAGCTTGATGTTACCCATAAAGTCTTGAACAGTCCTCAACACCCTTATACGCAGGCATTGATTAAAGCGGTTCCGAGCCTGGTTCCTCGTCCGGCACGACAGTTATCTGAGCAGCAGGAACTTGTAGTCAAGGACCTGACAAAAACTTATCGTTCTGGTGGAAGCTTGTTCGGCTTCGGCAAGAGTGAGCATGTAGTGCAAGCGACCGACTCGGTTAATATCAAACTGCATAAAGGTGAGACACTCGGGGTGGTTGGGGAGTCTGGTTCGGGTAAATCGACCCTGGCACGCTGTATCGTTCGTCTCATCGATGCCGAAGCGGGCCAGATACTGTATCAGGGCGTTGATTTGCGGCCACTTAATCGAGCGGCTATGCGGCCCTACCGATCTAAAATCCAAATGGTATTCCAGGATCCCTATGCATCGCTCAATCCGCGCAGTAAGGTCGGCAGGATAATTGCCGATGGTCCGATTATTCTTGGATCGAGCGAGGCCGATGCTAAAAAACGGGCCCGTGAAATGCTTGAAATTGTCGGTCTCGACGTACGTGCTTATGATCGATATCCACATGAGTTTTCCGGCGGCCAGCGCCAGCGTATTGGTATCGCGCGGGCACTGGCGTTAGATCCTGAAATCCTGGTAGCAGACGAACCTGTATCAGCGCTTGATGTTTCGATTCAAGCACAAATTCTCGAATTGCTTGCCGAAATTCGCGAAGAACTACAACTATCGATGATCTTCATCACCCACGATTTACGTGTCGCTGCGCAAGTTTGCGACCGTATTGCGGTTATGAAACTGGGTAAAGTAGTCGAAGAAGGCGCAACCGCCACGCTGTTTGAAAATGCCCAACACGCCTACACTCGGGAACTGTTAGCAGCAGTACCTGGGCGAGATTGGTTACCAAACAAAGATTCGATTACCTGATATCGCTGGAATCCTCTGGGTAAACTTAATCAGAGCCAGCTATTGTGTCTCTGCGGCCAGTCTGGGCCGCGTAGGCCAGAAATTCAGTTCTCGCTCGAGTGCTCGGGCGATGCGCAACAGCTTAGACTCGGTATAGGGTGCACCGATTAATTGTACGCTGGTAGGTAGACCGTTAGAATCAAACCCGATCGGCACATTCACTGCGGGAAAGCCCAGGTAATTTACCGGGCGAGTGTTACGACCAGAGCGCAGTACCATTGCAGCGGCTTCCGGATTTGCACCCACATCACTCGCTTCTATTGTCGGCAGTGGGTACGGCCAGATCGGAGTGATCACAGCATCAACTAACTCGAAAGTATCTTCCAGAACACGTTTCGCCAGTGAAGCCCGATTCGTCAGTGCATTATGATAATCTACGGCGGGAACAAACAATCCAACCAACAGGCGTGCCAGCGACTGCTTTTCTAAATTATGGTGATTTTCCAGAATCGTACGTTGATGTAGGGAGGCACCCTCCACCGCAGTAATGAGCATCGACATCACATTGGCGGTTTCGATCCCACTCATTGCGACATCAACGCACTCGGCACCAAGACGTTCCAAAAGGCTAAAGACTTCGTTAATGTCGTCGCCGACCGAGCCTTCTGTATCTTCGAAAAAATAATTGGATGGCCATCCAATTCGAAGGCCAGCCAGCCCGCCTTCGAGCATAGTAAGCAAGTTCGTTAGATCGCAGGACACTGAACTGGAATCCTTATCATCCGCTGCAGAAATAGCCTGCAAGACAATCGCACTATCGCGCACCGTGCGTGTTAGCGGACCGACAGTATCGAGCGTAGGAGACAGTGCTATCACACCACTTCGGCCTACCAGGCCATGCGTCGGTTTTAGGCCGACAAGGCCGCATGCTGCGGCAGGTAGACGAACCGAACCACCTGTGTCAGAACCGAGAGAAGCAGGGACGATGCCGGCCGCCACTACTGCTGCGGATCCCGATGAGGAGCCACCACAAATATATTTCGGGTTCCAGGGGTTGGTCGGTGTCCCCGCGTAAGAATTATGTCCAGTTGTGCCCAGGCCGAACTCCACCGATGTTAATCGCCCACAATCCACTGCCCCCTGTTGATCCAGCCTGTCGACAGCAAATGCGGTTTTTTGAGCAAGATTACCGGCGAGTGCCTTAGAGCCACCTTCACATGGCCAGCCAGCGCGCATATAAAGGTCCTTGTGGGCTAGAGGGATTCCGAAAAGTGGCGCTGAGCAATCGCCTTCATTTCGTAACATCGCATCACGAAGCCTTTCAGCCCTTGCTATCGCGTCGTCACTAGCAATGTGAGCCACGGCATTTAGCTGGCGGCCGAGATTTTCGAGTTCAGACAAAGCTTTGATAGTCACGTCCAAAATCGAGGCCGGGTTAGCGACAAAACAAGCCCGCAAATCCTCAATAGTCTTAAATGGCTGCGTCATGTTGTCGCTTTTTTGGCAAGCTCAAAAAAGAGATGCTGATAGTCGATATGATTGCCAGGGTTGAGGGCACCGCCATTCAACTGCCTAGATTGGATACAGAGCCGGTTCGCAGTAGCCGCAGCAACTGCAAGTGATTCCGGAGCAATACCGGCGTCAATAAAGTCTGAAATCAATTGTGTTTTATTGGTGTAATCGCTTTTTTCACCCATTTCTTCTCGTTATGTCCTATGTGGATACAAATGGCGTTATTAATGCTTCTAGAATAAACAACTCTTTGTTTAAAACCTAATGTTTTGGCTTTCACGAAACGCACGATATCACAGATCTATAAGTACTGGAGTAGATCTCAGATCCCTGGATTATTTGTTATCACGGGAACATATGCTCATATATAACCTTATAACGATTAGTCTTATCAATTTTTGATTGCCCTGGTATAAATTCCGTAACAAAGGAAAATATCCATATCCTCCAGGCCATCTAATCCGTGATTGCATTTTCCTGCAGATGGGGCTATATGTACGCCATTGTCAGGCGCAAATGCAATGACCTGTGCTTTATCTCTCCAGCGCGGATTGGCTGCGACAGCCATTTTCGTGAAGTTCTGAATATGTCGCACAAGTGCCAGTATACAAACCGGTGAGGGATAAATTCTGGTCATTATCCGAGCATCTAACAGGATATCAATACTCGCGGGCTTCCTCTTGCAGATCGTTTAGTCAGGAATATCATGCGGTGTTTGAGGTCACATGAAACCTCTCACAGACTGTTGAGAGCTTTCAATGCCCTGTCTGCACTAAGCCGATATATCTCGACGTCACTAAAAACTATTAAACAGTTTATTTATTTCCCAATATCCATTATCCGCCAACCTCATTGATCTTCCACTCCAGACAAGTAAAATGGCGCCGCTTAATAAACCCGATTGCCTGATTTGATTAACTGACATGAACGAACCGAAGCCCAGCATTATGCGCCTTCTGCCATCCGTTATTGCAATGGCGCTGGTTATCCTGATATCCAACGTTCTGGTACAAATCCCAATCGATCAAGTTGTTAACCTGGCAGGTTACCGGTCCAACCTGGCTGAGTTGCTGACCTGGGGAGCATTTACCTATCCAATCGCGTTTCTCGTGACCGATACCACGAACCGAATTTATGGCATGCAATCCGCTCGCAGAGTTGTTTACATTGGGTTTGCGCTTGGCGTAATCTTATCGCTGCTGACCGCAATCGGGATTGCCAGCGAAGTGGCTGAGGATCAGGGAATTGCGATTTTGACTGCTCTCACGACCAACGAAGATGCATTCTCAATGCTACGGATTGCGCTGGCCTCAGGAGTTGCATTCGTCATTGGCCAAATGATGGATATTGTCATTTTCGACAAACTACGCACAGCCACCTGGTGGAAAGCGCCCACAGTTTCCAGTTTCTTTGGCTCTATCTTCGACACCGCAATATTTTTCAGCCTGGCGTTTGCAGGGAGCGGCTTGCCATGGATGAACTGGGCACTCGGTGATTTCACGGTCAAACTGTTGATGGTAGCAATGTTGCTATACCCGTTTCGCCTGGTGGTTAACCTTTATCCCGCCAGCTTAAAACCAAGCCATCGCTGAACGAAAATAAACCTGGATTACAGGGTCACACTACAGGCGCTAAATCAGCTCAAGGTAGAAATTCCGCCAGATTGTCATTGAGATATTTTGACTTGGCCCTTGAGGTCTTGCCCCCAAACCAGTCTAGTCACTGATTAACAAACCACGTTCTGAGCATATCAAAAAGCTGGGTTCTGGCGTACGTCATCATAAATTTGCCTCAAATGTTGCTTCCCGCCCCTTGAAGCCTTTGACTTTTGCAAGAGCACAACGAACAGATGATAGCCTTCACCGCAATTCAACCTGAGGATACATAGAATTTCAGAGTGAAATAAACCTGTAGGTTTTCATTATAATGAATTTGATTTCAAACCCAGCTTTCTAACGCCATTGCCTCTTCTATGGGGGAACAGATATTACTCCATGAGCATATGACCATTATGGGCGTTGGTGCAGGGATTGGGCTTCTGAGTGCACCAATTGCTTCGCATGTTAAACGGATAATCGCAATCGATACTTCGTAAGCTATGCTAGATAAGCTTGCTTCAAAACCGGAGTTGAAAGGAAAAGTCGGAGGTTTCTGCCAAAAAAGGAGCCCGCGATGGAATTTAAAGATTATTACGACACCATCGAAGTCAAGATTAAATCAAACGTTCGTATCGCAAGCTTGCGCGTAAGGTTCAAACAGTTAGCGGGGACAATGAAGTGCTGAAAGATCCGGAAAACCGAGCCGCTTATGATCAGCTTGGCGCGAACTGGCAAACGGGACGGGGCTTTCATCCTCCGTCCGACTGGGATCAGGGTTTTGAGCATCAGGGTGAAAGATTTACAGAGTCCGAATTCAGTGACTTTTTCGAAAGCCTGTTTGGCCAACGCGGCGTTGACGAAAATCGGCGAAGACCCGGAGCTTAACGCAGAAGGTCGACCTGAAATCAGAGACCGAACCCTGAACGTACAGATTCCCAAAGGTGTTCACCAGGGGCAAAAAATTCGTCTCGCGAAACAAGGTGGTGCAGGCATAGGAAGCGGAGAAAAGGGTGATTTATTCCTTGAAATCGAGTTTGCTCCTCACCCTCTTCATCACGTTGAGGATAAAAATGTATATTTAGATTTACCCGTTGCGCCCTGGATCTACTTGAAGAGTTGGAGGAATTACGCGCCAGACTGCGGCGTTTCGAAGGCTGATATACGTCTGGAGTAATTGGAAAGAGCTGATTCAACCTTATATAGACTGAAGTAATTAATTGATTTGAGATTATAAAATGGCCGACTCCCTTCATCTCGTATGTCCGACCTGCAATGCTACCAATCGTATCCCCACGGTACGTCTCAAAGAAACACCCAAATGCGGAAAATGTAAATCTTCGCTTTTCGACAACCAGCCACATGCCGCAACAGCCGCCAGTTTCAGAAAGCACATCGAGCGCAATGAAATCCCGGTACTGGTCGATTTCTGGGCTCCCTGGTGCGGCCCTTGCAAGATGATGGCCCCAGCCTATCAACAGGCTGCCGAACAGCTTGAACCGTTGGTTCGTTTACTCAAAGTTAATACTGAAGCTGAGCAACAACTGGGTGCACAGTTCAACATCCGTAGTATTCCCACGCTGGCCTTATTTAAAGATGGAAGAGAGGTCGCTCGTCAGGCCGGCGCAATGGGGGCTAAAGATATTGTGCGCTGGGTAAGCAGTCATACCACAGCTGCCCGATAGAAAATTTGTAACAGAGAAAGAAGAACAGACTAATTAAGGGACACTCTCGTATAAAATATCATCATGTTTAATCGGTACTACGCTCAATGCTGATAGAAAATGTCGTGAATTTTATGGGCGAAAACTAATAACTCGTTTTCATTAAGTGTCATTATTAATTACAGGTCACATTGGAATCACATTCTAAGGTTAGTCACGAGCGCTCGACCCGCCTTTATTAACCGATATTGGCACGGCTGATTTTCCACTAGTATTGGCATTTTCCAAGAGCGTTAAAATATTCCTTTTATTTCAGAACAGGCAATTTAATCTTCAGGATAAAGGTACTTTTTATTACGACGGCCAATGCCTCACTGCTCTGCAAAGGTAGATCGCTTAAGCTCAGAGGCCTTACACATCAGTCATTTAATGCGCGGCACATTTCTAATATCGTTAAATACTATTTCAAATTGGCTGCCCCCCCCAAGAGAGTCGGATAAATAAATTGAAAATAATTTTTAATTTGGGAAAAATTCACATTAATCTGGATTAGGATTTTCATACATGAATATGAATTAGGTGGTATAAATTTTTTGTTCAATGACTTTTATGAGTAAATTTGTAGAAAGTCTTCGGGCCTATTTCATTCAGAGCAGACCATGAATTTTGCACACTTTCCAGAATCATCCTAGCGACGTGTTGATAACCGTGTTAATGAGTACAACGTTCTATGTCGTTATCCAATAAAAATATATTAAAGGTCAGTTTGTACTTTCTAATGCAGGCGATAAGCAATTATGCAAAATTAAGTTGGACGCAATATAATAGAGCCATTATTCAAGCGTATTTTCACATTTAATAATTTTTTGCAATAGCCGATAGCATGTAATTGACAAAAAGATTACCCGTTAAGGAAAATTTTCTGTTAAACGGATTGATACGCACTCC
>JBLIOG010000028.1:0-26320 GCA_047639625.1 Gammaproteobacteria bacterium
ATTTGAGACCAGTACAGGGTTCCATCCGTTCGGACGATAAATAAGCCGGGTTCACTAAACTCAGCGGGTTCTTCGATTCCAATCGACGTCATTCCACGTCCAGCTGAACGATGCAAACCCCAGTCACAAGCCTGTTCGGTCGTTACACCGTAACCCACATCTAGATTAGAAAGCTGCCAATCAACGGCAGTCTGTTCGGCACGTTCTTTACTGTCGCCGCTCAAAACCTGAACTTTCACACCAATTTCAGCGAAATCTGAAACCATTTTATTAAGTTCGCCAACGTATTTACTACAAATAGGGCAATGTAAGCCTCGATAAAAAACAATCATGGTAAAGTTTTCTGGACTCTGACCAGCCAACGACCAGCTTCCACTGAGTGTCTCAATATCAAGTTTCGGGACTGGCTGACGCGGTTTCACTACATTCATTATTTTTCTCGAGTTTGGAAATTACCGCAGTATATCAACTCGGGGTTTAAATAGATGTCTGCCAAAAATCTTTATCGCTAAATATCAAACCTGCCTGAAGCTAGACATTCACCTCAACTAACCCGAGAATTGGCCTTTGATTTAAAAATTTATTCAAAATGACTCAAACTAAACAAACTATTGCGATTGTCGGTGCAGGCCTTGTTGGCCTGAGCTGTGCGATTTGGTTGCAGAAAAAAGGTTTTCCCATTGTTTTGATCGATCCCGAAGGCCCTGGCTCGGGAACCTCATCCGGTAACGCTTGCACAATTGCTGATTACGCTACGGTCCCAGTCAATAATCCATCCATATTCAGACGACTACCTTCACTCATTTTTTCAAAAAACACGCCTCTCACATTGGATCCCTGGTACGCACTGACACATCCAGATTGGTCATTTCGATTTCTATCCAATTGTCGTCAGGCTAAAGTAAAGGCGATTAGTGATTCGCTCGCCGAGCTGCTTGCTAAAACCTATCAGGGTTTCTCGCCCTTAATAGAGATGACTGGCACAGAAGACTTAATTCAACAACAGGGTTGCATGTATGTTTACAAAACCCAACAGGAATTTGATGCAGCCCGGACAGCCAACGATAGACGCAAGGCCCTCGGAATATCACTTCAGGAGGTTAGCAGCGACGAAATAAGAGAGCTGGAACCTAAAATGACCATGCGTTTTGAGAAGGGTATTCTTTTTGATCAAGCCAGTCAGGTTTTAAATCCCGAAACTTTATGCCAACGGTATTTCAAATTTCTGCTTGATAATAACAGTCAATATATTCGCGCAAAGGCCCAAAATGTCGAAGTTTCAGATCATCACATTCGAGTTCAACTCGATAACGGCGACTCTATTAAAGTCAATAAACTGGTTGTCGCCGCAGGTGCATTTTCTCGAAGCGTTACTGGCACCGGTGCTGAAAAATTACCGCTGGATACCGAACGCGGCTATCACGTGCAGTTCAATGGGGTTCAGCATTTGCTCAACCGGCCTGTCAGCTGGAATGAAGCCGGATTTTACGCAACGCCCATGAATGAAGGATTACGATTTGCCGGAACCGTGGAAATCGGGGGTTATCATAATAGGAAAAATTCAAAAAATATAACCTACCTGATTCGCCATGCCCGGCAAATGTTTGATCTACCCGAACAACCCGATCAGGACTGGTTGGGGTTTCGCCCCACATTTCCCGATGCCCTGCCAGTAATCGATTACAGCCCTCGATCGAAAAACATCCTGTTTGCCTTTGGTCACCAACATATTGGCTTAACGCTGTCCGGAATCACCGGAAAGTTAATTGCTGAACTGGCAAATAATGAAAAGCCAAGCCACAATATCAATTCATTTCGAGCTTCTCGGTTTTAATTGATATGCGTTTTGAAAACAAAAAGGTAGTAATAACCGGTGGTACCGGCGGTATTGGACAAGCCCTGGTTAAATTATTCAGCCGTGAAGGCGCACAGGTTCTATTCTCCGATCGAAGTGACGAAGACTGCGAAGACCTTCAAAATCATCTGACCAAAAATGGCCTAAACACACGATTTCTAGCCGGTGACCTGCGCAAAAAAACCTATTGCGAATCTTTGATTAAAACCGCAGTTACGGACCTGGGCGGCGTCGATATCCTGATTAATAATGCTGGAATAATTCCACGTGGAACCATTCTCGAAACCACCGATGACATGTGGTTCAGTGCGCTTGATGTTAATTTAACGGCTGCATTTTTTCTTTGCCGCGCAGCCATCCCACATATGCAAACGGCCGGCGGTGGCGCCATTGTCAACACCTCTTCTACCTGGGGCATATATCCCGGGCCCGGGCATGTCGCCTACTGCACCAGTAAAGCAGCCATCGCCGCCTTAACCAAAAATCTCGGCCGTGACCACGCCCCCGACAACATCCGTGTCAATGCCGTTTGCCCGAATGAAGTTAATACACCCATGTTAAGAACTGGCTTTATTCGGCGTGGCCTTGATCCAGATACGGCTGTAAAAGAACTCGGTAAATCGGTTCCACTGGGTCATATCGCCGAACCCGACGAAATTGCCGACGTTATCGCCTTTCTGGCCTCGCACGAAGCCCGCTATATTTGTGGTGAGACGGTAGAGGTTAGTGGGGCCAAAGCAGTTTACGGTTAAATTACAGCAAGTCTTCCGCGGAAAAGCTCTGGGTTAGTTTTCAGCAAATATGGATCCCCAGGAAGGCCTTACACGTCGATTTAGAATGTAGAGTATCTCTAAAAATAGTGACTTTTTCGTGAGTACCAGGAAGCTCCGCGCGGACGACTGCATGCATGCAGCGGTTAGGCGCTCCGAAGGTAGAACACCAAAAGTAGGCGCTCTTAGGCGACACCGCAAAAGCTGGCCCCAGCGAAGCTGCTTTGGGCCGCGCGGAAAAAGTGCATTTTTAGAGCTGCCCTATAGATAACCCACAAATCGGCGCTATCAGCTGTCAATTGCCTAACAAATCTGTAAAGATGAATTTAAACCTTCAAACACTGGACAAGCATGAGAATTTGCGGCGTAGACCTAACCGGCAGTGATGCGGTAATTTGTTTACTTGAACTCGATAAGGGGCAATTTATATTACCCGATTGCCGGGTAAGAAAACTAACTTTAAAAAAAGCACATGACACCGAAGACCTTCGACAGTTTCAATCTGACTTTTCAAAACTCATGCGTGATTACAGCGTTGATAAAGCGGTCATACGAGAACGCATGCCTAAAGGAAAATTTGCGGGCGGTGCCGTCAGCTTTAAACTAGAGGCGGCGATACAACTGATTAACGATCTGGATGTTGTCATACTTTCTCCCTCGCAGATAAAATCAGCTCTATCGGACAATCCTCTGCCCATTTCATTTGCAAATACTGGATTAAAAGTGTTTCAGGAGGTTGCATTCAAAGCAGCCTACGCCGCCCATTTTCCTGCGGATGGCTGATCAGGTCATCGATAACTTTTAGAGGTACCCTTTAATGAAAAAAGTTGTCATCCTTGTTGACGTGCAAAACGTATACAACACCTCGAGACAAATTTTCAAACGAAATTTCGATTACAACATGTTCTGGTCGCGAGCAACTTTCGACAGGCAGGTTTTAAAGGCAATCGCCTATACAACGGATAGAGGTGATCGTAAACAACAGGAATTTCAAAATATTTTGCGGGCTATAGGGTTCGAGGTGAAGCTAAAACCTTTTATACAAAGGGCGGATGGATCAGCAAAAGGTGATTGGGATGTTGGAATTACCATGGATGCGATGGAGTATTCCGATGAAGCCGATATTATTGTTCTGGTATCTGGCGATGGAGACTTCGATTTACTGGTCAATAAAATTAGAGTTGATAAAGGTAAAAGAGTCGAAGTATATGGCGTCGCTAAACTAACAGCGAGATCGCTGATGAATGCCGCCAGTGAATTTATTCCAATCGAAAACCGGTTCCTGTTAGGTTAACGAGAGTCCTAACCAATAGTGGTTAAGCAAATTCAATTTGACTTCATTGCCATAAAAAATGGCGTCAGTTTTTCTCGGCTAAAATTTATTGCAACCCGACCAAATTAATGACGAGTTTGGACGAAACAGCTTTTCGTCAGACGGCTGACATCGCGGCAATTACGGATCTGAAGTAAATTAGCTGCCAGCTCTAAAGCGATGTTCAGTTCCATTCCTGCGAATGCCGCGCACTCGGTGAACTTGCTTATTAGTCGATCAGTCGACACTGGATTTCCGGGCATTCCGGTGGGACGATCCAGAAACTCTTCATACAATTGACCTTGTCTGGTTGCTATCGTCACACCGGCGCCTTCCGGGCATCTTTCTAGCACTGAAGCATCAGAGGCAAGCCAGTCAGGGACTCTGGTTGTAACCTTTTGCATAGCTGTTTGAAGACGACCATCGGACAAGGTAGGCGCTTGAAGCTGCTCTAGTTTTAGTTGCTCGAAAGCCAACATACAACCCACAGCAAAAGGCATGGAAAACTGGGCCTCGCGCAACGATTGCGGATTATCATAAACCAGGCTAATCCGCACTAGCGGTGGAACATCTACCAAAACCGATATCACGTCATCAGGACCAAGATTGTTTGTGTTAATCAGATTCAGAACGGCTTCGGCACCGGCCTGGGCAGCGGAACAAACCGGATATGACTTGAATAGAATACCCGGATTTAATAGCCGCCAGCGTTCAAACCACTCTCCGATAAACTGAGATTGTTGTTGGCCCTGATTATAGAGTTTGAGGAAACCATTACCATTCTCGAAGATATCAAGCGGTCCGGTCATACCGTTTGCCGCCAGTAATGCAGCTTCAACTCCGCGACTGGCTGCCATACCGCAACCCAATGGTTTGGCGTCGGTTCCGAATACCGCTTTTACACCCTGAGTATAGGAAAGACCGAGGGCTATCGAATGTGCAATCCCTTCTCGATCCAGCCCAAGCAATTTAGCGGAGGTTGCGGCCGCACCGAGCGACCCATAAAGACCAGTCGTCCACCAGCCTTCGAAATAATTATGAGTGGTGCAGAATTCAGCGATTGCATATTCGATTTCAACACCTGCAATAAAAGCCACCAGCAATGCCGCCCCATCAAACTCATACTGTTCGGCAATAGCCAATGCTGCCGGCAGAACTACCACAGACCTATGCATAATACCGGTATAACTGGTGTCATCAAAATCCTGTGAATGTCCGGCGGTTGCATTAACTAGAGCGGCTCCGGTTGGTATCAAACTCTGATCAAAACCCAGTAACCGTGAGTGTCCCGATTGATAGGTTTTTGCAGCGTATTCCCGAATTTTTTGAGCAACATCTGTCGATTGGCCCGAAAGAATGACGCCGACCGTGTCAAGAACACATCGGCTTGCTTCGTCTAAAACCTCACTCGGAATATTGTCCAGGGTTAAATTGAAAACAAAATCTGCTAATTGTTCAACCAGGCAGATCGAAGATAACGGTGTTACATCCCGGCTCATAAATCAGCATCAACCACGGAGATAATCAGTTCGTCGATTTCTTCCGCGCTCATCAGTTTTCGCTGCTGGACCAGATCGAGGAAAGGCACTTTCTGTTTGACACTCTCTTTAACTAACTGGCTGACAGCGGTGTAACCCAGTTTCGGTACGAGGGTCGTTGCCAAAGCGAATGAACGCCTGAGATTATCCAATGACCGATCACGGTCGGCACAAATGCCACGAATACAGAGTCTTGAAAAACTGGTCGTAATCTCAGTAAATCGGTGCAGTGAATCAAATAGCCGGTCGGCAACCACCTGCTCATAGTGATTAATTTCAAGCATACCGTCCTGACAGGCCATTGCGATGCAACTGTGGTTGCCATGTAACATTTGAGACAACTGAACCACTGACATAGGAATAACCGGGTTAACTTTACCAGGCATAATCGAAGAACCGGCCTGCACCGCGGGCAATTGAATTTCGCCGAGCCCTCCCGATGGCCCCGATGACAGCAGGATTAAATCCTTGGCAATTTTCGCCATGGCAGCACTCGCAATTTCGAGTTCCGCAGACAAGCGCTGAAACTCATCGAGGTTTTGCATGCCGTCAAATCGATTCGAAGCAGGTTCAATAGACAGGCCAGTCAATTCATTCAAATGTTTAAAGACCTTCGACCGGTAGCCTTTGACTGACCCCAAACCGGTGCCAATTGCAGTCCCGCCAAGTGGAATGGTCAATAACCGCGCCTGTTGAAGCTGGACTCTTTCTAACGACCGGTTCAATACGGCAGCGTATCCTGAAAAAGCCTGCCCCAGCGTCATGGGCTGTGCATCCTGTAAACAGGTTCGTCCAAGACGGTAAACATCTGAAAACTCGTCTACCTTGACGGATAAACTCTGTACCAGCTCCTTGAGCGCCTCAACTAACCCCGAGCAAAGGTGATAACACGCCAGTTTCATCGCACTGGGCATAACGTCATTGGTAGATTGCCCCGAATTGACATGATCATTTGGATGTATGACCCGAAAACTACCCACCGGATGACCTGTAAATACCTGCGCCCGATTGGCAAGTACTTCGTTGATATTCATATTTGTCGAAGTTCCGCCCGACCCTTCCAGCAAGGGGACTACAAGATGGTGGTTTAAACGGCCGCTAATTAATTCGTCACAGGCTCGAGATATCGAATCAGCCGTCTGCGCAGTTAGCACTCCGAGATCACGATTGGCCAATGCGGCCGCCTTTTTGAGGTAACCGAAGGCTCGAACCAGTGCCGCTTCATCCCCAAGTTTTCGACCATTAATCGGAAAGTTGTTCAGAGCACGAGCAGTATTAATGCCATACAGGGCATCGGCAGGTATAGACAGCTCACCAAGGCTATCTATCTCAGTTCTGGAAGGTTTCATCGGTTCAATCAATCAGTTATGAGGATTAGAAGGAAGGGCAAAAAATCGACTAATCGATATAAAAATTACTTTTTCGTCGAATTTCAGAATAGGTCGCAATGTTTTGAACAGCATTCTCACCACTGCGTGCCACGATGACCGATATCAGGGTTTCTACCGCTGACATGACAGAGACCATCGATGGAAAAAACTGTGGACTATCTGTTTTCTGTAATAACAGAATAGTCGCTTCAGAAGCCAACGGCGCGGCAGGACTGTCGGTAAAAAAAACCAGTTTGGCACCGCGTGATAACGCAAACCGGGTTGCTTCAATGCCATATCGGGCATAGGGGTTGAAGGCAAGCGTAATGACAACATCATCTTTTTTCAGCGGAATCAAACTTTCAACCAGTCCCCCGCCGCCAGTCCCTGCCAGTCGCATTTGAGGTACTGCCATCTTACCGACGTAATGCAGGTAACTCGCAATACTATGCAGACCACCCGCTGAAACAACATATACATTGTTAGCATTCAATATAAGATCAGCCGCCTGACAGATTTCAGTCATGTCGAGGGATTGATAAAATTTACGATTATTACGATAACTGGCTTCGGCACTATTCTGAATTATCGATGAAATTCCATCGTTTTCTGATGCCTGCCTCAACCAGTTTGCGCGCTCCGCAAAATCTTGCTCATTGACGCTGGCGAGAAACACATTTTTAAAACTATCGTAACCATCGAACCCGAGTTCGCGGGCAAATCGGATCATGGTCGGCGCAGTCACCCCGGATTGTTTGGCCAATGCGCGCATGGACTCTGTCGCCACCCGGTTCGGTTGATCCAGTACAACACGAGCGATCTGAGCCAATTTCGGGGTCAGGCTGGGAAGGGTTTTTCGAAGTGTTTCGAGCAGTGCTTTCAAATGTTTAATTAATTATCGTTAATAATTCTGTTGACTATATAACATTTGTTAAATATATTTCAAACCATAATAAGAAACTAAGCGTAGAGAAATTATTGGCGACTCCATTATTTTTGACATATGTTTTTAGGGCACAATAAATCTAACAACCCGATCCGTTATATTGGAGATTGGACAACATCCTTTCAGGAGGAAAACAAATGAAGCACCCCGTAAAATCACTATTACTATCGGCCATTTCGGCAGCATTTATACTCGCCAGTAGCGCCGGTCATGCAGCCAGTTGCACAAACGACACCTGGAACAAGGTCATGAAGCGCGGCAAAATGGTTGTCGGCGTTAAAGCTGACTACAAGCCCTGGGGCTTTCGTAACACCAGTGGCGCCATCGTTGGTATGGAAGCTGATATGGCCAAAATGGCTGCTGATGCCATGGGCGTCGATATCGAACTGGTTGCTGTACAGTCATCTAACCGTATGCAGTTTTTAGAAAATGGCAAAATCGATTTAATGATAGCCACCATGTCTGATCGTCCCGATCGGCGGAAACTCGTGGGTATTACTCAACCCAATTACTACACCTCGGGCACTAACATCATGTCTCCTAAAGCGGTAGGTATCACTAAATGGGAAGACCTCCGCGGTAAGCCAGTTTGCGGCAAACAAGGTGCCTTCTATAACAAAGTCGTATCTGATCGTTATGGTGCCAAAATTCTTGCATTTACGGGTAATGCTGAAGCCAAACAGGCCCTGCGCGACAAAAAGTGCCTTGCCTGGGTCTATGATGACTCTTCAATCATGTCTGACCTCTCTTCCGGCAACTATGACAACATGGAAATGCCGCTTAGCAGTGAAGATGACAATCCCTGGGGACTCGCAGTTCCAATCGATGAAAAAGACTGTATCTTCGGTAACTTCATGTCTGGTTTGACTTTCAATATGCATCAATCAGGCAAGATGATGGAACTTGAAAAGAAATGGGGCATTCAAGCTACACAGTATCTGAAAGATCAAAATGCGAAATTTGCTGATTGGATCGAATAACTAAAATTAGTTAGTTTTTTATATAACGGCACCTTATTCACAGGTGCCGTTTTTGATTAAAACCACTGATAATATTTATGAACGGTTTTCAGCAATACTTCTACGATCTCGCGCAGGTATATCCTAAGTGGAATTTCATCTATTTCTACGATTCTTCGCAAACAGATCGGGTTATCGAAGGATTATGGATGACCCTGGAGCTTTCGGTTATCTGCGTCATATTAAGCGTTGTCATCGGCATTGTCGGGGCTTGGGGACAGGGTGCCCAATCTAAAACTCTCAGGCTTTGTTTACAGGGCTATATTCAATTTTTTCGAAACACACCACCACTGATTCAATTACTATTTTTCTACTTTGCACTAGGCCAGTTTACACCGACCTATTCACCTGACGGGTGGCTCGAAGTACCGATTATTTCAAATGTTGGCTGGGCCATCATTTCACTGTCTTTTTTTGCCGGCGCATTCAATGTGGAGATTTTTCGTTCGGGCATTGAAGCGGTACCCGAATCAACCCGTGAGGCTGCCGAAGCGCTCGGTATGAATCGGCTTCAAATATATTTATATGTCGTATTTCCACTCGCCTTTCGAGTCAGTCTACCCGCACTTAACAATAATCTGGTTAACCTCGTTAAGACCACAACCCAGGCGTTGGCAATTGCCGTCCCTGAACTGCTCTACCAGATGATCAGTATTTATAACGATTATTCGACCGCTCAAAATGCCTGTATGTTATTCCTGTTTTTTGCTTATATTATTCTGGTCGGTATTCTGGTCATGGGCATGAATCACTGGGAACGTAAAATTAAAATCCCGGGGTATGGCGCATGAGGCCGCATAAAATGCCAATGGGCTCTACTGATTTACCCGTTTTAAAACCCTTTAAATATTCGAGCACTTCAGGTACTGCCGGTGACTTGCAATTTAGTCGATGGATGGCCGAATTTTCTCCGCGACAATTATTGCTGGTACTGTTAATTATCGGTCTATGGCCTGGTTTATTATTAGCTCAGAGTAACTACAGTTTTGGCCAGGCGGCGGATGCGCTCTGGCGTTGGTTACCATTTTTAGTAACCAAAGGTTTTTTACTTAATTTGATTGTTAGTTTTTTTACCATGCTAGTTGGCACGATTGCGGGTGTTATGTTGGGTCTCGGACAAATCTCGCCTATCAAATTGATTTCTAGGCCCTGCTGGTTTATCACTCAGTTATTTCGAAATTCGCCCTGGCTGGTGCTGCTTTTTATCGTCATGCTTGTCTTCCCGTTTGAAATTCAAATTGGTGATACCTATATCCCGATTCCGGACTGGCTCAAGGCCGTGTTTGGTTTGTCATTACCTATAATGGCTAATATTTCAGAGATTGTCCGCGGCGCTATTCAATCTGTCCCAACGGGACAATGGGAAGCGGCCGAGTCGCTCGCTTATTCGCGCAAACAAACTTTATGGATGATTATTCTACCGCAATGTTTCAAACGAATGATCCCGCCCTGGATGAACTGGTATGCCATATTAACAATGGCGACCCCTCTAATTTCATTATTAGGGGTTGAAGAAATCGTGACCTTGTCACGCCAGGCAATGGAAGCTGAAGACAATCATCCTGAATTGCTGGTGCCTTTTTTTGGATTTGCACTGATCATATTTTTCGCTTATTGCTATCCTATCGCGCGCCTAACCATGAAACTTGAAAGCAAGTTTTCGGTTAAACAATAAATACTGGAGCAGGACTAATGACTAATACAACCTGGACCCCGGATCAACCATTGGTTTCAATCAATCAGGTGCATAAATCTTTTGGTGACCTGGAGGTCCTGAAAGGTGTCTCGCTAGATGTCATGAAGGGAGAGGTTATTTGTATAATTGGACCTTCAGGATCTGGAAAATCGACATTGATTCGATGTGTCAATGCGTTAAATACGATTGAGAGCGGTTCGATAAAAGTCGAAGGGCTTGAAGTCAATAACCCGGAACTCGACAAACTGGCACTGCGAAAAAAAGTGGGTATGGTTTTCCAGCAATACAATCTTTTCCCTCACAAAACAGCCATTGAAAATATCATGATGGCGCCTCTCAAGGTACTCAAACAGCCACGAGATGAAGTTGAAGCAATCGCACGAAAATTAATCAACCGCGTTAACCTAACCGGAAAGGAAAATGCCTACCCGGGAGAATTATCGGGCGGCCAGCAACAACGTGTTGCGATTGCAAGATCACTCGCGATGGATCCTGACGTTATGCTGTTTGATGAAGTAACAGCCGCCCTCGATCCCGAAACGGTTAATGAGGTTTTACTGGCCATTAAAGATCTCGCTCAAGAAGGCATGACCTGTATTCTGGTTACCCATGAAATGGGTTTCGCTCGCGAAATCGCCGATCATATTTATTTCACCGACCGTGGTGTCATCGTTGAGCATGGACCTCCCTCAACCTTTTTTACCGAAGCCAAAGACCCCAGGACACAGGAATTCCTCAGTCAGATTCTGTGATCTCAAACAGTCATTAAATCATGTCAGAAAACAATCAATTACCGGCACATGCCTCGGTAGTGGTTATCGGTGGTGGAGTCATGGGCTGCTCCACTTTGTATCATCTTGCCAAAGCCGGTGTAAGCGACGCCATTTTAATAGAAAGAAATGAGCTAACCTCGGGTACCACCTGGCATTCAGCCGCTCAGGTTCGTGCTCTGAGGTCGAGTAAAAACCTGACCGATTTGATTAAATATTCGATCTCTCTGTATACCGAACTCGAAGCAGAAACCGGCCAGGCAACCGGGTGGATAAATAAAGGTTCGTTGTCGATAGCAACTAATTCTGACCGCCTTGCGTTCATTAAGCGCCAGCAGGCATTGGCCCATTTATATGGCGTCGAAGCTGATTCAATTAGCATTGGTGAAGCGGCAGAACGATGGCCAATGATGAATACCGAAGACATAATCGGTGCAGTTTGGTCTCCGGGTGACGGCCGGGTCGGGCCCACAGATTTATGCGCAGCCCTGATCAAGGGTGCGAAAGCACGCGGTGCGAAAATTTTCGAACAAACCGATGTTACCGGCATCAAAACTCGCGGTGACAGAATCGTCGGCATCGAAACCAGTCGAGGAGAAATCAACTGCGATGCTATAGCACTTTGTAGTGGATTATGGAGCCTCGAAAATGCCGCTCTTGCGGGTGTCGATGTTCCCGTCTGGCCCTGTGAACATTTCTATTTGCTGACCCATCCGATAGAAGGCATTACAGGGAACCTACCGACCCTGTCAGATCATGATAGTCATCTTTATATCCGTGATGATTCGGGAGGATTACTGGTCGGTTGTTTTGAACCGGTGGGCAAGGCCATATCGCCTGAAAAAATTGGAAAGGATTTTGCGTTTCAGCTTTTGCCGGAAGACTGGGATCATTTTGAGCCCATGTTAAATAACGCCATACATCGGCTACCTTGTCTGGAAAATGCCGAAATTAGAATGTTATTAAACGGCCCCGAAAGTTTCACTCCGGATGGATCATTTTTACTCGGTGAAAGCGCAGAAACCCGAGGGTTTTTTCTCGGCTGTGGAATGAATTCAGTTGGAGTTGCTACCGGTGGCGGAGCCGGTATGGCACTGGCTCATTGCATCGTAAATGGACATATGCCCACTGATTTACACGAGGCTGATCCGAAGCGATTTCCAGCTTGCTGGAGTTCTGTCGAAGCTTTGAGCCAACGCATGCCGGAAATCCTGGGTACTCATTACAATATTCATTACCCCGGTTATCAGATGAATTCTTCACGACATTTGAAACTAACACCTCTACATGGAAAATGGATTGAACATGGCGCTCATTTCGGTCAGATATTCGGATGGGAGAGACCTTTTTACTTTAATAAACAACACGAACCCAAGCTGTCATACGCACGGCCAGACTGGTTTGATCAGGTTGGCGTCGAAGTTAAAGCAGCTACCGAACACGCCGCGATTTTTGATCAATCAACCTTTGGGAAATTATTGATCAATGGGCCGGATGCAGGCACATTCCTCAATCGGCTTTGCGCTAACAATATGCTGAGACCACCCGGCCGAGTTATCTATACGGCACTCCTCAACGAGCGCGGTGGTTACGAAAGTGATTTAACCGCAGTCAGAATCGACGAAACTAGCTGGCGACTCTGCGTTGGAACTGCCGCCATTCGACGCAATACCAGTTGGTTGAAACGCCATTTATTCGATCATGAAGATGTCACCATTACCGATCAAACTGACGACTATGCCATACTGGCTTTAATGGGGCCGAAGTCCTCTGAAATAATTCGATTACTGGGAAATGACATTCTGCCTGAAATGCCTTATTTCAGTTATTGCCAAAGTACCATTGGGGGTATTGATATCGAAGCCAGCAGGCTTTCGTATGTCGGTGAATCCGGATGGGAAATAAGCTGCCCGGTAGAATCGGCTGCACCGTTGTTCGACCTTTTAATTAAGGCGGGTGCACGACCAGCCGGTACTTTTGCTCAAACGTCGATGCGAGTTGAAAAACAATTTCTGTCTTTTGGACATGACCTGGATACCGATACCAATCCGTTTCAGGCAGGACTCGGATTCACTCTCGACTGGAACAGCGACTTTATTGGTAGATCAGCATTGATAGATTGCAAAGAACAGCAATCAGACAAAATCATAGTGTCGATCATTTTTAACGATGCCGATGCACAACCACTTGGAAACGAACCTGTTTACATCAATGGCCAAATCATTGGTAAAACCACGTCTGCCGCATTTGGTTATCGAATCGCAAGGCCCGTAGCCATTGCGCTGATCGATCAAACTAATATAGAGCCGCTTGACAAGCAGTCTGTGACCGTGAATATTGCGGGGGAGCTTTGTTTTGCGTTCATATCGACAACTGCAGCTTTCGATCCCGACGGCCAACGATTACGATCTTCTTAATCTTTAAACAGACAGCAAAAAAATGAGTCACGTATTTCCAAGACATTGTAAGAATGAACCTCCCCTGGCGGTCCAGGGCGATGGGGTCTATATCATTGACCATAAAGGCAAACATTACCTGGACGCCTCCGGTGGCGCGGCTGTGTCCTGCCTGGGCCATGGTGATCCGGTCATCATCGATGCCATTAAGGCACAACTCGATCATCTCGAATTTGCCCATACCGGTTTTTTCAGTAGCGTGCCTGCCGAAGTTTTATCTGATTTACTGATTGATCACGCACCAGGCGATCTGGATCGAGTGTATCTGGTATCCGGTGGCTCTGAAGCCATGGAAGCTGCGATCAAACTCGCCAGACAATATTTTATCGAAGTGGGTCAACCACAAAGGCATCGAGTCATTGCCCGTTTACAGAGTTACCACGGTAATACGCTTGGCGCACTGGCGACCGGCGGCAATATGTTACGACGCGAACCCTTCGCACCGTTGATGATTGAAACCTCACACGTCTCGGCCTGTTATCCGTATCGGGGTAAAGAACCTGGCGAGTCTGATTTTGATTATGGACAACGCGTCGCGAATGAACTTGAAACAGAAATCCTTCGTTTGGGCGAAGATCAGGTCATGGCGTTTGTTGCCGAACCTGTCGTCGGAGCGACCATGGGCGCAGTAGCACCTGTTGAAGGTTACTTCAAACGAATCCGCGAGATTTGCGATCAGTACGGCGTTTTGCTTATCCTCGATGAAGTCATGTGTGGCATGGGACGAACTGGTAGCCTGTTCGCCTGTGATCAGGAGTCAATTGCCCCAGATATCATGACAATCGCCAAGGGACTGGGAGCGGGATACCAACCCATCGGTGCCATGTTGTGTACCAAACAGATTTATCAGGCGATAGAAAACGGCAGTGGTTTCTTTCAACACGGACATACCTATATCGGTCATCCGGTAGCCTGCGCAGCCGCTCACGCCGTGGTCAAGTCGATGATCGACCGGCGTCTTCTTGATAAGGTTTGCCAACAGGGCGTCCGGTTACAGGAAGCATTGCGAGAGCGGTTTTTAGATCATCCTAATATCGGAGATATTCGAGGGCGCGGATTATTCCTGGGACTCGAGTTTGTCACAAACCGTGAAACCAAAGAACCCTTCGACCCATCACTCGGACTCAATAAAGTCTTTAAAAAGGTAGCCTTTGCAAATGGCCTCATCTGTTACCCCACGGGCGGAACGATCGATGGTGTCCGAGGTGATCATGTTTTACTCGCCCCGCCGTTCATAATCGATATCGGGCATATTGAAGAGATTGTCAATAAGCTCGATAGCGCCCTGAAAAAAACCTTGAAACAAATTAAATGACACAACCTTCAATCATTATGGTTGCGCCCAACGGCGCGAGAAAAACCCACAAAGATCACAAACATCTACCCGTTTCAATCGCCGAAACCGTCGAAGAAGCCAAACAATGTTTCCTCGCCGGTGCCACAGTTTTGCACGGACACGTTCGCGGATCCCATGATGAACACCTACTCGATGCTGGGCTCTATCAGGAACTCATGTCTGAAATGAAAACCCAGGTGCCGGACATGGTGTTGCAAGTCACGACTGAAGCTGTGGGCATTTATACCCCACCGCAACAAATTGACTGTGTCAAAAACTGCCATCCGGAATTTATCAGCATGGGTCTGCGCGAAATTACGGAAGGCTTTCAATCAACCCAATATGCCATTGAATTTTTCAACTGGTGCGATGAACATCACGTCCGGGTTCAACATATTCTTTATGACGATGCCGATTTACAACAGTTTCTGCGTTTGCGCGATGAAGGCGTTATCCCGTCGAAACACAACTGCGTTCTATTTGTTCTTGGGCGTTACTCGGTTGACTTTCAATCAACACCGGATGATCTGACTCCGTTTCTAAATAATGACATTAAATCACTCGACTGGTTCACCTGTGCCTTTGGCCATAGAGAACAGGATTGTGTTTTACGAGCGATTGAAGAAGGCGGACATGCCAGGGTCGGCTTTGAAAACAACCTCTATCTTGCTAATGGCGAGATAGCTGAAAGCACCTCTGAACTGGTTATTACTCTTAAACAGGTAGCTCAGAATAAGGGAATAGTTATCGCAAATGGCCAGCAGACCAGAGGTATTCTTGGGCTCGACTAGAGGTATAAATCTAAATTTGGTAAAATTTTTGGATCAGGTTTTTGCCGGAATTCGAAGCGCAAACACCAATAGCACAGTCGCACCAATGCTAAGACCGGAAAGAGCCAGAGAAATCTGTGAAAACGGTACATCCCATTTCATTAGCGTGCCGACCAGCGCAGGCCCCAGAGCTGATGAAAATACCATTATGGCATTGGTAAACGACTTGATTGATCCGAGATGACGGGGCCCGTAAAGTTCAGCCCAGAGTGCACTGACCCCGGTAAAGTACATGCCACTATTCATGCCAAGAAATGCCAGATACAACAAGGCTATCCATTTACTGTCCGAGAGGTTTATGACGATCATCGCCGCTGCCAGTGGCACTAAAAATAATGGAACTATTCGGCGAGCCGTAAAACGATCAACCATCATCCCCGATAAAATTGTAGTCAGTACAGTCACGATAGAATACAGCCAGTAATTACCGGTTAACCACAAACTACTCCAACCCTTTGATTGTGCAATTTCGGAAGGAAAGAAAAACATTGCAGTGCCAATCATTGGAGTCGAGATCATAGCTGGCAGCATGATATAAAAACGCGGTTCACTCAGCAAATAGCGTCGGTTACGGCTGACAACACCACCCTCCTTTGCTGAATCATCTTCCATTTTTTGTCGATGATTACGGTCGCGCAAGGTTTGTCCCTTCAGCAACCACATTACAATTAAGATGGACAAAAACACGGCTATAGAGACGTAACCGAAGGTCTCGCGCCACCCGATAGTTTGGCTCCCGTACGTCCCTAGAACAGGCAAAATCGCCTCACCGAGCGAATACCCCATTGACGCAAGCGCAATCGCCTTTCCCCGATTCACGTCGTAGTAACGTGCCATACTGGTGACGCCGGCATGACTGGTTAAACCCTGACCAAATTGGCGCAGAAGAAAGATAGCAATAACGAGGAGCAGAACAGAACTGATTTGAGTAATAAAAAAGCAGGCAAAGCTTAAGCCGACTAAACAGGTTCCCGCAAATAACCTTAGGTCGTAACGATCAATTAACGATCCGCTCCAGTTAATCAGCAGCGCACTCATTAAAGTACCAGCCATATAAACCTGACCCCAACTGCCTGTGTCGAGACCAAACTCGAGCTGTATTTGAGGACCAAACACACCGATAAAATAGGTTTGTCCGCCACTCGATAAAAAAGTCAGCATAAAACCAAACCCGAGAAACCGGGGATTTGCCAGGGCAAACCGCCAGTAATCAATGAGCATGGCCTGCGGCCTTAGTTTCAGTCGGATACTCGCTATAAATACGGCGTTTTAACCCGAGGTCGAAGAACAGCGAATCACTGAATAAAATCGCCACTCTATCGACCAGGTTTTATCATTCGAACGCAATTGCCGCGTCCTGGAGCCAATGCAAGATATAATCGGCAAAACTACGCCGAATGATAACATCGAAGCCCGAGCCATCTTTATGCGGGGTCAAAGTCATACCTGCTTTAGCCAAACGGGTCTGTGCAGAATGTCCATATTGAAATGCTTTTGGATGCAAGTCCAGAGGACAATCGGTTGCCAGCAAAGCCGCCGCATTGTCACCCGTAATACGAAGCATGGTCATACCGCTACTATTGTCGACGACCGAGCTAAATGCTCCTTTGAGCTCTAACACTAGCTTTGCCTGCAAGTCGCCCTGCTGACCTGCCGGTGTAACAATTAACCATTCATCCGGGCCTAACCAGAACAAACGGTGTTCACCAGCCTCAACCACTGTATTGTCCACTGTCGGTGGTTCACAACCCAGCACCTTAAGAACTGCAGCGACAAACGCAATATTTCGGCCGCGCAGGTTGATAAACCCGAGAAATGGCACTTCTTCAATTCGAGGTGCATTGCCTTTTGGCTCAGCAAACTCAATCTGGACAAGAGGCGTCTGTTGTTGGAATAAATCAGCCATTGGCCTTCTCCCCATCTTTATCATAAAAGTTGGTATCAGTAATCGTGGCTTTGATAACTCTGCCGCTCGCCAGCGGTGCGTAAACTGTTTCTCCCATTCGAGAATGCCCTCCTTTTACCAATGCCATCGCAATCGAATGCCCGCAGCAAGCGCTGTAATAACTGGAACTGACGTGTCCAATCATTGGAATCGGGATAGCTGCCTCTGGATTTTCAACCAGTTGCGCCCCTTCTGGAATAACGGTTTTAGCATCTTCAGTCAATAAACCAACCAACTGCTTACGATCCTTTCGAATCGTATCGGGTCGAACCAATGATCGCTTACCAAGGAAATCGTCCTTGGTTTTCGATATTGCCCAGCCTAGACCAAGATCGTCGACCGTCACTGAACCATCGGTATCCTGTCCAACAATGACATAACCTTTCTCAGCACGCAGTACGTGCATGGTTTCGGTTCCGTAAGGGGTAATGTTGAACGGCTTACCGGCTTCCATTAATTGTTCCCACATAAACCGGCCATAGTTTGCAGGGACATTAACTTCATAAGCCAACTCACCTGAAAAACTGATTCGATTTATTCGACAATCAACATCACCTATTTCCCCGGCTCGACTGCCCATAAACGGAAACTGTTCCGCTGCAAAATCAATGCCTTCGCAAATCGCAGACACGACCTTTCGGCTATTGGGGCCAACGACTGCAGCCGTTGCCCAATGGTCGGTTACCGAAGTCAGATAAACTTCCAGTTCAGGCCATTCGGTTTGTAACCATCGCTCCATCCAGGCCAGAACACCCGCGGCTCCACCAGAAGTTGTATGCATATAGAAATGATCGTCAGCCAGACGCATGGTGACACCATCATCCATTACCATGCCGTCTTCACCGAGCATGAATCCATAGCGACCTTTACCAACTTCCAGTTTTTTCCAGTTATTGGTGTAAATCATTTCAAGAAATTCGGCCGAATCTTTACCCTTGATTTCAATCTTACCGAGTGTCGATGCGTCGAGAATTCCCACCGATTCACGAGTTGCCAGACATTCACGGTTAACCGCATCATGGATGGACTCTCCAGGTTTTGGGTAATACCAGGGACGCTTCCACTGACCGACATCTTCGAATTCCGCACCATTTTCTTCATGCCATTCATGCATTGCGGTTTTTCGAACCGGATCAAATAATCGGTTACCCAGGTGCTGTCCTGCAATCGAACCAAATGAAATAGGGGTGTAATTAGGTCGGAAAGTCGTGGTGCCGGTATCAGCAATACTCTGATCTAATATTTCAGCCAGAATTGCCATGCCGTTAATATTACCCAGCTTGCCCTGATCAGTGCCAAAACCCATCGCGGTATAGCGCTTCACATGTTCGACGGATTGATACCCTTCACGCGCAGCCAGTTCAATATCTGAAGCACCCACATCATTTTGTAAATCGACATAAGCTTTAGGGGCCTGACCTTTCGGTGACGTATGCGGTACCTGCCAGAGCGGGCGAATCGGATCTGATTTGATCGAAGCCGATTGAGGTACCGGCATCGCTATTTCAAAACCACAGTGTTTAGCAGCATTAATTCCAGCCTCGACACCTTGCGATAACGAAGTTGCCAGATCTAGCGTACCGACAGCAGCACCGACTGACACTTGCGCCTGACTAGTCTTACCAGGAAGAAACATCGCCAACTCATCATCCCAAACAGGACGCGCCCCGGATTGCGCATTGAGATGGACAACCGGGCTCCATCCACCTGACATTGCCAATAAATCGCAGCGGATTGTTTCTGCAGTTCCACTAACCGACTTACTATCATCTGCCAGACTCATCACCTGTACCGAAGACAGGTGACGTCGACCTGATGCATCAACTACCGCTGAACCATTAATCACCCGGATACCGGCGCTACGAACGGTTTCCGCCAATTCACTGCTAGACGATTTTCTCGAATCAACAACAGCGGCGACTTCACCTCCAGCGGCCTTAAAATCGAGTGCGGTTTGATAGGCACTGTCGTTATTGGTAAAGATTACAGAGCGCTGGCCGGGTCTGACCGCGTACCGATTGATATAGCTAGAAACCGCTGAGGCTAACATGATGCCAGGCCGATCATTATTAGAAAAAACAATCGGCCTTTCCATAGCACCCGTTGCCAGAATAGTCTGGTGCGCTCTGACCTGCCAAAGTTTTTCACGGCTACGCCCGCGACTACTAATCGCCAGATGATCAGTAAGGCGTTGATTAATGGTCAGAAAATTTTGGTCGTGATAACCAAAAACAGTGCTTCTTGGCAGCAGAATAACATTGCTCAATTCACTGAGCTCTACGACAACATCATCGATCCATTCGCTAGCCTCGATACCGTCAATCTGCACCTTGCTACCCAAAGTCAGACCGCCGTATTCGGATTGCTCATCAGCAAGAATGACACGAGCACCCGAACGTCCTGCAGCAAGAGCGGCGGCCAAACCCGCTATACCACCACCGACAATCAATACATCACAATGACTATGCGTATGCTCATATCGATCGGGATCATTTTCAGTAGGAGCCACACCCAGTCCCGATGCCTTGCGTATATAATGTTCATACTTCAGCCACATCGATTTCGGCCACATAAAGGTTTTGTAATAAAACCCGGCTGGCATCATACGACTGAACCAGCTGTTTACCGATAACAAATCAAACTCGAGGCTGGGCCAGCAATTGACGCTCGCAGCTTCCAGACCTGAATAAATTTCTACCTGAGTACCACGGGCATTTGGAATGGTTCGATTTCCTTTTTCCATCTGAAAAAGTGCATTCGGTTCTTCAGCACCTGCACTGACAATCCCTCGAGGCCGATGGTACTTCCAACTTCGACCTACCGTATGAATACCGTTCGCCAAAAGCGCTGAACACAAAGTGTCACCGCTTAACCCGGTATAAGCTTTGCCATTAAAGGTAAAGTTAACGACTTGATCACGATTAACCCGGCCACTGTCGGCCAATCTAAATTTCTGGCTCACGATTGCGCCTCCGCAGGTCCGGATTCACCGATCTTATAAGTACCCGTAATTCGGTAAGTAACAGTATTGCGCTCAGCATTGAAATAACGCCGACAACCCGCCGCATGCAACCATTGTTCGCGATGTAACCCTTTGGTATTTTTACGCATGAACAGATAATCCGCCCATTCTGCATCCGTTAGTTTTTCAGTTTCCAGCGCTCGCGCAATATGCGCTTCACCGGCATATGAAAATTCAGTTTCGTCGCGTTCCCCACACCAGGGGCATTCGATTATTAACATATCAGTAACCGCCTAGTGAGCAACGCCCGCGGCGCCATGTTCATCGATGAGAAAGCCAGTCAGGAACCGGTCCAGAGCAAATGCACGATTGAGTTCATGCGGTTCGCCAGTAGCGACATTGTGCGCAAATACCCAACCCGAACCTGGCGTTGCTTTAAAGCCGCCGGTGCCCCAACCACAATTGAAATACAAACCTTTGACAGGTGTGTTGCCAATGATCGGACAGGCATCTGGCGTAGTATCGACAATACCGCCCCACTGGCGATTCATCCGGACCCGCTTGAAAGCAGGAAACATTTCCATAATTGCAGCAACGGTATGCTCGATCCCTGCAAAGCTTCCACGTTGTCCGTATCCGGTATAACTATCAATACCGGCACCAATTACCAGATCACCTTTATCAGATTGGCTGATATAGCCATGCACTGCATTCGACATAATGACCGTATTAATAACCGGCTTGATTGGCTCGGATACCAGAGCTTGCAAAGGATGGCTTTCAATCGGCAAACGAAAACCAGCCATTTCCGCCAGCACTGAACAATGCCCCGCGACGACCACACCCACTTTTTTTGAATTGATCGACCCGCGGGTTGTTTCAACCCCGGTTACTTCGCCGTTTTCCTGACGAATCGCTGTGACCTCACAATTTTGAATTATATCGACACCGTGCATATCAGCGCCACGGGCAAACCCCCAGGCCACCGCATCATGCCGGGCAACACCGCCACGAGGCTGAAATGAGGCTCCGACAATCGGGTACCGGCAGCCCTCATTAATATTAATTTCAGGAATCGCACGTTTGATTTCCTGTGCAGAAACCACATGACCATCGATGCCATTTAAGCGGTTCGCATTCACTCGTCGATGAATATCACGCATATCCTGGAGGTTGTGGCCCAGGTTATAAACACCGCGCTGACTGAACATGACGTTGTAGTTCAGCGCCTGGCTCAAGCCTTCCCAGAGTTTCATTGATTTTTCATAAAGATGGGCCGATTCGTCCCATAAATAATTGGATCTTACGATGGTCGTATTACGGCCTGTATTACCGCCACCGATCCAGCCTTTTTCCAGCACCGCAATATTACGCATACCGTGTTCACTGGCCAGATAATAAGCCGTCGCCAATCCATGACCACCGCCACCGATGATTAAAGCGTCATACTCTTTTTTAGGTTCGGGACTGCGCCAGGCTGTTGTCCAGTTCTGGTGATAACTCATCGCATTACGCGCGAGCGAAAGTATCGAATACTTATTCATCTTAGGCTTGTCCAATAGTCGATTTGAGGACGTGTAGAAGTCCAGAAAATAGCCCGATTAAACAACCGGACGGATATTTTGATGAAAACCGCCAAGGCAGGGCTACGAACCTACGACGCTTGACGTTCCGAATACGCCAAACCGACGTACTGGATAGAATTGAGGTGAAAAAACCCAGGGTTTTTTTCATGGTTACTCCGATTTAAACCGGGCAACTCGATCCCGGTGATTAATCCGGGCGTTCAGCAAATGAGTGGCAAAGCCAGCATTTTTACCAGTATACACAAAGCGACGCCATCGCTCGATATGGTGCCCGCAATTCTAAGAATTGACGGCTAAACGATCAAGCATTTTATAACATTGAAAGATACATCTCGACTAACTTTGAATCTAAACTAACAAGCCGTTAAGATGCCCACTCCTGATACAAATAATCATAAAGGAGAAACCATGGAAATCGAAACTAAAGCAGTCCATTCAGGTTACAAACCTGATCCAACGACCAATGCAGTCGCCGTACCAATCTATCAGACAACCGCCTTCGCCTTTGACAGCACCCAGCACGGCGCCGACCTGTTTGACCTCAAAGTTTTAGGGAACATTTATTCTCGAATCATGAACCCGACCAATGACGTGCTCGAACAACGAGTCGCTGACATGGAAGGGGGGGTCGCAGCTCTTGGACTCGCATCAGGTCAGGCAGCAACAACGTATTCCATCCAGACGATTGCTGAAGCCGGAGACAACTTTGTCACCATGTCTACGCTATATGGTGGAACCTATAACTTGTTTGCCCATACTTTCCCTCAAATGGGAATCGAAGCACGTTTTGCAGACCCTGATAATCTGGATGCCATGTCAGCTTTATTCGATGACAAAACCAAAGCCGTGTTCTGTGAGTCAATCGGAAATCCGGCAGGTAACATCATCGATCTTGAGAAAGTGGTTGAAATAGCCCATGCCCACGGTATTCCAGTTATTGTTGATAACACCGTTGCATCACCGGTTCTTTGCAACCCGATTGCCCACGGTGCCGACATCGTGGTTCATTCCCTGACAAAATACATTGGCGGACATGGCACTATTATCGGTGGCATGATTGTTGACTCCAATAATTTTGATTGGGTCGCTAACAAAAAACGTTTCCCCCGCTTAAACGAACCTGATCCGTCCTATCACGGCGTGGTTTATACCGAAACTGGCTTACCGCCGTATATACTTAGAGCGCGAGTTGTGCCTCTGCGTAATATGGGTGCGGCCCTCGCGCCAATGAATACATTCCTCGCCATCCAGGGGCTTGAAACATTACCGCTTCGCATGGAAAGAATCTGTGAAAACACATTGGCAGTGGCAAAGCATCTTCAAAACCATTCCAGTATCGAATGGGTCAAATATTCGGGGTTAGACGATAGTCCGTATAAAGCTCTCGCCGACAAATACATGAAAGGTAAAGCCTCAGGCATCTTAACCTTTGGTATTAAAGGTGGTGTCGAAGCGGGGGGTAAATTTATAGATGCACTTGAGCTCATTACCCGGCTAGTTAACATCGGTGATGCCAAATCACTCGCTTGTCATCCCGCATCAACAACTCACCGCCAGTTGTCGCCAGAGGAATTGGCCAACGCCGGCGTTACACCGGACCTGGTGCGCCTGTCGATTGGTATTGAAAATATCATAGATATAATTGCTGATATAGATCAGGCACTAGAAGCGGCAAGTTAACTTGAGCCACTACCGGCGGCCATTCATGGTCGCCGAATTCTTGCGCTCAGTTAAATAAATGCTACCCACAATATCTCTTCCTGAAAATCCCGCTAAAAGGCATAATCCCATTCCATTCGATAGTCAGGGGGCAAAATGACCGACAACGAATACAATTACGACAAAAATCACGATGCATTTATGGATGCCCTTTATTGGTACGGCGTGCCAACACTGTTTCGCGCACCGCACATTCAAGATCCGCGCGAATGCGACATCGCACTAGTCGGCATCCCGCATAGTACGGGTAACGGCACAACTGAACGCGACCAACACCTCGGACCAAGAGCGGTTCGCAACGTTTCAGCGAATGGAAGGCGGGTTCATATGAAGTTTGAACTCGACCCCTGGAACCGATGCCGAATACATGATCTCGGCGACGTGCCGCTGACGCATGGCAACAACAACGAAAAATCAATCGAACATATCACCGAGTATTTCCAAGGTATCGATGCCGCCGGTACTCGTCCCGTATCAATTGGTGGTGACCACTCAGTAACAGGCGGAGTTTTGCAAGCACTCGGTGGCCCGACATCAAAACTCACGGGCGGAGAAAAAGCCTGTATTTTGCATTTTGATGCGCATACCGATTGTTTCAGCAACATGAAACATTTCCTCGGCGCCGAGAAATCGGCCGCTCACTGGGCTTCTTATCTGGTTCGCGACGGACACGTCGATGCGCATCATAGTGTTCAAATTGGCATTCGCGGTAACGCCCGAACACTCGACTGGCTGAAACCCAGCTACGAACATGGCTACGAAGTGATCACTATGGATCGATTCAAAGAAATCGGCATGGATGAAAGCATCAATATCATCCAGGAACGCATCGGTGATCGCCCGCTATATATAACCTTCGACCTCGATTGCCTCGACCCAACAGTCGCCCCGGGCGTATCGAATATAGAAGCCGGATGCCAGGGCTTCCTGATCGATGAAGTCATGCAGTTATTACAATCAGTCCGCGGTTGTAACATCATCGGCGGTGATGTTGTCTGCCTGATTCCAACCAAAGACAGTCCGAACAACGTCACCTCGATGGTCGCTATGGCAATCATGTTTGAAATGATCAGCCTGATTGCCGACAACCACCCAACAAAGGACTAAATTTGATCAGAAAAACACCAAATTCAAATTGAACTAAAGCCCCAGTACGTATATTCTGCGCAATCCAAATTAAGCGCCCGTAGCTCAGCTGGATAGAGTACCTGGCTTCGAACCAGGTGGTCGGGAGTTCGAATCTCTCCGGGCGCGCCATATAAATCAAAGACTTACATAATCCCGTAGGTCTTTTTTATTTCAGGGGTAACAAACGGGGTAACAAACGGGGTAACAGGGTACTCCAATAGCTGTCGCTTTCGAACAGAATTGTGTATTTGTCATTATTATTGTTGTTGTTGTTGATATAGCTCAGCCTGTATCGATTGAGTCATCATTTAAATAATGCTGTGGTTATGTCTGCTCGAGATAAATACAAACCATTTTCCAGGCGATCCTTTTAAATCAAACCCAATGATGCAGCAGTGAAAGCTCTTTGATTTTATTGCATTTATTTCACATAGATTAAAAAAACTATACTTCTAGTTACACTTAAATTGGTGCGACAGCGGGAAACAACCTGAAACTTTTCCTGTGTGCTAATTCCGTAAAGTAATATCGATTTATTGGCTGTTAATCAATGGGTCCCTGGTTCGAGCCCGGGTTGGGGAGCCAAATACAACGAAGGCCGCTCATGAGATATCTCCGGGCGGCTTTTTTTTGCCTCATAATGAGGTATGGCTGGGATTCTGACTAAGTTGGCCAGATTAGATGCTAAGACTCTGTTTTAATTCATGAATGCAGCCTGAAAACGCATCGGTAGAAATTTCAGATAGTGTCTACAGTTTGTATTTACAAACTCCATATCAACATCATTGTGAATCGGTGCAAAGCGACAAGTCTCAATCGCCGACATCACCTTGAGCTGAGCAAGACTGATATGGCCCGCATGAGCCTGACGCCAACGCTGCCCGTGGGCGCGGACAATATCGGCGACCTCCAAACTGGAGGCGGGCATGGCTTATGTCGGTGGCGGCAGAATCTCCAATGGACTGGTGACGGCTTGAAGCAAGTCGGTGGCCACTTGAGCATACAACGTGGTGGTCTCGAGTTGGCTATGACCGAGCAGTACCTGTATCAACCGGATATCGACCTTCTGTTCGAGCAAGTGG
>JBLIOG010000029.1:0-26243 GCA_047639625.1 Gammaproteobacteria bacterium
AGTGGCTCGATAGCTTTTACCCTGCATTAATGGAAAATGGAAAGGCCGATGGCAAAACCTGGGGTATTCCTTTCCAGCGTTCGACCATTGTGATGTATTACAACAAAGACATGTTTCGCGCAGCTGGGCTTGATCCTGAAAAGCCGCCGACTACCTGGGAAGAGTTTGCCAATATAGGTAAAAAGCTGATTAAAAAAGACAGTAACGGAAACGTCGAGCAATGGGGTGCGATGATTCCATCAACCGGATATCCATACTGGATGTTTGGCGCACTGACCAAACAAAACAGTGAAGTTTTAATGAATCAGGCGGGTACTGAAACTTATTTTGATAACCCCGGTGTAATTGCCGCGCTGGAGTATTGGCAAGATCTTGGTAACAAGCATGGAGTTATGCCGAAGGGCGTGATCGAATGGGGCACGTTACGTCAGAATTTTCTCGATCAGAAAACCGCCATTATGTGGCATTCCACCGGTAACCTGACCACAGTAAAGAACAAAGCTAGTTTTGATTTTGGTGTTGCAAAGTTACCCGGTAATTCCGAGCTGGGTTCCCCTACTGGTGGCGGTAATTTTTACATCTTTAAAAAGTCTTCCGACCAGGAAAAGGCTGCAGCATTGAAACTCATCAAATTCATGACTTCTCCTGAACTGGCCGCACATTGGTCCAAGGCAACTGGCTATATGGGTGTGGGTCCGGCTGCTTACGAAACTGACTTATTGAAAGCATATGTAAAGGAATTCCCACCTGCGGCTGTAGCGCGCGATCAGCTCGTGCATGCAACGGCAGAACTTTCGACTCATGAAGCAGGCCGCGTCCGTAAGTATCTGGATGATGCTATTCAGGCCGCCCTGACAGGACAGATGTCTGCCAAAGAAGCACTGACAGATGCTCAGAAGCAAGCAAAACTAACGCTGCGTCGATACCAGTAAAATTTCGGGGCCGACTCGTTTGGCCCCGTTTAGATCGGTTTCCTATATGTTTAAACGATTCAATTTGAAAGCCTGGTTGCTGTTACTCCCAGCGCTTTCCTTATTGATTGCATTCACCCACTGGCCAACCATTAAAACATTATGGCGCAGTGTGACCTGGGCGCGTTCAGATGTTGCTCCCGCTAAATTTGTCGGGTTGGAAAATTACCAAATCCTAATGGATGATCCGATTTTCTGGACCGTCCTGGAAAATAATTTCTGGTATGCGGTTGGAACCGTTCCAACCTCAATCGCACTCGCGATTGCGATGGCGCTTTGGGTCAACAGCAAAATTCGTTTTACCGGTCTGTTGCGGCTAGCATTTTTTACACCAACCATATTACCGATGATTACAGTGGCTAATATCTGGTTATTTTTTTACAGTCCAAATATTGGCCTGTTCAATCAGTTGCTCGCCCAAATTGGAATTCAGGGTCCGAACTGGCTGGGTGATCCGGATCTCGCGTTGTCCAGTCTGATGATGATGACAGTCTGGAAAGAAGCCGGTTTTTTCATGATTTTTTATCTCGCTGCTCTACAAACTCTCAGTCCAGAATTGTTTGATGCCGCCAAAATTGAAGGGGCAAGTTCCTGGCGAATATTTCGTAAAATAACCTTTCCGCTGTTAATGCCAACGACCTTGTTTGTACTTATTAATGCGCTGCTAAATGCTTTTAAACTGGTAGATCACCTCTTTATTCTTACCAAGGGTGGCCCCAATAATGCAAGTAATCTGTTGCTTTATTACATTTATGAAACTGCCTTCAGCTTTCTCGACAGTTACTATGCGGCGACACTAACGGTTGTGATGTTAGCGACACTCGCAATCATTGCGCTGGTTCAGATTTTACTAATCGATCGCAGAATTCATTACCGGTAATGTAGAAATGGATTCAATCTTGTTTCAAAGGTTCTCGAAAATTTGTGCTTATATGCTTGCGATAGTTTGGGTGCTGCCCCTTCTTTACGCTTTCTGGGCTGCCTTCCATCCACCAGAATATGCAACTAAGTTTTCATTGTTTGCACCGTTAACAATGGAAAATTTTGTCTCCGCCTGGGATCAGGCACCATTTTTTAGTTACATGCTTAATACCATTATCATTACCACCATCATTCTTATCTCACAGTTGGTTGTTTGTACATTAGCGGGTTATGCGCTGGCTCGAGAGGAATTCCTTGGTCGTGGTTTTGCATTTGCGTTGGTACTCACTCAGCTCATGGTGATGCCGGAAGTTCTAATTGTTGAAAACTATAAGACCCTGACAGGACTCAATCTGGTCGATACTCATTTAGGCGTCGGTTTACCCTACCTTGCCAGCGCATTTGGAATATTTTTATTACGGCAGACTTTTAAAACGGTACCCCAGGAACTCGAAGATGCAGCGCGTGTTGAAGGGCTTTCGGGCCTTGGTATTATCTGGAAGGTATTTGTGCCACTCGCATTTCCAACCTACCTTGCATTCAGTCTGGTATCGGTCAGCTATCACTGGAATAATTTTCTCTGGCCGTTGGTAGTCACCAATACTGAAGCAAGCAGACCATTAACCGTTGGAATGGCGATATTTGGTGCTCCGGAATCGGGGGTTGACTGGTCTGTAATTTCTGCTGGAACCCTCATCGCAATTGGACCGTTGTTGATATTATTTCTAATTTTTCAACGTAAATTTATCCAGTCATTCATGCAGGCGGGTATCAAGTAAATGCGTATCCTTTCCTGGAATGTGCAATCTGGTAAATCCTGTGATGGTAGCTCTGATTTTTCTCGTACATTGGAATATGTAAAATCGCTGGGTGAATTTGACGTAATTTGCTTACAGGAACTTGCAAGAAATATGATCGAATATTGCGCTCCTGGTCAATCCGATCAATTACAAATGACTCAGCAGTTCTTTCAAGAGCATCATGCAATTTGGGGAAGCGGATTTAGCTGGCCTTTAGATGATACCAATCCCGAGGTGAGGCAAGAGTTCGGTAATATCACCCTGGTCAAATCTGGCTTACTGGATTACAGAGTTCACTCATTACCACGTCCTGCGACTCCTGGAAAAGTACAGATGCAGCGAGTATCGGTCGAAACTGTAATCGATTCGAAGATTGGAGGGGTTAGTATTATTAATTCTCACCTTGCCTTTCATGATGAGAATGAAAATCGGCAACAAGTTGAGCGTTTGAATTGGTTGGAACAGGAAAGATTCGCGAATCAAATTGACCCGAAGCAAATTGGCATAGGAACTTATCAGGAAGGTTTTCCTGCAACAGCGCGAATACTCTGTGGCGACTTTAACTTTACACCGGATAAATCGCAGTATCGTCATCAGCTCGATATGAACTGGGTGGATGCCTGGCAAATGTGCAATGGAGAGGCTAAGCATTTACCAACCTGTGGAATTTTTGATCCAGTCCAATGGCCGCAGGGTGGACATTGTCGGGACTTTTTCTGGTTAAGCCGCGAACTCAAATTTGTGGGTGTCGATATCAGCGTAGATATTGAAACTAACCTGTCAGACCACCAGCCTGTCATACTCGAGATATCTATTTGAAACCCGATCAGTTACCAAAAGTTTTTCCTGGCCAGCCAAAGTTTGTTTTTACTGATGTAGATGAAACATTGACCTGGGAAGGTCGGCTCCCAGAGGAAACCTTCAGCGCCCTGGCGAGATTGCAACAAGCTGGTATAAAAGTAATTCCGGTAACCGGGGCCTGTGCAGGGTGGTGTGACTGTATGATTCGAACCTGGCCCATCGATTCTATAATTGGAGAAAATGGAGCCTTTTACATCGACCGGAGTTCTGATGGTAGATTGTCTTACCAATATGCACTGGAAGAGTCGGTTCGAACATCCAACTGGGAGCAACTGCACCAACTTAAACGCGAAGTTTTAAATAAATTTCCCCTTGCCTATCAAACTGCAGATCAAGCCTTCAGGGTAACTGACATTGCGTTTGATATTAACCAGGATAGGACTGTAAATAGAGAAGATGCGTTTGTCATTGCGCAATATTGTCGTGACGCCGGGATGATTGCCAAGATCAGCTCAATTCATATCAATGTCTGGTGTGGCGACTATAACAAAGCATCGACTGCTAATCGTTGGATGTCGGCACATGGCATCGACCGTAATGAAGCAATTTTCAGTGGTGATTCTCCCAACGATGATTCGATGTTTTCAAATTTTCAGAAAACAATCGGTGTTGCTAATGTTGAGCCGTTTCTCGACGAGCTTGATTCACCTCCGACTTATATAACCCAGCGCCCGGGCGGATACGGTTTTGCGGAACTGGCTGCTTCACTGCTCAACCAATGAGATCGAGATGTGGGCATTTCATTGAAACAACATAGATTTGTACGGGCGTACATTTAGGTCATAGAATTCTGAATCAGAGTTTCAATCCAGTAATACCAGGCATCAAACTATTAAGTGCCGCTTCGAGTTTCAACCATGTGCAGGCGATGTTTACCCGGGCAAAGCCAATCCCTTCTTTACCCAATGAATGCCCGCGGGTAATTGACCATTTCGCATCCGCTCGGAGGAATGAATACAGCTCATCTTGATCTAAACCAGGCCCGTTAAAGTTGATCCACAGTAAAAAGATCCCTTCGGGTTCGACCATTTCGATACCGGAAATCTTTATCAATGCGCCTCGTACTAATTTAAGGTTGCATTCCAAATAGACGATAACAGCGTGAAGCCAGGGTGCACCCGATGAATAAACCGCTTCCATTGCAACATTTGCGAAGGGATTATTTTTGTTAACTGAAAGTCGACTGCTTTCAATTTGAAATTTCCGCCTCATTTCATCATCGAAAATCAACCTAAATGCTGAACAGCAAGAAGCAATATTGAAGGTTTTGGCAGCTGAAAGACAGGTAATACAATTCGCAGCATACTCCAGACCTGGCGAGAGCCGTTAAAATGTTTGGAGAGGTGAGAATATGGGCTCTTTGCACTTTCCAGCGATGCAGGATTTTTGACCATTGCATGAATGCGGGTATCAGACCTGATGGCATTGTTTCTTACCCGAATACGCCGTGGTCCAGACGTTTTTGCATTGCTTTGATCACTACCGCTGGCGCCTTGAAGTCCATGCTCGGCTACGCCCACGGCGAACAGGTTTTCGCCATTATATCCGACTACGATAGGATGGGTTTTCAGGACCGGAAAATCACGCCTGTTAATCTAGTTCACAAATATAGCGACTCCATCGAGTATGTGGGTGCTGCCAACCTTTTGAACGGGTATTGATAGCTTACTGTATGCTGGATCGGTTATCCTTAGGGATTCCGAATTAGTCGGTATCCTTCCTGCATTCTCACCTTACTTTATCGAAATTTAGCCGATCAATTTGACTATGTCCCGAGCAAGATCGGGAATGGGTTTTACGTTGTTGACAACACGACCTGGTTTCATCTGAAAGTGGGTCGTACATGTTGGCTGTAAATGATTTGATTGAACTTGACTGGAGCAAATTCTACATGAGCAATTTTGAAAACATCAGTATGATAGGAATAGATGATAGTCGTCCTCCGCTAATGCGAAAAGAGACATATATCGATTTATATTTTATGCTTTCCCAAAAAGCCCCAGTTGACTGGAGTGATGAATTCAACATTCTCGGACGCCGAAGTAAACTTGCGCCGAAAATGGATAAAGGCCGTGATAACTGCATTGCCTCTTATGTTAATACAATGGATCAAATTCCCGCCCAGGTCGAATCGATAAAGCGGATCATTGTTGAATGTAATAAAGTATATCTGGAAAAAATTAGGCAAAAAGAAGAAGCACTAGCCATTATCAGGGCGAAACAGACGGGGCAGAATACAGAGCAACTCAAACTTAATGCTATTGTTGCCGCACTGGTATTTGATCCAAAGCTTTAATTGAGATTTTTTAAGGTAAAAAAACTAGCTATTGCAATGTCGTAAAGTTACTCAAACGCAGGCTGCGCAACCGATGAATACTAAAACTGCACTTCCTTCGATGGTTCTTTTTACCATCACATCAATCTGGTCTCTACAGGTCAGTGCAGAATGTGGTGGAAGAACGCAGTGTATTGGAATCGGGCCCACTGAAGATGATGCATTACACGCCCACCATGGTGGCGACAATAAAACGCCTACCTTCACGTTTGGTAGTCAGGGGGTTGCTACCACCAGTAACCCCCAAACCATTTATGTAGCAGCCGTCACGGGTCCGACGGCTTCCCAGGTAACCCTTGGCGAATCAACGATTACTGGGGCCGATGCGAGTGATTTTCTCATTACCGGCGGCAGTTGCTCTCCATTGAATGGCCCGGTACATGACGGGGTATCCTGTACGATCGAAATTTCTTTCAGGCCATCAACCGAGGGACCCAAATCTGCAACATTGCACGTCCCTTTAGATCCACCGGCAAGTCCATCGACGATTACCGAGCGATCCGCCAATTTAATGGGAGAGGGCGGTATTGTAGACCTGTCATCTGATATCGGTGCTGAAAGCCTGATGACTTCTCAGGCCCGGACAGCAAAACGTTTTTCTAGAACCCAGATCTCTAATGTTCATACCCGTTTTGATTCCCTGCATAGAAGGAATGGGGCATCGACCAGGGCTCAATCAAATTTCTATGAAGGTCCCTTTAGTGATTTTGAATTGAACACTGCTGACCGATTGCAGTCTTCGACAAGATCAGATTATGAACCTATGGCCGCTTTGGCACTGAGTCTTGCGACGACTATTTCTTCAGGGATATTTAATCTGTCTTACAGCAATAGCGCGAGTAAGCAAAACTCTGGTGGCAACGGTATCGGTTTATGGGTTGAAGGAAGTATAAATTTCGGTACACACGAAGCTACTGGATCAATTCACAGCCTAACCTATACAACTGATGGTATAAGCACTGGTTTTGACAAAAAAATTAGTGATTCGATAACCCTGGGTGTTGCCGCAGGTATGGCAAATGATCGGACTAAAATCGGACCGAATGGTAGTGGCAGCCAGGGAGAGGCGAACAGCTTCTTAACCTATGGTAGCTTTCAAATGTCTCAAAACCTGTTTCTCGATATTTTGCTCGGAACCGGTAGCCTCGATTACGATTTAAAAAGGCATGTTGCATCAACGGGCGAAATTGCACAGGGTCAGCGCGACGGCGACCAGATGATTGGATCATTGGCCATCAGTTATAATTACAGTGAGAAGTCCTTGTTACTATCGCCTTATGTAAGGTTCGATTTTTCGGTCAACGAACTGGATGCCTATACCGAAACTGGAATCGTGGAAAATGCAGTTAACTATTCGAATGAAACTTTGCGTTCGAATCAGGTTTCATTGGGGTTACGAATTGAATCGGTTCATCAAACCAATTTTGGTTGGGCTTTACCTCAATTGAAAATAGAATGGCGGGAGAATTCTGACGATGATTTGGAGTCGAAACTTGTCTATATTAATCAACCTGCAAGCCCAACCTATACTTTAAATAGTGTTGGAGAGGATTCTGATTCTGTAATAATTGGTATAGGGAGTGATTTTATTTTTCACAGCGGGCTCGATTTGAGTACCCATTATAGTTTTTCAAGTGGCTCGAACTCTGGGTCTGATCAGGCCATTAATTTTGCATTGCGTAAAGATCTCGACGGAGCCCCTTATCGGCCGGAGTTTTTCTCAGAGTCTTTGAGGCATAGCCCTCTGCGGGTAGAAGCCACTTATGTACAAAACAACAATCTGAATCGCGCGAGTCTATCAAGTGAAGAATTATCGGATCAACTATTTACTGTTGGTGTCAGTAACCGTCGAACATGGATACTCGGCCAGAAATCACGAGTCGGCTTTAAGGGCTATTTACTCGCCGATCGATGGCGCCGCTACAGTGGGTTAGATAAACAGTCGCTGGGGCTGAAGACGTCCTATCAATACCGACCGTCGAGAGCCTATAACGGGACCACCTATAGCCTGTTTGCAGATTTGACTCATGACGATTATGAATCTGAGTTGCGCTGTGGAAATCGCACGGTTATAGGTATTTCTGCCCATCGCGCTGTTACCAATAAAATCAATATTTTTGGGGCCATTCAGGGTAACAAACGCGGTGCTGATGATGCGGTGTTTGATACCCGTTACGATTCGTTGCGTCTTAATTTCGATTATGATTTAAGACGTAATGGACTTGTGTATCTTGGGCTTCAACTACGCAATGGTGATATGGTCGCGTCGACCTCCGTTGCGTCTTATTATAACGATATCGCGCTTGCCAGTGCAAATGAAGACGCTTATACCAATAAGACATTAACGACGACTCGATTTAAAGCCGAAACTAATATTTTAACCCTGGGTTATAACCTGCCAGTTGGTCAGCGCGATACGCTTGATTTTACGTGGGTAAAGATCGATTCAAAACCAGAAAAAAATATTGGTAATGTGAGCTATAGCGCCTCTCAGATATCGGCGTCCTATTTTATGCGATTTTAAAGTTTTTAGTATCTCGACCAGTCCCATCAACTTCCCAGATAGCGCTGGTCAGGCCTATTGCAGCACGAGCTGAATTGGGCAGCGCAAACGCGAGAAAAAACCTAACGCAATGACAATGATAGCGCGGTGAGTGGTGTTCAGACTGGCCTCAATCGGATACGGCACAACCTATTAGATGTTATTGCCAATACAGAGTAATCATTAAAAGTTATAACAGACCTATGGGATATAGATTGAGTCACACTTCCAGGGACATTTGCCCTTTTGTTACTTTTCAACAAACGCCCGTTCGATCACGTATTCGCCTAAATCACTTTTACGGGTTTCAGTAAAACCAAGATCATCGAGTATGTCAGTCAGGCTGCCCAGCATATCCGGACTGCCGCACAACATGAATCTATCATCTTCGAGGTTCAGTTCAGAAAACCCAATATCCTCAATCAGCTTTCCGGATTGCAACAAGCTGGTGATTCGACCGTAGTTTATGTATGGCTCACGTGTTACGGCGGGGTAGTAGACCAGTTTTTGACGAACCGACTCGCCAAAGTATTCATTATGTTTTAACTCGTGGGTAATCAATTGCTGATAACTCAATTCATTGATATATCGGCAACCATGAACCAGAATTACTTTTTCAAAGTTCTCGTAGACTTCAGGGTCTTTGATAATAGAAAGAAATGGAGCCAGTCCTGTTCCAGTGCTGAGTAAAAATAAATGCTTTCCGGGCTTTAACCGATCCCACAATAAAGTCCCCGTCGGTTTTTTACTGACCAGAATCTGGTCGCCTTCTTCGACGTGTTGCAATCGAGACGTCAATGGGCCTTCCTGCACTTTTATACTGTAAAATTCAAGATGATCTTCGTAGTTGGCACTCGCCATACTATAGGCGCGCATTAAGGGTTTGCCATCTACTTCGATCCCCATCATTGCAAACTCACCGTTACGAAACCGCAGCGATCGGTCTCGAGTGGTTTTGATCGTGAACAAACGATCCGACCAGTGGTGTACATCAATTACGGTTTCTTTGCTTACTTCCGCCATTTTACGGTCCCATCTAAATTAGTTTCAGGTCAGAAAGGAATGTTTTCCGCTTTCGGCCTGACTGTTACTGTGCTTAAGTTCGACCAGAAATCTGGTGGCCGAATTATCAATCGTTAATACGTCATCAAATCCACAGGTATTGAGAGGAGATCGTTGGTCAGAGATCAGTTCACCCACCAGGGTCAATTGACCTTCAAACCCTGATAAACGTAATTGACGGCCCAGACTGAATATTCGACCATCATTAAAATCTCGAGAGATCACTAAGATCCTGTCGAATTGATCTTTTGATATTTGCAAATCAGAAATATCTGCGTCCGATTCTAACACCAGCGCCGCTCGAGGAAGGTGATTTATCCGACCCATATTTTCCTTTCTGAGCCATTCTGCCAATTCGATGACTGGCTCAGTGAATTCAATATTAATCATATACCACATCCCGAAAAGACTGCACGCCGACTCTTTCCAAAGTCTCCAGAAAATGTTCTCGTTCGGAATGACGTTCTTTTTGATAATGTCGAATAATAGTCTCTACAACGCCTGCGATCGAGTGTCGATCAACCGCGGGTCCTAACCTCGCGCCAAGTGCCAACTGATTATCCGAACGACCTCCAAGCGTGATTTGAAACCATTCGGAACCTTTTTTATCGACTCCGAGAATACCAATATGACCGATATGATGGTGACCACAGGCATTTATACAGCCTGAAATCTTGATCTGTATATCACCGAGTGACTTGAGTTCTTCTGGATCTTGAAATCGATTTTGTATTTCGAGGGCAATCGGAATTGATGCCGTATTGGCAAGACTACAGTATTCGATACCAGGGCAACAAATAACATCCTGTACGGTCGCGATGTTAGCTGCAGATAGTTCATTTGATTGCAACGCTTGCCATAGTGAGACTAGATCATTTTCATGAACCAGAGGTAACAGAAGGTTTTGGGTATGAGTCGTTCGGATCAAGCTACCACTAAAGCGATCGGCCAGTGACGCAATAAGGCGCATTTCTGCAGCACTCAGGTCGCCCGGAGCACGGGTCGGATTTTTGAGCGAAATATAAACTGATCGATATCTGCCGTAACGGGTTTTTAACGTGTTCTGAATTTCCCAACGTCGATATTCTGCACTGTCTACTTCATCAGGTCGCCTTTTTACCGGGTTTACTGGAAATGGCATCGGGTTTTTAAAACGTTTTTGAATTTCAGAAATATCCACCGGCAGGTTAGACAACTGCTCCGGTTGAAGCTTGAGAAAATGCTGATCGACTTCATCGCGAAAGTGATCAACTCCCATAGCCTTAATCAGTATTTTTATTCTCGCTTTATATTTGTTGTCACGCCGACCCCGAAGATTGTAAACCCGCAGAATAGCTTCGAGATAGGTTACCAGCTGCTTTTTTGGGAGGAATGATCGTAATTTATCGGCCACGACAGGCGTTCGACCCAGACCACCTCCAACGAATATTTCAAATCCAGTTTCGCCTGTTTCGTTTCGTACCAGACGCAGACCGATATCGTGGGCAAGAATGGCTGCACGATCATCGGCAGAACCGGTAAATGCAATTTTGAACTTTCGGGGGAGATAAAGAAATTCAGGGTGACCAGAGGCCCACTGTCGTACCAGTTCGCACCAGGGTCGCGGGTCTTCGACCTCATTTTGGTCGATGCCAGCCAGATGGTCACAGGTAATATTGCGAATACAATTGCCGCTGGTTTGAATTGCGTGCATCTGAACCGTTGCCAGACGTTCGAGAATATCGGGTACCTGTTCGAGTTTCAGCCAGTTGAACTGAAGGTTTTGGCGGGTTGTAAAGTGGCCGAATCCGCGATCAAATTCTTCAGAAATGTCAGCCATGGTTCGTAATTGCCTGGAACTTAACACGCCGTATGGAATGGCAACCCGTAGCATCGGTGCGTGGCGTTGGATATACAAACCGTTCATCAATCGAAGTGGGCGAAACTGCTCTTCGCTTAAATCACCTGAGAGAAACCGACTGGTCTGATCGCGAAATTCAATAACCCGAAGATCAATCTGTTGCTGGTCGTTATTTGAATATTGATACATAAAATTGAACCCTGAAAAATAAAAGTTGCCAGGTTTAACTGGCTAGCTGGAAATATTTTCGGAGAGTGTGACTTGCGGGTTGAGATGAAAGGCAGCACAAAATGCCAGAGGCTTTAACCCAGAGAAACACTCCCCGTTCGACAGCAACAGCAGCATCGAATCAAGTGGGTATGTAAATGTTTTTGAGAGAAGGTTTTCATCAGGCAGAAACGTTAGCAAAGTGCCGTCCTGGTTTCAATATCGTTTAACGTGATAAATATTGATAATAAATCTCTTCAGGAGATTAATCGCGATTCGTTGACGGTCAAAAGAACTTGTCAATTTCATCAATAAATGGACGGAGTACGGCTTGCTCGTTATATAAAGACGCATAAGTTTCATAGTCCTCTATGGCTTCTTCTCGATTTGTGTATTGATTTTTTTAGACGATGTGTCGGGTCTTCAATAGAAAGCTTTCTACCTAATTCTCATAGTTCGTTATGCAGTTCGCTCGCCCTTTGGCCGCTAACAAAATGCGTGACACCATGCTCAAAAGTATAAAAGGCGGATTTCAGAGCTAGTCGGGTAAAATACGAGTTGTTTTGGAAATGTTTAAAATAGGTTAGTCCGTGACGGTTTAAATGGTGTTTTATTCGTTGTCTCTTCTGCCGTCGGTAAACACCTGGGTCCACTCCAGAATGCGAACTGATTTGCGAAGTCCCGTTGGCCAGAATGGGTCACCTTCTACCAGTTTCTGTGCAGATTTTAAGTCGTTGGCCGATATTATCCCTAATCCACCTGCGGGCTGATTGTTCTCAGTATCTTGCAATGGGCCGGCCGCCTGGATCGAGAATTTATTCTTCTCCAGGACATTTAAATGATCTGACATATATTTGCTTCGCATTTTCGAAAAATCGAGATTATCTTCAAACAGTAGTGCAAAAATTATATTTGGGCTCCTTTCGTATTGATAAGCCTTTCAGGATCATATCAGTGCAAAATTGTTGTTAGAATTGATAAATATGACAAGTAAACCGGCATAAATGCAGGAACTCGACTGGAATGATTTGAGGTTTGTCCTGGCAGTAGCGCGTACGAAATCCCTCGCTGCGGCCGGTCGTGTGCTCGGTGTCAACGAAAGCACGGTTGGTAGACGGATCAAAAGGGCTGAGCAAAAACTAAATGCATTGTTATTCGAAAGGTCTCGTGGCTTTTTGATCCCTACGCGATCAGGCCAGGTGGTCATCGAGAGATCTGAACGTATAGAACTTGAAGCGCAATGTATTGAGCAGGCAATTTCTGGTGCTGATCAGTCGATTGCAGGTTCTGTTCGCTTAACCTCCGTGCCAATAGTCTTGCACCATATTCTGGTTCCAGCGTTACCGCCACTGCTAAAAGCGTATCCGCAATTGAAGGTTGAACGGGTATCAGATCCACGTGACCTCAGTTTGGCTAAACGTGAGTCTGATGTGGCTTTGCGTCTGGCGAGACTTACCGAGGAGGTTCGAGCCATTGCCTGTAAGGTAGGGCAGCTTGACTATGCGGTTTTTTCCAGTATCAAAGCAGGACTCGGAAAATCTTTGTTACCTACATCCATTGGGGATAAAGAGCCGGGCTTTACGCGTATTGAAAAGCAGGTTTGTCTGTCGAGGGAAATGTGGATTATGATTCATCCTGACTTCCAGAAACTGACGCGAATACGAGCTGTTGTCGACTGTTTGATTGTAACCTTAGCTAATTTTCAGGCTGAATCTCATCGCCGTCATTCTTAACTTAATTCTAACTCTTTGTGGGCATTCAAGAGTATAAAATATGCAACACACTGATTTAACACAGGGTGACGAAAAACGTCATCTGATTGACCAGACGATACCGATGATTTGGGGCTTGCTGGCAATCATGAGCATGTCGCTGGTTGATACCTGGTTCATAGCACAACTCGGTATTGATGAAGTTGCCGCAGTTGGGTTCAGTTTCCCCATCATAATTGTTCTGAGTAGCCTGGCATTTGGGGTCGGGACGGGCGCATCGTCCGTAATATCTCGTGCCATTGGTGAGGGGGATCATTCACGGGTGGCTAGCTATACCACTCATGCCATATTGATTGCTTTTCTTATCGGAATTTTCTTTGCAATTATCGGTTCGCAAACTATTGATATGGTTTTTCATGCACTCGGTGCAGAAGATCGCCTGTTGCCGCTCATTCACGACTATATGGATATCTGGTATTTCGGTTGTTTCCTAATTGTCGTGCCAATGGTAGGGAATAGTGCTATTCGGGCAGCGGGTAATTCGAAAATAGCTGCTTATGTCATGATTAGTATGGCATTGGTTAATATAGTGTTAGACCCTATTTTTATTTTTGGTCTGTTCGGGTTTCCGAGGCTCGAATTGCAGGGCGCTGCTTTGGCAACCATGACTGCCTATTTTGTTAGTTTTCTTGTGTCAATTTATGTACTAAAAGTTAGGCTCAATATGATTGGGTTTGACGCTTGTGTAAATCGAGTCCGCGAGAGCTGGATAGCCATTCTAAGATTGGCGATACCGGCCGCTATTACCAATATGGTGACACCACTTTCATCGGTAGTAGCGCTTTGGATGATCGCTAAATTTGGTAGTGTGGCCGTAGCTGGTTTTAGTATTGCGACACGAATAGAATCACTATTATTGTTAGTGCTCATGTCCCTATCGGCAGTTATTGCACCCTTTGTTGGACAAAACTGGGGAGCAGGATTTTTTCATCGGGTGCGTAGGGCAGCAAAACTAGGGTACTCATTTTCATTTATCTGGGGTTTCGTAGTTGCTGTATTGCTGATTTTGACGGCTACGCCTTTAGTGAAATTTTTTAACGATGATCTGGGTATGCTTGATGCCGCTGTTACCTATCTTTATGTTATTCCCATTACCTATGGTTTTCTGGGTGTAACGATGATTGCTAGTAGTGTTGCGAACGGAGTGGGTGATCCAATACCTGCCCTGGTAATTTCGATCATGCGCCTCCTGGTCATCTTTGTACCTTTGGCGCTAGTTTTGTTGAATTATTTTGGCTTAGCCGGAATTTATGCCGCAATTGCGGGTTCCAACGTATTGGTCGGAGTGGGTGCAATGATATGGACTAGCAGACGTTGTCGGGACAATGCGGCGATTGCCTGAACTGAATTATCTGGAAGAGTTTTGATGTGATGGGGAATTACACCAAAAAGGCTAGAGTTCGTTAAATCAAATTCTACAACGCTTAACTTGATTTAACGATGTGTCAGTCAAAGTCTACCTATGAGACTTTATCAACGGGTGATCAACCGATCATGTTGGCACCAATAACCATTACAACACAAAGCACGAGGAATCCTACAAAAGTGTAAATCATGTGTTTGGTGGTGGTTTTATCGTCCTGTTCAGTATTCATAGTTGTTTCTTCTCGTAGGTTTGATAATGAATTGCATTGCAATTTTCGTTGAATCTGGATTATTTTAACCTGAAAAAGATTAAAAACCCAAGTTGATCCGGATGAAATTTCATCTTTGGGTGTGATACTTCTCAACAGGCCTCGCGAGTTTGGGGCCTGTTCAGAGTATTATCTAACTAGTAGCGAACGCGATGCCTTTGGCAATATTGCTATTCAGCGTATCCTGCATGTCATCAAGCACCTTCTGCTCGTAAGCACTTAAGGTTGGTAAAGCAGGGATGGATTCGACACCGTCTTTTCCTAGAACAACAGGTTGAGCATGGAAGCTGGTATTTTCTTCGCTGGTTTGAACGTAGCAGCATTCAGTTACAGAATTACCATTCAAAGCTGAGACCAGTGATAAAGTAAACCTTGCCGCCGCCTGGGCCATTGATAATGTTGCTGATCCTGCACCTGCTTTGGCTTCGACCACTTCTGTGCCTGCTTCCTGGATGCGAGGTGTGAGTGCCTCGATGTCAGCCTGACTCAGTTCAACGCCTTCTATACTTGACAGTAATGGCAGGATTGTCACTCCGCTGTGACCACCGATTACAGTCACATTAACGTCACTGGTACTTTTACCCACTAACTCGGCTACAAAGGTATTTGATCGAATAACATCAAGTGTTGTAACACCGAACAGTTTACGTGGGTCATGAACCCCGGCCGTTTTCAAAATCTCTGCAGCTATGGGAACCGTTGAATTGACCGGATTAGTAACAATGGCATAACAGGCGTTAGGGCAAGCCCGTGTTCCTGCTTCGATGAGGTTTTTAACGATGCCGGCGTTCATGTTGAATAGATCATCGCGAGTCATTCCGGGCTTACGTGGGACACCTGCTGGGATGACTACGATATCAGCATCTTTCATCGCTGGTTCGATGTCGTCTCCAACAAAACCTGTCACCGAAACATCGGTTGGAATATGGCTTAGGTCGACGGCGACACCCGGTGTAAACGGCGCGACATCGTAAAGTGATAGCTCGCTACCTGCGGGTAATTGTAATTTCAACAGAAGTGATAAGGGTTGACCGATGCCGCCAGCGGCACCTAATACACATACTTTCATGGAAAACCTCGTAAAGTTTTAACGGATTAAATTTATAGCGGGCAAATCATATCGGCCTCAGCTTTTATGTACAAGCAGCTTGGCGCTCATCATTCAATGATTAATACAGAGTATTAAGGGCCACAGAAATAAGGTGTTATCCGATCTTGCTTGCTTGTTGACGCAGCTTCCGCGTTGTTTCAGTGACACCATAGCCTTGCTATGCGCACATTGATTGACCTTTAATCTGGGCCAACATTCAGCGCAATCCTAGGATAACACCTTACTTCCCCGACCCTGGAGCAGCTCCTGAAATTATGGTTTTTTCCGGCCTTCTTTTAAGCGCCTTGGTTTACCTTTGTTTTTGGTATCCTGATTTCGGGCTCGAATTTTCAGTTTGGGTTTTTTATCGCCACCCGCGTCTTCCGAAGCTTTTCTTTTTCTAACGGGTTCAGATGCGTCTGAAGGTTCTGAACCGATAGCCGTAATATTTAGTGATTGACCGGCAACTTTAACCTGCTTAAGTAGTTTTAATAATTCTGGGGGCATACCTTCGGGTAAATCGACGTGGCTATGATCATCGAATATATTGATGCGACCAATGTGTTGACTGTCCATATCGGCTTCATTGGCGATGGCACCAACAATATTTCCAGGTTTCACCTGGTGTTCATGGCCTACATCGAGACGGTAACGTTGTTTGCCGGGTTCAACTTCATGATCGCTGGATTTCCCGCGACTACGTTCCTGGCGCTCCCCGCCACGACTACGTTCTTTGCGTTCTCCACGACCTTGTCGATCTTCCCGATCCCTGCCCGGCGCTGGAGAAGGTCTGGCCGTCAACAGAAATGGCGCATCACCCTGTAGTAGCTTGGCAAGCGCCGCGGCAATATCGAGTGTGTCAATGTCGTTCTCCTGTTGATACTGTTCGACCAGACCTCTAAACAGGGAGATATCTTTTTCACCGAGTACATCGGTAATGCGTTGTTTGAATTTTTCGATTCGTCGATTATTAACCAGATCGGTTGAGGGTAATTCCATCAACGCAATGGGTTGCCGAGTTGCTTTTTCTATAGCTTGCAACATGCGTTTTTCGCGCTGGGCGACAAATAAAATGGCGTCACCGGTTCGACCGGCCCGACCCGTTCTTCCGATACGATGCACATAGGATTCAGTATCGTAGGGAATATCATAATTAATGACGTGGCTGATTCGTTCAACATCGAGTCCGCGGGCTGCTACATCTGTTGCGACCAGTATGTCCAGTTTTCCTGACTTGAGTTGACTGACAATTCGCTCACGACTGTTTTGAGCAATATCACCGTTCAAGGCCATGGCTCTGAAGCCGCGGGCTTCGAGTTTTTCGGCGACTTCTAGGGTTGAGGTTTTAGTTCGAACAAAAACCAGCATTCCATCAAAGGGTTCTGCTTCGAGAATTCTCGTTAACGCATCAAGTTTGTGAGTGCCGGCAACGGGCCAGTAACGCTGCCGAATTGTTTCCGCAGTGGTTGTTTTAACTTTGATCGTAACCTGCTCTGGATTATTCAGATATCGCGTTGCAATCCGGCGAATTTCATTGGGCATGGTCGCCGAAAAAAGCGCAATTTGGCGAGTAGATGGTATCTTTTCGAGAACCCATTCGACATCGTCAATAAAACCCATTCGAAGCATTTCATCGGCTTCGTCCAATACCAGTGTTTTTAAACCACCAAGTTTTATGGTACCCCGACGCATATGATCCATGACTCGACCGGGCGTACCGACGATGACATGAACACCGCGATCCAGTGCGCGGATTTGAGTCGAGTATTCCTGTCCACCGTAAACCGGCAATACATGAAAGCCTTTTAAATTCGCAGCGTAGGTTTTAAATGCTTCCGCTACCTGCAATGCCAGCTCACGAGTCGGAGCGAGCACCAAAACCTGAGGATCTTTCTGTTTTAGATCGAGGTTGGATAAAAGGGGGAGCGCAAATGCAGCCGTTTTACCGGTGCCGGTCTGGGCCTGGCCGAGTACATCCCGACCTTCGAGAAGCAATGGAATAGTTAAGGCCTGAATAGGTGAAGGCTGCTCATAGCCGATTTGTATCAGAGATTTAAGGAGCTGGGGCAGTAGTGCCATTTCGGCAAAGCTGGGGAGGTTTTCAGATGACATGATGATGCTCGCGGGAAGGGTGCGCATTGTAGCGGTTTAACCACTGAAATGCATGTGGTTTAGTTTGTCAATCAATTAATTCTAACCCTGTTTAACAGGGCGTTCTAACGTCCCGGTTCGCGTTCAGTATGTTGGGGTAATTCGTCCAGAATGTCGTACCATTCAGCTTTGGAACCGGTAAATATATGGGATGAAGGTTTTCGATTAATCGCTGTATCGAGTGTTCCAATTCTCAAACGTAAGATCTCAGGTTTACTTTTTAACTGACTATAAATTGGCGATCCACAATGCTGGCAAAAAGCGCGGATTTTGTCATCTGGCGTAGGATATTCGGAAATTGATTCTTCACCATCAAGCCAGTGAAAGTCACGGGCTTTTACCGGTGCATTAGTGGCAAATGCACTGCCCTGTGATTTTCGACATTGCGAACAATGGCAGCAGACAATGGCACCCAGTTCGCCGCGGATTTCGTACCGGACTTTGCCGCAATGACAACTACCTTTGAGCATTCAATCTCTCCTCTTTATGTTGAGATAGTATAAATTTTTCTGACGTAAATCACAGTCTAGACCGATTTATTCAAGGTCCGAACGTAGTACAAAATCCTCAAGTCGTTTATCGATACCCAGCACATGCAGCTTGAGCCATTTATAGAGAATATGGGATAAGGCTTCCTGCAAAACAATGTTTTGTGTCGTTTCAGTGTCCATCATCGCCGCTAATGCTTCGCGAAATCAATCATAAGCCCGACAGTGCGTCACTGCGTCGGGATAACAGAGTTTTTCCATATAAACTTCTTCGAGTATAAAATGGTGCTCTGCGCAGAGTTTAAGTCTGACCAGGATTTGAGGATCAAAGGGTACTCGTTTAATTTTCTCCATTAAATCAAACAGAACCTGGTGTTGGGAATCCTGCCAGATCAGCTCGCCGGTCTTTTGCATATGACGGGTTGATTAGTAGAAATTGGTATTAACTATAGTGTCTCGACAAAACAGTAGATTGTTCAGTATCAACAAAGGGTGGGTTATTGAATTATTCTGGATCGACGATAAACCGCGACCATTAAAATGCCGGGTGTCAGAATAAGCAGACTGAGCCAGCCATAGATGCCAGGGAATTCATCCAGCAAGAACATACTTAAGACTGTACCTAAAGCGGGAACGCCGGCCATAAAAGCGGCTGTCGAGGCAGATCCGATTTGTCGTATGGCATATCCAACCAGGAGTAATCCCAGAAGGTTAGGGATCAGGCCTTGATACAAAACTTGCAGGAGCAATTGTTGATCATTTGATTGTGCTATTCCAGAGGGTAGGAAAAATGCCCAGATCGGGACATATAATATCGCGTTAATAACCGAGCTGCATAACAGGATCTGCAGGGTGGTAATCTTCCACAATCGTCCTATCACCAGATAACCCGAAAAGAATAGTGCGCCCCCGACGAAAAAAAGATCGCCGCGCCATGAATCAGCCAAAGATAGAGTTGATCCGTCAATGACCGCAAGCACAGCTCCGATGAAAATTAAAGCTACGCCGAGAAGCTGGATAACTGATGCTTTCTCCGATAACCACAACCAGCCAATTAATAGTGTCACGGCTGGTAAAACCCCATTCATGAAGATTCCACCGTGAGCTGCTGGTGCATAATTAAAGCCGTTAAAGACACAAAGAATATAGAACGGACTCAGCAGGAAGCTGAAAACTAATATGCGCTTGATTGGAATAGATTCCCAGGCTTTGAAATAAATAACAAAAGGTGCGGCAAAAATGGCAGAAATTCCGTAGCGCATTGCGGCTAGATCATAAATAGTTAAAGGCGACTGCGCGGCGGATCGACTAGCCACCAGCCAACTTGCCCAGATTAACATGACCAGTGTTGCGGCGAGGTAACCCAGGGCGGGACGGTATCCTGATTCATCTTTCATATTGTGATGTTTCAGCTAATGATCTGAAGTTTCCGAAACGATCCGTATTTTTGGCGTTACTAATGCCAGCCCCATCATCATGACCGCGACCGACATCCAGACCCAGACTGAATGAGATTCCGAAAACAGAATGATGCCCCAGATTACGCCCGAGATAGTGATGATGTAGGCACATTGGCTGGCGAACACTGGGCCTGCAAATTTGATGGTGTAAAAAAATAATCCATAAGCGATGCCACTAATAATGGCAATACCTGCAATGGCTAATCCTGGCCCCGTTGCAAGCCATTCTACTGGTTCGTTAACGCCCATCCAGATGGCGATTGGAAACTGAATCATGCTGGCGATAATATTGGAACCGCACAACAGCTCACGAAGATCGATCGAATGACTGATTCCTTCGCTGATGTAGATGTTTTCAATGGTATACATGATCGCGCAAACTAACACCAGCATGACCCATAAACTGGCATCGTCGCTTGCGAGACCCTGATCGGGGAGTACCAGTAAGAGGATAGCGATCATCCCCAGAACTATACCCATTGTTCGTTTTATGACGATTCGTTCCAGACGCAAAAAGAGCATCAAGCCATAAGTGAACAAAGGCACAGTAGAAATTGTGATCGATAGAATTCCTGCGCTCAAATGGGGTGCCGCGTAAAAATATAAAGTGGTGGGAATCGTTATGCCGACAACGACCAGTACTAGATAATGGCGAAGATGTTTGATGTCGAAAAGAGGCACTTTCGATATGATGCAAATCAAGGCATATAAACAGGCGGTGATGAAAATTTGCCAGGCCGATAAGCCTAGCGGATGCGCGCCTTCAGAAGTGGCGATTAAAGTCAGGGAGAAGGTAACGCCCCATAACAGGCCGCAACTTAGAATTAGAAGATAAGGTTTCACGCGTTAGTTGATTGTTTCGAAAGGTTTAAGGCCTAATTAAAGCGGCGCCTGAGTATAGAGATTGTTGATTGGTAGAGACAGAAGAAATTTCAGTATCGATACGGGTTATTGGATAGACTAAAATCCATGACATTTTTTTTTGGAAATCCTGTTGTCCGACTTGATCAATATTTGTAAAGTATTGGATGCGCAGTTGGGTCCAATTTTAAGACGCCAGGGATTCGTGTTGTTGGAAATGAGCTGTAAGAAGGCAATAATCGATAACGCTTCACCAGACGGTGTCATACGTTATGGCGAGATGGTCAGGAAATTTAAGAAAGTGGAGCAGAAGCGCTTTCTCGAAATCGTGCTGGACAATCAACTTGGGAATAGTCATATCCGATTTGGTAAAGGTGCTCATAGGTACCGCGAATATGATCTGCCCGGATGGCCTATGAAGCCAATTTCGATCAGTCAGTCGATATCGAAGGATGCAGGCGTAAAATTAATGATCGAAAAAGCACAATATTTTATGGAGTACGCAAATGAATTTTTTGCAAATACGCCTGAATTTTGGGAATCGTTGGAAAGAAAATAAATAATGGCGAATTTAGATAATAATAGACAACAGTTGGCGGCACAGTTCCGTGAGTTCCTCGATGCTGAATCAGTTATCGATCAGGCGACTTCTCTAGCCGCCTATGAATGTGATGGGCTGAGTGCTTATCGACAAACGCCGTTACTCGTGCTGTTACCTGAGACCATAGAACAGGTTCAACAAATTTTAAAAATCTGTCATCGACAACAGATTCCTGTCGTTGGGCGCGGTGCCGGGACGAGTCTATCGGGGGGCGCCTTGCCGGTGGTTGATGGGATTGTTCTGGGTCTTTCGAAAATGAATCAAATTCTAGATATCGATCAATTGTCGAGGACGGCAGTCTTGCAACCGGGCATTAGAAATCTGGCGATTTCAGAAGCAGTGAAGCCCTACGGTTTGTATTACGCGCCGGATCCATCATCACAGATTGCCTGTTCAATCGGCGGTAATGTGGCAGAAAATGCAGGTGGCGTACATTGTCTGAAATACGGTTTAACCCTGCACAATATTCTGGCATTAACGGTTGTCTGTATTGATGGCGAGATTATCGAAATAGATCAAACCGCTTTACAGGCCGCGGGTTTAGACTTGTTACCGTTGTTAATCGGTTCAGAAGGCATGCTGGGAATTGTCGTTCAAGTGACCGTTAAGCTTTTACCCATTCCGGAATGCGCGCGCGTAGTCATGGGTGTGTTCGATTCGGTAGAAAAAGCGGGTGACAGTGTTGCCGTAATAATCGGAAAAGGCATCATACCCGCCGGGATCGAAATGATGGATAACCCCGCCATTCGAGCTGCGGAGGATTTTGTTCATGCGGGTTACCCGGTAGATGCCGAGGCGATACTCATTTGTGAGCTCGATGGTACTGAACAGGAAGTTGAAAATCAGATCAGAAAAGTTGACAAGATATTGATGGATGCGGGTGCCGTTGAAACCCGACTCGCAAAAGATGAAGCAGAACGCGCCCTGTTCTGGTCGGGACGAAAAGCCGCCTTTCCTGCGGTTGGACGTTTGACACCTGACTATTATTGTATTGATGGAACTATTCCTCGAAAAACGCTCGGAAACGTTTTAACGGGAATTAAAAACCTGTCGGAACATTATGGATTGCGCATCGCGAATGTTTTCCATGCCGGGGATGGCAACTTACACCCTTTAATTTTCTATGATGCGAATAATGAAGGTGAGCTCGAAAAAACCGAAGAGTTGGGTAGTAAAATTCTCCAGCTTTGTATCAGTAACGGGGGCACGATTACAGGCGAGCATGGGGTTGGAATCGAAAAAATCGGAGAGATGTGTATTCAATTCGGTGAAGCTGAGCGAAATCAGTTTCATGCTGTTCGTGAATGTTTTGATCCACAAAAATTGCTCAACCCGGGTAAAGCTATTCCAACATTGGCTCGATGCGCAGAATTCAATTCAATGCATGTTCATGAAGGGAAGGTTCCGTTTCCAGAACTGGATCGATTTTAGCCATGGTTGAAAACTCGATAGAGACAGATCTGGCTGAACAGATCCAAATTGCCTATGCTAATGCCTCTCCGGTACTCATTACCGGGGGTGGGAGCAAGTCCTTTTATGGCGAAACAATAACTGGATTTGAGCTGGATGTTTCCTTGAATACCGGGGTAATTGATTACGATCCGGCAGAGTTGGTCATCACCGTTCGTGGCGGCACCAAATTATCTGAGGTTAAATCGCTGCTCGCAGAACAAGGCCAGATTCTTGGATTTGAACCACCTGAATTTGGTGAAAATGCAACTGTGGCTGGCGCTATCGCGAGTGGCTTGTGTGGACCTCGACGCGCCTACGCCGGAAATGTTCGCGACTTTATCCTCGGAATAAAAATGATAGATGGCCAGGGGCAGGTTTTGTCTTTTGGTGGGCGTGTAATCAAAAATGTGGCTGGTTTTGATTTATCTCGGGTGATGGCAGGGTCTTTGGGAAGTCTCGGTGTAATACTTGAAGCTTCAATTAAAGTCATACCCGCTTATGAAATCGAAAAAACGCTGCGCTTTCAACACGAAAAAGCTAACGATCATATTCAGTGGATAAATCAGTTAGCAGGAAGGCCTCACCCGATAAGTGCTTCTCTCTGGAATCAAGGTACAAGCTGGATTCGATTATCGGGTAGTGAGCAAGGAATCGGAGAAGCACAAAATCGACTGGGCGGTGAAATAGTTGAAGACATCTGGACCTCGATCAGAGAACAGACACATCATTTCTTTGTCGATGCCCCCATGTTGACACGAGTATCAATTAAACCTGCAACCGGTCACTTCGATATAGAGTCCTCGCCACAGATGATTGAATGGGGTGGGGCACAACGATGGATGAATGAGAATATTAGTGTCGAGAACTTGAGACGACAGCTTGAGCCGACGGGAGGCACCGTTTGTGCTTTTCAAAATCATCCATCAGATACTGCGGTGTTTAATCCATTACCCGCTTCGATTTTGGCTTTGCAACAACGTTTGAAAAAAAGTTTTGACCCGGCGGGTATTTTAAACCCCGGTAAACTCTACCCGGAATTGTAGCTGTGCAAACTAATCTCAGCGAAGGCATTCGCCAGTCAGATAATGCGATTGAAATTGAAACTATTCTGCGTGCCTGTGTGCATTGCGGTTTTTGCAATGCGACCTGCCCAACGTATCAAATTCGAGGTGACGAGCTAGATGGACCGAGAGGTCGCATTTATCAGATGAAGCAATATTTTGAAGGGGCAAAAGCTAATTCTGACCTATTGACCCACCTCGATCGATGTTTGACCTGTCGATCCTGCGAAACAACCTGTCCGTCAGGGGTCAAATATAGTCGATTGCTTGAAATCGGGCGTCATCAAATTGAAACAGATTTACCACGTCCATTTCTGGATCGATTGAAGCGTCGGATAATCGTGAGTTATATTAATTCCGGCTGGTTCTTTAATGCGAACCTGAGACTGGCTCAAAGTTTCAGTTCGATTTTACCCGCCACTCTCAGGAAAAATATACCGCAACGTCAGGCATTAATTCCGATGCAGATTCAGACCAAAAATCGAAAGGTTTTAATGCTGAAGGGCTGTGTCCAGCAATCCCTGACGCCTAATACCAATCGAGCTGTCGCAAATTTATTACAGGCGATGGATATTGAAATGATTGAAATGCCGGCAAATCAATGTTGTGGTGCGGCGGCTAGTCACACTTCTGATCCTGAAACAGGACTACAACAGGCCAGGCACTTAATCGATTTATGGTGGCCGACTATTGAATCCGGTGTCGAGGCAATTCTAGTATCAGCAACTGGTTGTGGGGTTACAGTTAAGGATTTTTCCCATATGTTTGCTACTGATCCTGCCTATGCAGATAAGGCAAAAACAGTGACGTCACTTTTTCGGGATGTGGTTGAAGTCGTAGAAGAGAATATGGATCGATTAAAGTTTTCCGGCAAGCCTATTACGGAAAATCGCATCGCATTCCATACTCCCTGTAGCATGCAGCATGGACTTGGACTTAATCATCGAGTAGAAAAATTATTGACTCAGGCGGGATTTCAAATCTGTCCAGTTGCTGATGGGCACCTTTGTTGTGGTTCAGCGGGAACATACTCAATGCTACAACCGGAGTTGTCTGCAAATTTGCGCGATCGCAAGCAAAAAGCTTTACAGATTAGTTACCCTGAGATAATCGCAACAGCAAATGTCGGCTGTCAGGTACATCTTGCCAATGGGCTGGATCTGCCCGTTGTGCATTGGACGGAGCTTCTTTATAAGGCATCGAGCCGTTAAGTTCAGGACAAAAAAAAGCCAGCTCCAAAGAGCTGGCCCTTACAAACCGTTATCGTTCTGCAATTAGATCGCAGTGATATTTTCGGCCTGCGGTCCTTTCTGACCATTTGTAACGGTGAATTCGACCGCTTGACCTTCAGACAAAGTTTTGAAGCCGTTGCCTACGATTGCGCTGAAATGTGCGAAAACGTCAGGACCAGATTCTTGCTCGATGAAACCAAAGCCTTTTGCTTCGTTGAACCACTTGACTTTGCCAGTTGTCGTGTTAGACATATTTTGTACCTGTAAATAAAAAAATAAAAGTTCCCGTAAATTCGGGATCGCCCTTCTCCAGGCTATGGGTTATTAGCGACAAAACGAGATTTCTACCGAAAAATGCGATATGCGGGAATAAACAAAAACGAGGTGATGAACTGACGCGGACTATATAGGTAATATTTCTCTTGTCAATACGGAATATTGCTAAAAGCCATGTAAAATGGGCATTTACGAGGTTTAAATCGATTTAAAAGCACACTTTTTGCTTCATATCAGGCGCAAAAATCCCAATTGCACACTTTTGATAGACTCTTTCTGGTTTGGTATCATTCGCGAGGCCTGTGTTAGCAACCGAGTTGATCCGCTAAATGGTTAAAATCGACCGCATGCCAGTCGTTTTGGTCGATGGCAGAAACATCTTTTATATGGTTTTTGCCAAACTCAAGTGGCCTTTCGATATAAGCAGTGTGTAACCCCAGATTTTCTGCGGCGCGCAAGTCTTCATGGTGCGCCGCAACCAGCATGACTTCCTTCGGGTGGCAATTAAATATTTCAGCGACACCCAGATAAGTGGCTGGATCGGGTTTATAGCGTCGGAAATTTTCTGCGCTTAGAATACAGTCCCAGGGAAGTCCTGCTCGCTTGGCTATATCCGTTAACAATCC
>JBLIOG010000030.1:0-26076 GCA_047639625.1 Gammaproteobacteria bacterium
CAGATTTGAGTAAAGCCGATTCCGCTAAAGCAGTTGATGGCGTAATCGCTGCTATTACTGAAGCTCTTAAAGGCGGCGACCAGGTTACCGTAGTTGGATTTGGTACTTTCCTGGTTCGACAGCGTGAAGCCCGTTCTGGACGTAACCCACGTACAGGTGAAACTATCCAGATTAAGGCCTCAAAAGTTCCTGCATTTAAGGCTGGCAAAGCCCTAAAAGACGCTGTAAACTAGCCCGCCTTTGACGTACTGGGTGCTTAGCTCAGCTGGGAGAGCATCGCCCTTACAAGGCGAGGGTCGGGGGTTCGATCCCCTCAGCACCCACCAATTTACTGACTTGGAGTGGTAGTTCAGTTGGTTAGAATACCGGCCTGTCACGCCGGGGGTCGCGGGTTCGAGTCCCGTCCACTCCGCCAAAACGATGAAGCGCTCAATTGAGCGCTTTATTTTATTGAGCAATCTAATTTTATAAAAGAAGCCAAGTCATTATGTTGCAATCGATTAGAGAGAAAACAACCGGGTGGATAGCCTATACCATCATTTTTCTGATCAGCGTTCCTTTCGCTTTGTGGGGTGTAAACTCTTATCTAGGCGGTGGCGCTGAACAACCTGCTGCCACGGTTGACGGTGACGAGATTAGTTTACGTGATCTTGATCTCGCCTACGGTAATTACCGGCGACAACTTGCTCAGGCTTTTGGCGGACGTATTCCTGAAAGTTTTGATAATGAAGTCGTTCTTAAAGGGCGTGTACTAGAACAGTTAATCGAAGAATATGCACTACGTGGCTACATCGATAAAAGTAGATATCGCATTGGTGACACTTCGCTAAAAGAAGTGCTTCTTAATATGGAAGTTTTTCAGCGAGATGGAAGCTTCGATGCAGATCTTTATCGAGCCCAGGTGGAGTCTCTGGGGTATTCTACCTACGGATTTGAGCAACAACTGAGACAAACTTCCGCAATGAATCAACTTCAAAGCGGTATTGCCAGCAGCGCATTTGCTACACCTTCAAGTATCGCTCATCTACAACAATTATCATCGCAGTCGCGTAGTATTCGAAGTCTTACCCTTGAAGTAAATCTGGATAATGTTGAAATCTCGGATACTGAACTTGAAGACTTTTATGCCAAACGACAGAATGAATATAAAACTGAAGAACAAATTAAGATTGAGTTTATTGAGCTTAGTCTGGAGAGTATAAAAAGTAATCTGGTAGTCGAAAAATCGCAGATTCGTGATCGTTATGAATCCAGCCTCGATCAATTGAGCACGGCTGAAATCCGTAATGCAAGACATATACTGAAATCAGCATCAGCGGATGCTTCGGAATCTGACATTGAAGCATTAAGGGTTGAACTGAACGATATTAGACAGGAAATTCTTGCCGGGAGTAGCTTTTCTGATCTAGCTGCGAAGTATTCTGACGATACTGTATCCGCACAGGATGGAGGCGATTTAGGTGAAATCGAACGGGGTGATATGGTGCAGGCTTTTGAAGATGCATTGTATGGTCTTGAGGTTGGTGATCTTAGCGAGCCTGTTAAGACATCTTTTGGCTGGCATATCATTCGACTTGATGCCGTCAGCGGAGGAGAGTTACCCGAATACGAACAGGTCAGAGCAGACCTGGAAGATGAAATCAGAAATGAACTCGCTGAAAGTCAAATTTACGATCTTGCAGAAAACCTTTCTAATCTTGCCTATGAAAATCCAGATTCTCTGGCGCCAGCAGCAGAACAGTTAGACCTAACAGTGCAAAGAAGTGAATGGTTTGGACGAGATTCGGGTACCGGTATCGCCGATCATGCCAAAGTAAGGGTCCAGGCGTTTGCTTCGGATGTATTAACGCGAGGTTTAAACAGTGAAGCCATCGAAATCGATAATTCGACTGTCATTTTTCTTAGATTATCTGAGCATCAAAAGTCCGAAATACAATCACTTGATGATGTTAAAGAGGTAGTTCTAGCTGCCGCTAAACAAGACAAAGTTCGTCAGGATATTTTGGAGACGGGGCAGTCTGCTTTGGCGTCATTAAACTCAGGCAAATCAATGGAAAGTTTGGCTGAGGAATTATCCATTCCTTTACAAGATACAGGCTTTATCGGACGAAACGATGTTAAAGTCGGTCGTGATATTGTTAGTCGTGTTTTTGCCATGCCAAAACCAGATTCTGGAAGCATCTTCGATGGGATGCAAAGTAGTAATGGCTCCTATACTTTGATTGAGCTGAAGGAAATTGTTAGCGTTGTTGAATCTGTTGATATCGATCTAGAAACTCTAGCCAAATCAGTGGTACAAGCTAATGCAAGTGCAGAGTATCAATCGGTTCTTAAAGATCTTGCCAATTCAGCAGAAGTTCTCCGTACGCCAGAAGGTGAGCTGGTTTACTAAAGTGTAGTGAGATCAAAGCTCTAAGACAGCAGGTTTTCTCACTAGCTATTCAAAAAGCCCGAATTAACATTCGGGCTTTTTTTTTATTTATCTAGAACACCCATGCTCACAATATTATATCCGGAATCGACGTATATGTTTTCCCCCGTAATTCCGGCAGCCAGATCAGAACACAAAAAGGCCCCTGTATTTCCTACATCGTCGATGGTTACATTTCGACGAAGTGGGGCATTGTGACTCACTTCATCCAGTATTTTCTTGAAGTTTCCTATGCCCGCAGAAGCCAGGGTTTTAATTGGGCCCGCGGAAATTGAATTAACGCGAATTCCTTCCGGTCCCAGGGCAGCAGCCAGATATCGAACATTAGCTTCCAGGCTGGCTTTTGCTACTCCCATGATATTGTAATTGGGCAGAGCTCGTTGTGAGCCAAGATAACTCATGGTTATGATGGCACCATTCGTATTTTGCATCATTGATCGACCCGCTTTTGCCATTGCTGCAAGGCTGTAAGAACTGATGTCATGGGCAATTCGAAACCCTTCACGATCCAGGTTTTCAAGGTAATCTCCGTCAAGAGCCTCACGGGGCGCAAAAGCGACTGAATGCACGAGTGCATCAAGTGATGGCCAATGTTTTGATAGCTTTTCGAATAATTCAGTGATGTCGCTATCGATTGAAACATCACAGGGAATTACGATGTCTGAACCTAGTTCAGCTGCAAATTTTTCTACCCGTGGTTGTAATTTTTCGTTGGGATAACTAAACGCCAGTTCAGCTCCCTCTCGTTTCATAGCCTTGGCAATTCCATAGGCAATGGATCGATTACTTGCTATGCCGACGATGAGCGCTTTTTTACCCGATAGAAAGCCCATATTTATTCCTGTTGGTTGATTTAAATTATGGATAAGCTGAGTTGTAACCCTTCCATTTTCTCAATCTACTCTAACGAGTGCAATCATTTAAATGAAACATTCAAATTCGGCGACTATCGATATCCAAATCTGTGGTTAATTTACTACCATGAAAACATTGTTGGGAGATTGAATCGAGGTGGTTAGGTATAGGCTTATGCGTCTTGATGGTACCTATTATTTTAATTAATTTAAGTGATAAGCAAGAATACTCATTTCAAGCTGAAAATTAAACATCAAAGTATAGAATTTAAATGAATTGTATTGGCTGATTGCCAAACATTTTTCCGCACCCAAATGATGATTGCATTCCATAGTGACTCCCTCTTTGGGGTACGCCTCACTTTTGAAGCCCCAAAAGTAAGCAGGTCGGTCCTTCGCATCCATGCGACCACGACATACCGTTCATCCTGAACATAAAGGGCGCACCCTCCGAGAGTGGCCTACGGCTTCCCGACAAATAGGGCATTCTGTCAGGCATCGCCCTGATTCGCCCCAAGCTCAACAGGGTCTGTGGATATTCTTCGACAACTGCTGTGCTGCGTGGTTCTACCACCTACATCCATGTAGGCGTGTCCACAGACCTAACAGAATGCCCTATTTGACGGCACTCTCTAATGGGCATTTAAAGGCAAAAGAAAATACAACTATCTTGATACCTACGGTGTTTTTTAATTCCCTTTCAAGCCCGCGGATCAATAGCGTTTTAATCGGGGTCAATTGGCATGGACGCCAATTGAGGCTTAGCGCGGTGGACCCGCGTCTGAGCCGACCGTGATTAAAATGATATTTATACGATGAAGGGCTTGTTGGGGGACGGCGTTTTGCTTAATTTTCTACTGTAGTAAAAGTGATGCGTACCCTGTCGAGAGAGTTACTATAAAATGAGGTAGCATTAAGGGTGCGAAATCATTGCACATGACACCCATGAGTGACCATTAATTGTATCCTGCTGAACACTGTGGTAATCACTTTAATTGATAAAAGCGCTAAAATTTAGGGATCTTCGTGGAACAAAAATTCAAGCTCCTCATTAACGAATGGTCGTCCGTTTTCATTAACGGATGTGCCTATGATATAAGCCTGGAGGATTAATTTGGCGTCGTGTATGCGATAAATATTTTGTGAAAACTCAAATTTTAGCCTGGATTTTCGACGCAGACTTGATTTAACAACAAATCGATCGTTACTTTTTAATGAAGCTCGGTAGTCCAGTTCAGCCCTGATGACGACTAGATTGATTTTTCTAGCGGTTATTTCAGCAAAATTTAACCCTCTAGATTTCAAAAATTCGTGTCGGGCATGTTCCAGGTAATTCTGATAAACCCCATTGTTAACTACCCCTTGCATATCACATTCATAGTCGCGAACCATAAATACAATTTCGTGTTGGTTTTGCATGTTAAATCTCTTTGGCTAATTTGAATACAAATGGCAGTTAACAAGGCTCCCGTCCAGATCAATTTTAGTGGGAGGTAACTCTTTGCTGCAAATTGGCATAGCGTCAGGGCATCTTGTATGAAAGACACATCCGGATGGTGGATCAATGGCTGACGGAACTTCGCCTGAGAGCGCGTTTGTTTTAGCTCGCATGGATGGGTCAGGTATTGGAATAGATGCAATGAGTGATTGGGTATAGGGGTGCTTTGAATGTTGATAAATAGAATCGCTGGTTGCGGTTTCAATAATTTTCCCTAGATACATAACAGCAACACGATTTGAAATTTGTTTTACTACCGACAAATCGTGTGCGATAAATAAATACGAGAGATTAAACTCCTCTTGCAACTCGAGTAACAGATTTAGAATTTGGGCTTGTATCGAAACATCGAGCGCTGATACGGCTTCATCACATATGATCAGTGAGGGATTCAGCGCGAGTGCCCTGGCAATTCCGATTCTTTGTCTTTGGCCTCCCGAAAATTGGAATGGATATCGATTGGTAGAGTTTTGCGGCAAGCCTACCAGGTCAAGTAAGCGTGCTACCTCTATAGAACGATTTGATTGGCTACCTATGCCATGAATGACAAATGGTTCAGCCAGGATTTCTCCGACGGTATGCCTCGAATTCAGTGATTCCATTGGATCCTGGAAAATCATTTGAACTGATTTTCGGTACTCAAGTAGCTCTCTACCTCTGAGATCAGCGATATTTCTATTCTGATAAGAAATAGAACCAGAATCGATATTGTGTAATCGGACAATACACCGGGCGAGAGTAGATTTCCCACAACCGGATTCACCCACTAGTCCAAGCGTTTCACCTCGAGATATACTAAAGCTAACCTGATTAACGGCTTGATTAAATTGAGTAGTTCGTCTAAAGATACCTTCTTTGACCGGGAATTGTTTACAGATCTGACTTACTTTTAATAATTCGGATCTTGCTATTGGTTCAACGCTCACGGTTTTTGTTTATCCGAATACAGGTGACAGTAAACTGAATGGTTATTGCTAAGGTTTTGTGAATCCGGGAAAACTGTTTTACAGATATCCATTCGTTCATCACATCTATTTTCAAATCGGCATCCTGACCCTAGTTCTTCCAGCGAAGGTACCTGACCTCTTATTGTTTTAAGTGGTTGCCTGGGCGTGTCTTCAAGTCGTGGGATTGAGTTTAGTAAACCATTCGTATAGGGATGGGAAGGATGTTTAAATACATGTTCCACTGATCCAAATTCTGCGATTTTGCCTCCGTACATAACCATTACTTTGTCGCAAATCTGGGCGATAACCCCTAGATCGTGGGTTATAAAAATGACAGACATTTGCTCGCTTTGTTGAAGATCCTTAAGTAAGTGAAGTATTTGCGCCTGTATGGTGACATCAAGCGCGGTTGTTGGTTCGTCAGCAATTAGTAAATCAGGGCCACAGGCTAGACCGATGGCGATCAAAACACGTTGGCGCATTCCACCTGACAGTTGGTGAGGATATTCCGAAACTCGAACTTCTGGTGAAGGAATGCCGACCTTTTTAAGAAGATTGATGCTCTCAACCAAAGCCTCAGTATTGCTCATTTGTTTATGAGTGATCAATGTTTCGGAAATTTGACGGCCAATAGAGTGAACTGGATTAAGGGCCGTCATTGGTTCCTGAAAAACAATACCTATTTCGGCACCACGGATTTTATGCATTTCATCGGCGCTCGCCGATACGATTTGTTTTTCTTTAAACCTGATTTGCCCGCCAGAAATCTTGCCGGTAGGTTCCGGCAGTAACCGCATTAGCGATAAAGCGGTGACTGTTTTTCCACAACCTGATTCGCCGACAATTCCGAGAATTTCCCCTCGGTTAACAGTAAAACTAATATCTTCAACAGCACGAAGGTTTCCCGTTTCTGTTTCGAAATCTATCGATAAATTCGAAACAGAGAGCAAAGGATCATTCGTTTGATTATTCATCTCTGTACTGGTCAAAAACAGCGATCGAAGGAGGATACGAGCGGTTCTCTGATTTTGCCTCCAGAGTTTCAGTGCGAGCCTGGTTATCCACCCAGTGAATAAAATACTCGCTAGCAAGTCGACTATGTTTTAGGTTGAATCCTTTGGGGAACTTGAGCCAGCGCCAATGTCCGATTCTATAATACGACTGCTTAAAGCCAGGAGAAAAAGAGGCATGATCGTATAGCGCATTGTCTAGATTATGAGCCAATTTTATCATTTCTGCTTTGTTAGAAGATGATCTGTATCGGTCTATCATTTTATCAATGTTCAGATCAGCTACAAGTTCAAGATTATTTGATTGTGTTTTGACTTTACGATCTGGGTTGATTGATCCATCTTCAAGAAATGCCTGATCATAGGCGTTAACTGAATGATAGGTTTCCCAGTATCGGGGATACATTTCCAGGCCAACTCCAAAAGCAGAAAATAAAATATCGTGTTTCTTTTCCTGCGCTTTTTTCCAGGATGCGGTTCCGTCTAAAATTTCAATTCGGAACTCCAATCCCGCTCGTTTTGCTTCCTGCTTAAGAATTGTCAAAACATCTTTCATGACTTCGTATCCTGTTGTCAGGGTAAACGACAATCTTTGTCCTTTGGTATTTATCAGTATTCCATCGTCTCCGCGTCGATCAAATCCGGCTTTTTTGAAACTGTCGAGCGCGAGTTGAATGTCATATGATCGTGCTTTTATTGTTAGGTTGGTAAATTCACCATACCCATCTGCTGTTGTTTGCAACCGTTCATAGTCGCCACGAAAATACTGTTCGATTACCAGATCCCAATTGGTTGCATGATTGATGCCGATACGAACCGCTGTTTTATCGAGCAAGAACTTGGAACTATTGATCCATAGACCATAGGTAGGCCGAGGGTGTTGGTTGAAAAATACTTTCTTTTGAACATATCCCTTACTGACGAGTTCATGATCGTTGGGCAATTTCTCATACCAGTAATCTGAAAGATTGAGACCCTGCATATCCAGGTCACCACGGAGGAATGCTTCGAATGACTTGGCGGAATCGCGAATAACACTGAGAACAATCCTTTCGGCGTTATAGCGATTTCTCCAGTAGGGTAAATCATTGGCCCACCAATCTTTCACTCTAGTCAGGGTGATTGATCGGCCCTTTTTAATATGATCTGGTTTTATCTCGTAAGCGCCCGTCGTGGGTACGAACTTCCACTGATATCGTTCGACATAATCATCTCCGAGTTCGCGATAGAAATGACTAGGAGTGGGCCTCATATCTAAAGTTCGAATGGCCATGTCAGGTTTTACCGCTGGGATTGATATTGATATTGTATAATCGTCATAGCGCGTTATATTGGTGTACATCGTGCCAAACCAATTGTTGTACCAGGGTGCGACAATGTATGAAGACTGAAAGAAGAAAAAACTAAATAAATAGTCGTCGGCGGTTACTTGCGTACCATCTGACCATCGAGCTTCAGGATTTAATTTCACATAAGTTGTTTTTGTTTCTGGTGATATCGCCCACTCGGTAGCAAGGCCGGGGAAAAGGGCATCCTTATTATTGGGATGGGTGTGCGCGAGTGACATTCCTACATCGTCTAATATCCAGGTACGAAAAGAACCGTTTGAATCAGGACCGACATGTCTTAAAGTTCGTGGAAAATCCTGTATGGCTCCATATTGAGTGCCTCCCTGTATGGCATCGGGAGACGCAAACTCAGCTACCTTGTTACCTTTTTCCCAGATTAAATCTTCGGGTAGGTCATCCATAGTTTTGAATCCAAAAAACTCCGGGTTGTCAGCATAATATTCCTGAACTTCCGTGGCATTATTTTTAGTCGCAGTAATTTGTTTTGATTCATCCGATTTGGGCTCTTCCTCGCAGCCTGATGTAGAAAAAACGATGACCAATATTGACGGATAAATAAATTTTCGAAACATATTTGAAACCTGTTGAATTAGCGATAAACAGAAAACTTCTTCGGGTCAAATGATTCCCGTAAACCTTCACCAATAAATGTAATCAAAGACAATAATACGACCAGTGTTGAAAAAGCTGAGATTATTATCCAGGGAGAGGTCCTTAAATTTGCGGTGCCTTGTTTAAGTAGCTCACCTAGACTTGGAGTTGGAGGCGGTAGGCCAAATCCAAGAAAGTCGAGTGCCGTAATTGCTGTAATTGCACCTACGATCGTGAATGGCATAAAAGTAATCAGAGTTGCGAGTAAATTAGGGGCAATGTGCTTAAACACTATTCTAAAGTGGCTAGCACCGAGAACTCTGGCTGCAGCTACATAGTCTCGAGATTTTTGTCGGTACGTCTCTGTACGCATAAAATAGGTTATAGAAGTCCAGGAAAACAGCACCATGACGATTAATAATATTGTGATTCTTGTTACGGCATCGAAGTTTCCGGGAATAATGGAAAACACGATGATGACGATATACAGGAACGGGATGTTCGACCAAATTTCAATTAATCGCTGGAAGAAAAGGTCGAAAACACCTCCGAAATATCCCATCGCGCATCCAATAGCAACTCCGATAGCATAAACCATTACCATAAAGAGCAGGGCGAAAATCAACGCTGTTCGTGTTCCGTAGAGTAGCCGGGCCAAAATATCACGCCCAGTAGAATCAGTACCAAAATAATGGTGGTCGTAGACGGAAGGCGCTGAAGCTTTAAGAAGGTTGTCTTTGGCGTTATTCTCATTGGGTCCGTAAGGTACTAGCGGCATCAATACCCAGTTAACAGACTTGTTCGATTTGAATTCTCTAGACAATTCACGATAATTTGTTTCGTACTCGTAATCTAAACCAAAATCTTTCCCGGCATGATAGGTATTATAAGTGGGGAAGTAGAAATTTCCCTCATACTTAACAATAACTGCTCGATTGTTAACGAGTAATTCAGCTCCTAAACATAAGATTAAGATAAAACATAGAGTGATGAAAGAATAATATCCAGTTTTTATCTGACAAAATCTTGTCAGTTTCTGTCGGGTTATAGGATTTAACATTATTATTCGAAACGAACTCTGGGATCGATTGTCGCCACAAGAAAATCTGAAAGAATATTGCCAATTAGCATCAAGCCACTACCCAGCAATACCACACCCATTACAACGGGATAGTCTCGATCAAGAATTGCATTAAAACCCAATAGTCCAAATCCATCGATATCAAATATTGTCTCGATCAGAAAGGACCCGGAAACAAGTAAAGTTATGTTTTGGCCGAAAGTAGTTGCTATCGGAATAAGGGCGTTTTTCATTGCGTGTCGAAATATTGCCTGGCGACTTGATAAGCCTTTACTGACCGCGGTTCGCATGTAGTCAGCCGATAAATTATCCAGTAAATGATTTTTCAACAACAAAGTAACCATCGCAAAGCTACCAATAAGATAACAAATCAAAGGTAGTATGGAATGGTGGATAACATCGACGATTTTATCGAAAAAGTTGAGATCCTCAAATCTTAAACTTACAAATCCACCCATTGGGAACCAGTCAAGCTGCACCGAAAAAAACAATAATAATAACGATCCCAGTGCATAACCTGGTATGGCATATCCAGTGAATATTAATATAGAGGTTAAGGTGTCGACTAATGTCCTGTGCTTTATTGCTTTTAGAACTCCTAATGGTATGGAAATGAGGTAAGTAATAACTAGCGTAACAAGGCCGTAATACATCGAGATAGGGAACCTGTCTCGAATCACATCCCAAACCGGTTCGTTGTATCGATATGAATCACCTAAGTCTCCGCTTAGAACTTTAGTTATCCAATCGTAGAAACTCTCATAAATTGGTTTATCAAAGCCGTAATACTCTTTGAGAAGTAGCATTTGAGATTCGGATAATGCCTGTTCCTGCCCCGCCATCTGGTTACTGGCAGCGGTTGCGGTATCAAGCTGCTGCATTTCCATAATGGCCCGCTCAAGTGGTCCACCCGGTACCAGGCGAGTAATGGCGAATACAATAACCAGGATTCCAAAAAGTGTAGGAATAATGAGTAGAAATCGACGGATGAAATAGTCACGCATGATGTTTATCTATTTGCCTGTCGTGAATGAAACAGCTTTCAGTGTTTTGGCTGTTACTTAAGAGTAACGATTGAATTAAAATTTTAGCCTGGATAAGTTTAATTTGATTGACGAATATTAACATTGGTATTGGTCAATAACTTCCCAGTTTTGTGTCACTCACTAATATTTATTTTCACTGGAACCACATTAATAATCATTCGCTCATTAAAATATTCTTAACTTGATCATAATTAATGCAGTGACTTTATGTTTGCTATCAATCTATCCAATGATTCGATTACATGAATCCGTTATGCTACTAATACTGATTTTTACGGGTAATTGATATGCGGTTATCGAGTTTTGGGGAGCGCTTTTCAGGATATTCAGGCATTACTCATTTGATGGATGATTTAAACGAGGGTCTTTTAAGGCCTGATGTTGTGATGATGGGTGGCGGTAATCCTGCGGTTATTCCCGAAGCCGTGGGTATTTTTAAAGATACCCTGAGTTCGCTGCTTGCATCAGAAGAACTGGTATCCAGTTTGACAAATTATGATGGACCTCAGGGCAATGATGCATTCCGGGAAGTACTTGCGTCTTTTTTTCAAAAACATTATGGATGGGCAATAACCCGCGAAAATATTGCTTTAACACATGGAAGCCAAAGCTCATTTTTTAATTTGTTTAATTCCCTTGCAGGGCCCTCGAAACACGGTAATAAGGAAGTTTTAATACCTTTGGTCCCCGAGTATATTGGTTATAGTGATGTTGGAATTCACCAAGGGTTAATTTGCAGTAATGAAGCGAAAATAACTTTAACTGGTTCCGGGATGTTTAAATACCAGATTGATTTTGATCGATTGGAGGTGAACCGAAATACAGGATTAATTTGCGTTTCGAGACCCACTAACCCGTCTGGCAATGTTTTAACGGATGATGAATGCCTACAACTAGATAAAATTGCAGGTGACAATCACATTCCATTGTTAATTGACAACGCATATGGAACACCTTTTCCCAATATAATTTTTAAACCTGTAAAACCTTTCTGGAATGAAAATACGATTGTTTGTATGAGTCTGTCTAAGCTTGGTTTGCCGGGGGTTCGGACGGGAATCATCATTGCTAATAAGGACTTGATTCGTTATTTTACTAACTTAACGGCTATCACCAGTTTAGCACCCGGTGGAATAGGCCCCGTTATAGCGAAGAAATTAATTTTAAATGAAACGCTGCTTCCGCTTTGCAATGACATCATATTGCCTTTTTACAAGAAACAATCTCGTCTCGCTGTTGAGCTTATACGACAGTCGATCGATGATCCCCGGTTATTTATTCACGAGCCTGAAGGTTCTATATTCCTCTGGTTGTGGTTCGACGGCTTACCAATAAGTAGTGCTGAGTTGTACGAGCGTTTGAAGAAAAAGGGACTGCTTGTCATTCCGGGCAGATATTTTTTCCCAGGGCAGAAAGAAATATCAACCCATGCTGATAGTTGTATACGGGTTAATTATGTACAGCCAAGGGAAGAGTTAGTAAGAGGCATTCAAATCTTGTCCAAAGAACTTGTCAATTGCTGGGGGAATCTCTAAATATTCGATACCCATGTTGTTACTAAAAGTATGGAGCCGATATATTTACTTGGTTTGGTGTCTAAAGATTCCGTCCCAGTCGTCACCAGGCGGTTCCTGGCGATAGAGATTAATACGATCGAGATACATTTGATATAAATACCGATCGGGGCTTTCTCGGTTGAGATTAAAAAAGTCAAGTTCCGCTTTATCCCAGTTTTGACTACGAAATTGCATTAAGGCCTGTTTGTAACGCGTTAATTCTTTGGTAACTGATTTCTCTAGATCATTTTTGTGGCCTACGGGCTCAAAGATGGCTACGGGTTCATTTTTACCCTTAACCGTTACGACATCGAGTTCACGAAAAACAAATTCAGGAATTTCTTTGCGTGTGGAATCACTAACGATGATATTGACCCCATAGTTTTTAGTTAAGCCTTCGAGACGTGAACCAAGGTTTACCGCATCACCGAGTACCGTATATGCCATCCTGAATTCAGATCCCATGTTACCTACATTCATTATACCTGTATTTAATCCAATTCCGATGTTTACAGGAGGCCAACCGCGTTCTTCAAAATCTTTTTGCATGATAACGAGTTCATCCATCATTTCCATAGCCGCATAAAGAGCATGGCGAGCATGTTCATTGTCTTCAAGCGGAGCGCCCCAAAAAGACATAATTGCATCACCCATGTATTTATCAATGGTGCCCCTGTTTTTATGTATAACACGGGTCATGGGTGTCAGAATAGCGTTCATCAACTGAGTAAGTTGCTTGGGGTCCATTCCTTCAGAAATGGTTGTAAAGCCTCTGACATCAGAGAACAAAACTGTCATCTCCCGACTCTCACCATCCAGCGTGTACTGGTCGGGTGACTCGCTCATCTCGTCTACCAGTTCGGGAGGAATATATTGTCCGAATAAACCCGCAAGCTGTCGCTTCCCTCGTGATTCTATGAAGAAACCATAGGTCATATGCAGCATGAACATCATAACGACCAAAACGAGGGGGCTTGCAAGTGGCAGAATTAAATTATTGTTCCAGGCAATGACTGTTCCTGCGACGATGATATAGGCAAGCCCTAGCGTTCCAAAAGCCGCATATAAAGGTGGAATAAGAGGCAGCAGCAATGCCATGCTAACTGCAATGAGAACCAGGAGAACGAATTCATAACCAAGCGTCCAGGCTGGCTTATGATTGATTCGATTATCGAGAATGCCTGAAATAATATTGGCATGAACCTCAACCCCGGGATAGATGTTCTGAACCGGCGTGGAACGCAAATCAAGCAAACCGGGTGCCGAAGTACCGATTAAAACTATCTTGTCACGTAGTAGTGCAGGAGATACCTTTCTATTGAGCACTAAATGGGCAGGGATATAGGGGAAGCTATTTGCCAACCCCCGATACGGTACGTAAACGGCCCCGTTCTTATCAACAGGTATCTTGTATTCCCCAAGGTGTAACGATTCCAGGGCAAAATACTCCTGGCCACCTTTTGATCCATCACTTTCGACGTTTAGCTTTATTGATGGGAAGCCAAGAGCAGCTTGGGTAGTCGCGAGAGCAAGTGAACCAAATAAATAGCTTTCGTGGCTTTGCACTAATGGCACTCGGCGGAAAACACCATCCTGGTCAACAACCGGATTATCGAAATATCCACCTGAGCGTGCAGAATTTTGCAAAATTCCGAGATTTGCACCATAACCTTCAGCCTTGATTATCGGCAGTCGCTCACTCCATTCGGCGGCCATTTTCGCAATAGCGGGTGGCAACAATCCGATTTTACCGGCATCATCCTGGTCTATATTAGTCTTAAAATAATATCCCATAACAATGTTTCTATCTTTAAGACTGCGCCCGAAAATCTCATCATGTTTTAGGGTAGGGCGCATTTTATCAAGTGCATCTAAGTATCCCTGATTGTCACTTAATTCGGTTTCGGCCAGTGACTCAAACGCTTCAAGTCCGGAACTTTCATCTTTTTCAGCGAATACAATATCGAAGCCAACCACATTGACTTTATAGTGATCGAAAAGGTTGTCCACCATAGTAGCAAGGAGGTCGCGCTTCCATGGCCAGCGTCCAATTTCAGCGAGTGATGTTTCATCTATATCCACGATGATGATTCGGTCATCACGCGTATCCGGTCTGGAGAAATTTAGTCTCGCGTCATAGGTCCAGTTCTCGAGTTGGTCAAGAAATGCATACTGACGAATGTTGGAAGTATCGACAAGAAGAACAGCCAGGATCAGTGCACATAGCGCTAGTCGGATGATGCGCTGTATTTGCATTGCCTGTTCTCCAGATTAGACTTAATTGTTGTCGTTGTGTAGTTGTGAATCAGTCGATTATTATTTTAAGTAAAACTCCATTTTTACACCCGCTACTTCAATGATGTCGTGACTTTTTAATTCATGTGCATTCGAGCCAATTGGAGAACCGCCAACTTTTGGAACACTGTTATTGGGTCCGCCGTCAACGTGAATCAAGAAGAAGCCCTGAGGTCGTCGCGTAATAGCGGCTACCTGGACTCCGGGTTGACCGATTGTGGTTAATGCTTTCGTTAGTACGAGTTCTTTACCAGCATTCGCGCCACTTAATAATTGCAGACAGGCTTCTTTATTAGCGGTTACCGAAACACCGCCTGCACTAGCGGTCTCGGAGGCAATGGCAGCCGATATCTTCTGCATTGATTTATCAATTTCCTTGCCTCCAGCTTCTTCGGGCATTCCTGCTTCACCAGGTCTGATAATCATTGTTTGTTCGAAATCCTGCTCACCACCACCAGAACTACTATGATAGGTAATCTGATACTTCCCGAGCGTGATGTTATCTCCATGCTCGAGAGCATGTTTTTTTACCAGCTTACCGTTTACATAGGTTCCATTGGTACTACCTAAATCCTCAAGGAATGAGTCTTCCAGAATAGTAATAACCTGAGCATGCCTACCACTAACAGATAGATTATCTATCTGAATGTCATTGTTAGGCTTGCGACCAATAGTGGTCGTTTCGCTGGTTAGCGGGAACTCGTTCTTTTCGCCAGAACTTGATGTAGTGATCAATTTTGCGACCATTTTTCCAGCCTCTTTATGGAGTCTTTTTTACCGGGAGTAATCCGTTAATCGAACCAGCTAACTAATTTATTAAACCAGCCACGTTTGGTTGAAAAGTCGGAGTCGATTCTACACAACATAACCGAAATATTGTCCTTTCCACCATTCTGGTTTGCCTTACTAATCAATTGCTTGGCAGCTTCTTCTAGATTATCACTAAATCTCTTAATAGTTAAGTCTATATATTCATCATCGACTAAATCTGTCAGACCATCAGAACATAGTAGATAAATATCATTTTTCAGCGCAATATCTTCCTGAATATCGGATGTAACGATAGGATCTATACCGAGCGCGCGGGTAACCAAGTTTTTGTTCATTGATTTCCGGGCTTCTTCAGGGGTATAGAAACCTCGATCTATTAGTTCCTGCAGCAAAGAGTGATCTTTGGTTATTTGTTCAAATTTATCATTTCTGAAACGATAACACCGTGAGTCACCGATATGTGCCAGTGAGAAGGTATTGTTATAAAACTGTAGAACTACAATGGTAGTCCCCATGCCTTTCTGTTCCGGATTGGCTTCAGCCGTCTTGTAAACAAGGTCATTGGCTCGTTCAATCGCTTCCTGAATGCAAAGCGACTCCATCGAAAAACCTGACACCGAGTCTATTTGACCTTCCTTAATTTCCGGTAGCTGCTGTTGAACCGAGGAAACAATGGAATCAACGCTCAATCCACTGGCGATCTCTCCACCCCGGTGCCCGCCCATCCCATCCGCAAGGACAACAAGGCCCAAAGCGCTATCGTAACCGATACTGTCTTCATTTTTTTCGCGCACCATGCCGGTATCGGTCATGCCACAGATCGTAATTTTATCTTGCAAATTCATCTGTAAATCAGGAAATAGATGCCAGATAAGCCTTAAGATCCGCAGCAAGTTCAGCGCCATTTTGATAGCGTTGGTCCGCGTCTTTAGCCAGGGTTTTATTAATTATCTTCGAAAGGGTTTCAGGGATGTCGGCCTTTATGGTTCTGATATCTGGCGCTTCTTCATTGGTGATCTTAAACATCAGGCTAGCCATGGATTCAGCTTTAAAAGGCAGCGAACCCGACAGCATCTGGTAAAGCATGACACCGAGGGAAAATAGGTCTGACCGTCCATCCACTTTTTTACCGGCTAATTGTTCGGGTGACATGTAGGAAGGCGTTCCAAGAACCATACCTGTTTTTGTTTTACTTGAATCCGTAATTCGGGCTATACCAAAGTCAGTTATTTTTACCGAATCTGACTCGGGCTCATACATGATATTGGCAGGTTTAATATCTCGGTGAACGACGTTCTGTTTATGTGCAAAATCGAGGCCCTCAGCCGAACGTTGAACAATACTAATTACCCGATTTTGTTCAAGCAGGTTGTCGGGTTTAACGTAGCGGGCGAGATCATGGCCGGCTAGAAACTCCATCGCGATATAGGCGAGGTCATGCTCTTCTCCAGCATCATAAATAGTGACTATATAAGGATGGCTTAAGCGTCCGGCAGTTTCGGCTTCACGGAAAAAACGCTCCTTAACTTCTACTAGTTCGTCGTCTTCAAATTCCTGGGCCAGCGCCATTGTTTTGATTGCGACGACACGGCTGATCTTGGGATCTTTACCCAGATACACTACACCCATGGCGCCTTTACCCAATTCTTTTTCAATTTCGTATCGACCTAACATGGGTTTCTCAACGTCACCACCATCTAGCAGCATTGTGCCGCCTGCATGACCCGCACCACCAAGCATGACGGTTTCTTCCATTTTTTGGGAACGATTCATACGGTTCTCGATGTCCCGAAATTTCTTATCGTGTTTCGACATATATTGATAAATCGAGGTTGCTTTGTTGAATTGTCTTTTGCGCTCGAAGTCGAGAGCCAGGTTGTACATAGCCTCGAGAACCGGCTCGTCAACCGGTTTACATTTTCTGAATTTCTCAAATGACATGTCAAGCTGGCCCTGACTTTGAAATGCGATACCAAGCATACGGTTACTTTCCGATGATTCTTCATCAGATCTAGCCTTGCCGCGTTCAGTAACGAGGAATCGCTTGGTGGTAATCAATAAATGACCTAATACCAGAAGCGCTGCCGGTGTCATTAGTTGAATCCACGTGGTACTTCCGGTCATCAATACGTAATGTGCCGCCACCATTGTCATCAGAAGCGCCAATGTAACTACCGCGGCTACACCGGCTTTGAGACGGGGCATCGCTAACATCAAATAGAGTGCAATCAACAGGAAAGCGCCCATGCGAGCGTAAAGTCCCCAATCGGGAACAATAAAGAAGTCTTCCTGTAAAATACTTGAAACCGAATGCGCTAGAGTTAATACGGGCGGCATAGCGGCATCAATTGGAGTCACTTGTGAAGCTCCAACGCCAATTGCCGTGGCTCCGATCAGGACAATCTTACCCCGGTATTTTTCAATCGGAATTTGGCCAGTAAATACATCGAAAAAAGAGTCAACTGGAAATGCCGAAGCTCCGTTAGCCGCATTGGCGTAAAAAAACGTATTCATCTGTAGCTGCGAGTCTGTTTTTATCGAAAGCGAACTCAGTTCGACACTTTCAGCCAGGTTTACCCGAATGTCGCTTCCGTCAAGATTTAAACTACGAGCCGCTATTTGTAAGGACATCGATGGATAAAATCGTTCGTAATGATGGATGACCAATGGTTCTGAGCGAATACCACCATCAATATCAGGTATTGCATTTAAATGACCAATGGCTAAGGCGTATGGTCCTAATTCTGCTATGGGTGGTAATGCGTCTATTGAGGGGATAGGGAAGAGTCCCTGACTTTGTGCTGATACTCGGTCATGTACCTGCGTCAGAGAATTTTTTAATACATAATTGGGTAGTTCCTGATCAGGTTTGCCTCGGGGTAAGCCTAAAATGAAAGGCATTGCAAGAACCACGTTTTTGGCTTTATTCATGCTGGCCGCCAGTTTAGCATCTGTATTTAGCGTCTGTTCCGCGTCTATCAATCTCGATTTTAGGGTTTCAATGTCCTGATTGAGCCGATTATGCAGGTTGGTTTGCAGGTAAAATTCGAGTATTTCTGCGACGGTTCTATTTTTTGATTCGATCTCCAGCATGGCCGATAAGGCGTCGACATCGGCAGGTACATCATTAAAACTGGCGTTGGTATAAAAATCGAGCAAATCCCGTATATAGGCTGTACCTGGGTCGAGCTGGGGTTCCAGGAAAAATACTGTTTGACCGACCACCTTTGCGCCACCATCGGCAAGACGACTGATCAGTTCCGCATGTAGATCGCGCGGCCAGGGCCAACGCCCCATATTCTGAATGCTTTTGTCATCTATTGCGATGATTGCAATTCGGTCAGAAGGACTCCGGATCGTTGATTTAACGCCCCAGTCATATGCTGCCCGTTCGAGCCCTTGAAAACTGGCAGAGCCAGAGAAAAGGATGACGAAGATCGTTAATATTAGCCCTGCGAACCAGTCGCTACTCCAAAAACGGGATTTCATGCCTTCTCCATTTTAGTTTTTATTAAGCGAATGTCAGTATCAAACCGACTATGTCTAAATCGGATAAATGTTTCACTGAGTGTTTTTCGGATCGGGCAAACCCGCCGTTAACCTGAATTTTTGTTATATAACTAGACTATAAGGTTGTATGTAGATTTTTACCAGTATAAACACAAAAAAATGTATGGTTACTCGAGACATTTTCGCTGAGAATTCTGGTTTGCTTAATTACATTGAAAACTTTCGTTGTTAGACATTAGAATACACACTGTGGATTGATTTTTGTGTTCTGGAGGATTTGATTAAAAATGCCTGAGTTACTCGAACGGATTGACCGCCTAAACGAGATTGGCATAGCCCTTTCTGCCGAAAATGATACCCAGAAACTTCTGGAGTTAATCATGATGGGCGCTAAATCATTAACCAATGCGGATGGCGGTTCGCTTTACTTCTTAAAGAACGAAAGCCTTAATTTTGAAATCATATCTAATGATTCCCTCAGTATTCAAATGGGCGGTACATCTGGCAATGACATTACTTTTCCTGCCATTCCTTTGGCGCAGGGTGGCGAAGAAAATCACAGTAATGTTGTAACGCACTGTGTTTTGACAGGAAATACGATCAACATCGACGATGCCTATCATGAGGATGGGTTCGATTTTACTGGAACGCGAAAATTTGACAGCCAAACTGGGTATCGTACTCGATCGATTCTGACATTCCCCTTAAAGGATCACGAAAAAGAAATAATTGGCGTCCTGCAGTTAATCAATGCGACAAATCCCGACAATGGTGAAGTGATACCTTTTTCGGCTGTAGATCAGCAGTTGGCAGAATCTTTGGCGTCACAGGCCGCGGTAGCATTAACCCAGCGCAGGCTTATAACCGAACTGCAAGTTCTATTTGAATCTTTTATTAAAATGATCGCTAGTGCGATTGATGATAAATCGCCTTATACAGGTGGTCATTGTCGTCGCATACCGGTGTTAACTATGATGCTTGCAGAAGCTGCACATACTTCTATTACCGGCCCCCTAACTGATTTCCAGATCACTGATAAAGATCGTTATGAACTGGAAACTGCCGCCTGGTTGCATGATTGCGGAAAAGTAGTAACGCCTGAGTATGTGATGGATAAGTCCACTAAACTGGAAACAATCTTCGATCGTATTCATCTCCTTGAAACGCGAATCGAGATTTTAATTCGAGACGCTGAGATAGAATACTTAAAGAAGAAAATAGAAGGCAGGCTTTCCGTAGATCAGGAATCGGCTCAGTTAGAAATAAGAATTACTGAATTGAAAGACGATTTTGAATTTCTCCAGCTAACTAATATCGGCGGAGAATTCACCTCTGAGGAAGATATTGAGCGAGTGAAACAAATTGCGACCTATCAATGGATTAATCGAAGCGGGGAGATACAGCCATTATTGAATGACGAAGAGGTACTCAATCTGTCCATACAGCGAGGTACCTTAAATGATGCAGAGCGCGAAGTGATCAACAATCACATTGTCGCGACGATTAAAATGCTAGAAAGTTTGCCGTTTCCCAGGAATCTTCAAAATGTTCCCGAATATGCGGGTGGGCATCATGAAAAAATGGACGGAACAGGCTATCCGAGAGGGTTAACGCGGGAAGAAATGTCTATTCAAGCGAGGATTATGGCTGTTGCTGATATTTTTGAGGCGTTAACTGCGAGTGATAGGCCTTATAAGAAAGGTAAGAAGCTGTCTGAGTGTCTGAAAATCATGGGATTTATGAAAAAAGAAGATCATATTGATCCGGATATATTCGATATTTTTATTCGCGAGAAGGTCTACCTCGATTACGCCGAAGAATTTCTTGACCCGGAACAAATCGATGTAATCGATGAATCCCTGATCCCTGGCTATTTAACGCATTAGCAGTCTGGCTGGCCAGGGTATTAATTCGAGTCGAAAAGCTTCTCGAATTGAAAATCAAATCTCGGATCAGGTAACGAGGGCTTCGATAGGAGACGTGTCAACTCCATCAGTCAAAACATAAGAATCAATGTCTTTTTCGTTTAACAGGAAAGAAGCCGCTGAACTGCGTCGCCCAGTATCACAGTAAATAACATATTTTTTGCTTTGATCGAGTGAGCTCGCTTTCATTCTTAGAAATATCAGGGGAATATTAAGACTGTTTTTAATGTGCTTAGCCTTGTGTTCAGCGGGCAAGCGGACGTCAAGCCAAACTCCGCCTTCATCAATAATTTTCTGACCCTCTTCATAATTAACCCAATTGAGCAGAGGTTCATTCAATAAGGAATTAAAATCTTCCTTCTTAAGCCGCATCAACTGACCCTCTGATAACATAGTAACTGTCGCATTGCGTTTGCTGTCAGATATTAATGCTTCTTCACCGAAACTATCTCCAACTGATAAAGTAGCTAGTTTTACACCATTTGGATTGGCGGGAGTAGATCGGGTAACAAGACACCTTCCTTCTTTAATAATATAAAAATAGTCGCCTTCCTGATCTTGTTCTATGACTTTGTTGCCAGGTTTGCACGTTACTGATTCCATTCGCATAAACATGGCCTGGATATTTGCTGGTGGAATCCGATGGAATGCTCTCGTCTGTAATATCCGTGTCATCCAGTCAGTTTCGTCATCATCTTCTTCAAGCGCTTCAACTGAATAACTTCCTGTTTGATCCCAGGTCAACATTATATCGAGCATGTCACTGTTAATTTTAGTGAAAGCAACCGGGGTTTTTGCTCGGGCTGAAAAAAGGCGAGGGAATCCGTGGGCGATAGGCTCCAAGCCTTCAGGCGTTCCTGCTTTTATAGTTTTAATGACTTTTTTGTCTTGAATTAGTTCTATCTCACCCTTGAGGATGTAAACATGGCATTTATCCATGTCACCCCTTTTGAATAGGTAATGTCCTGACATCATTTGTTCAGCGCTTATTTTCTTCATCAAATCCTGAACATTTTCTGGATTTAGCGAATCTATCGGTGAAAAAGATTTAACCTGTTTGGGATCAAGTGCTAACGGCATTTTTTTTCAGTGGGTCCGTGGTTTATATCGGGGCGATACCGCCTATTTTGTCTGTTGGAATCAGATAAAGCAACTGCATCTGTTAAGAAATTGCTTTACAAACTTGAACACGAATTATTTATTGAATCAGAGAATTCAACCTTGTTAGCGCGAATTATCTAACGCAAAAGCCTGTCGAATCAGATTTTATCTGTGCTATCCAGATTGCCGGGTTATATCAATATAAAGCTTAAGTCGTTGACCGGGTTGTAAGTACTTGCCGGTTTTATTCCATTTTTTGATGTCCGAGACTCTGATATTAAATCGACTGGCAATCAATGACAATGAATCGCCTTTGCGCACCGTGTAGCGCAGAGCGTGTAATCGATTAGACGGCTGAATATCAGCCAAGCTGTAACTAACTGTTTGTAAAGATTTACTCGGTTTGGTCCAGATTACCAATTTTTGACCGATTCGCAGCGTATCAATGGGGGCTATTCCGTTCCATTTAGCAAGTGCAGATGTTGTAACACCATAAGTGCGTGAAATACTCCATAAGCTTTGCTCAGATCGGACAATATGGGTTTGTTTTTCACCTTCGCGTTGTGTGTTTTGAACCTTATCGATGCGGGAAGACTTACTTAACGAATAGGTCTTAAGTGATTGAGTCGCAGTTGGTACCATCAAGTATTTACCAGCTCTAATTTGCGTACCCTTGATTTTATTCACCGACTTTATCAATTGGGTCGTTGTTTGGTACTTTTGTGATATGTGGCTCAGAGTTTCGCCGGTTTTAATTTTGTGACGAACCCAGTTAATACGTTCATTGGCAGGGATTTGTGCGATAGCCTGTTTAAATTTAACAACCTGACCTCTTGGAAGTAATAAGCGATGAGGGCCCTTTGGGGGTGTTGCCCATCTATTGAAAGCAGGATTAAGTTGATAAAGTTGATTCACTGAAATTCCAGCTAAATCTGCAGCCAGGGCTAGATCTATCTGGCCATCAAGTTGCACAACGCCATATTCTACCTGGTTACTGACATGAAGCAGGTCGAGATTATACTTGGCCGGATTTTGAAATAGTTCCTTCAGCGCTAATAGTTTTGGTACATAGGCCAGAGTTTCTTTTTTGAGTTGCGTTAGATGCCAAAAGTCAGTGGGCTTTTCCTTCTTTTTATTGTGTCGAATCGCACCTCGGATTCTACCAGGCCCGGCATTGTAGGAGGCAAGTGCTAATTCCCAGTCACCGTCGAACTGGTTCGCCAGACTGTCCAGATAATACATTGCAGCTCGAGTTGAATCGAGAATATCTCGCCTGCCGTCATACCACCAGTTTTGTTTTAAACCCAGGTAACGCCCCGTTGAGGGTATGATTTGCCAAAGCCCGGAAGCTCTTCCATGCGAATAAGCAAATGCCCGATAGGCACTTTCTACAATCGGCAGTAATGCGAGTTCTGTTGGTAGTTGACGATTTTCTAACTCATCAAGTATGAACGGTAAAATCGGTCGGGCCCGTTCCATTACTCTCTGTAAATAACCTCTGTGTTTCAAATACCAGTCAAGTTGAACCCTGACTCGTTTATTCATAACGGATGTCATTTTCATACCATGCTGCAAACGATGCCAGGCACTGGTCTGGCGTTGTAATAGCGCCGCCGCATCTGCCTCTAGTTGTTCTTTTTCAATCCTGTCATGACGAATTTCAGCAATGGACAGCGTGGACTGGGCCATTTTCAGATGCAGCTGGAGTGCCGGTGGGGCAGGAGGAGGTGAATATTCATCTTCAATGATCTCAGCTACAACCGGCTTAGTTTCGACCACAGGTCCCATTAGATTGGCACCCGTTTCATCAATTACAGGTAGTTGTCCGGAATCCAGAGCCGCTAACATATCGTTAGTAACTGCTTCAATTTCAGGCTCTTCGATTGGGGTTTCTTTTTCTACAATTTCCCCGGCGACATTGGATTCGACCACAATTAATTGATCGGGAGCGGGGTCTTTAGACTTGACGACCATTTGCTGATCGACAGGACTTACATCTATGGTTGCAGAATTCGATAAGCTCGAAGTTTGGCAAGCACCCAGGGTCAAGGTTAAAAATATGAGCGAAAAGCGCGAAGCTAGCTCAACATTAATTCTGAGATGATCAATTATCATTAGAACAGGAATCGCACAGAGGCTAAAATGGGGGTAATTGTACAGACAGGCTTGGGATATTCAAATGCGATTTAGCGCGTTCAGGAAAACCGGGAAAAACATCTCAGGAATGAATGATTGGTACGATACAGTACTGGGTCAGCGTCTGTTAGACGAATTACAGGAAAAGCTTCAATCCGTGATGGCCGTCAGTTTCGGATATTATGCGTTGCAATTGGGTTGTGCTACCCAGGCCCCAAAAATTCTGGATAGTTGTCGAGTGCGCCATCATTTTTATGCTGATAGCGACGGACTAGGCAAATTCCAAACTCATAAGGAGATGCTGGCTGTAGCATCAGACAGTGTGGACCTTGTTATTATTATGCATGAAATTTCCGCTTTAAAGGAGCCGCATGCATTTCTGCGGGAGGTGTCTAGAATTCTCATTCCTCAAGGAAAATTGATTGTCATTGATTTCAATCCATTCTCATTGTGGGGATTGCGTCATTTTTTTCAAAGCTGGTTAGAAATAATACCCTGGCATCGGCATTTTTTTACAGCAAGACGGCTAACTGACTGGATGAAGCTTCTAGGATTCGAGCGTCAACGACATCTAAAGGTGGGTTATTTTTTGCCATCACAGCGTTTGGCTGGCCTGAGTTGGTTGAACTGGATCGAAAAGGCTTTAAAAAACTGGTTTGGTTTTGCAGCTGCTTTGAATGTATTGGTATACGATAAAAATATTGCCTCTATTACACCTGTCCGATATCGCTGGATGACGCGTAAATTTCTGGCAGGAAAAGTTGCCAGACCCAGTGTTGGTCGAGATATGAAATATGATCGGTAAGAACCATTATTTGATTAACGGGAATTAATTTATCATGCAGGTTGACATATATACTGACGGCGCTTGCCGGGGTAATCCCGGTCCCGGAGGCTGGGGCGCTTTATTGTTATGGCGCGAACAGGAGAGAACCATAAAGGGCTACGAAGCAGACACTACAAACAATCGTATGGAGTTAACAGCGGTCATCGAAGCATTACGAGCGATGAAGCGGGATTGTGAAATTGAGCTATATACTGACTCAAAGTATGTTATCGACGGTGTTAACAGTTGGATGCCCAACTGGAAGAAAAATGGCTGGAAAACGGCTTCCAAAAAAGCGGTCAAAAATGTGGACCTTTGGCAGTTACTGGAAATTGAGCTCGAACGTTACAGGATTAGTTGGCACTGGGTTAAAGGGCACTCAGGGAATCCTGGTAACGAAACAGCGGATCAACTTGCCAATCAGGCAATAGACGAGGCTCTAATGACATGATTCGACAAGTCATTCTTGATACTGAAACCACCGGCCTTGAAACCAGTCAGGGTCACAGGATTATTGAAATCGGATGTGTCGAAGTCATAAATCGACGTATTACTAACAATCATTATCACCAGTATATTAATCCTGATCGAAACATTGATGCCGGTGCATTTGACGTTCACGGTATCAGCAGTGAGTTTTTGTCTGATAAGCCCATGTTCGCAGAAATTTCTAACGACTTTATCAAATATATTGATGGTGCTGAACTGGTCATCCACAACGCGCCGTTTGATATAGGTTTCATAGATTCCGAATTTAGCCGGCTTAACCCTGCCGGCCCGGTCACCGAGCAAATTTGTGGCGTTTTGGATACCCTTGTGTTGGCTCGGCAAAAACACCCGGGACAAAAGAACAACCTCGATGCATTGTGCCGACGCTACATGATTGATAATAGTCAGCGAAGTTTGCATGGCGCATTGCTCGATGCTCGAATTTTAGCTGATGTGTATCTGGTGATGACGGGTGGCCAGGAATCTCTGGGTCTGGATGATTCGGGGTCAGATAAATCGATATCAGGTAATGGAGGCTCGAGGCATTCGCTTCAGATTAATAGTCCTTTACCGCTGTGGGAATTAAATGCACAGGATCAGAATGCGCATAGGGACTACTTGAAATTTATAGCAGATCAATGCGATAACCCGGTTTGGACG
>JBLIOG010000031.1:0-26007 GCA_047639625.1 Gammaproteobacteria bacterium
CGCCTGTATCTTATCTGCCTCGGCTTTTATTCTGGCAGCCGTTTCTGCAGCTTTGCGTTCAGCTCCGAGCACTTCGTCGGTTTTAGCGGCTTCTTTGGTATCTATCACGACGCCCTGAGAATTGAGTTTTTCGTGTTTCTTTTTGACTTGAAGGGGTGGCAACTGGTCGCTATATCGAATTTGACCGTCGTCATCAATCCATTTGTAAAGCGTGGCAGCGGTTGCAGACTGGATAATGCCTGTTGCCACTATAAAGGCAACGAAAGCCAGATTTCGTGGCTTTAAATGACGGGCAAGTTTGAAACGAACCTGGACCATTGGTTGTTAGAGTATTATCCAGTTTTTTTATGTTTTATATCATAAATCATTTCCCCGTGACTGTCATAGTCGATTTTTTTACGGCAGCTATTTCCCAAGTATAGACTTCATTTATATAATTCTGGAAACGAATTGATCTTAATGAAATTTAATTAAATAATTCGGAGAGTGGCGTATGGATGGCCTGTAGATATCGATCGGAACCCGGGGTAGTGATCACCGCAGCAATGCCTACCTGCGAGGTATTCCAGCGTTTATCTATCGGGATTTTATGAAAGTTGGCATTTTGTAGTGTTTTTGCCGGACTCATATATCGGACGACAGCCTGATGCTTTAAGTGTTCCCCTGCATTTTCTCCTTTGAGCACACGGCTTTCTAAATTATTTTCGTAGACAAAAAATCGATGATGAAGGCGGTTACTGTCCTGGCCCTCGGAATCGAGTTCTACCATCAACTCATTGCCAACTGACTTAACGGCCATATCCAGCCTGATTTGGACGGCTAGCTGGCTAGATGTCTCAATCGCAGATATTACTGATCGGGTTCCACGTGCTTCTTTGCCATCGACAAAAAATTCTGGTGTGTAGATGCTAGTCTGGCGATTATTAGCGCCTAATAACCGTTGACGACTGGTATTAGCCGGTGACGCAAATCGATCTTTCCATCCAATATAATCCCAGTAGTCCACATGAAATGCCAAAGGAAGAACGTCGAGACCTTTGTCGCTCATTTCCTTAAGCGACGCTAACCATTCGTCTGCAGGTGGACAACTACTGCATCCTTCGGAAGTATAAAGCTCTACAACCGGCAGTTGAAATGGTTTGCTAGAGACGGATATCTGGTCAGACGCCTGAATCGACGCGCTAACCAGAAAACATAAAATTAAAAACGGCTTCATGCGAGCACCTAACCCTTTTGAATATGTTTGAATAGACCTCGTATCATCTCGCAGGTTCCACAAACCAGGTGATATCAGCTCAAGATTCGACGCCGTATTCCTGTCGGTACTGCTTCAATGATTCAAGTTGAGATTCATTACCCGATGATTCGAGATATTCCATGATGTCGTCTAACAGAATGATAGGGACAACCGGAATGCCGGCTTCTTCGATTTCCTGTATAGCCGATAACTGTCCTAGTCCGCGTTCGCGTCGATCTAGCGCTATTGTTACGGCGCTAACTTTCCCTCCGAGGGATTCGATAAGTTCTATTGATTGTCGAATTGCGGTGCCTGCTGTGATGACATCATCGATTATCATAATGTTGCCACTTATTTCAGCGCCAACAATGTTGCCTCCCTCGCCATGATCCTTCTTTTCCTTTCGATCAAACGCATAGCCAATGTCCATTCCATGTTTAGTAAAAAGCGCACTGGCGGTAATGGTCGCAAGCGGAATACCTTTGTAGGCAGGGCCAAACAGAACATCAAAGTTGTGGCCGGTATGATGAATAGCATCGGCGTAGAATTCGCCAAGCCGTGAAAGGTCTGCTCCCCGATTAAATAAGCCTGCATTAAAGAAATAAGGGCTGATACGCCCCGATTTAAGTGTGAATTCGCCAAATTTTAAAACGCCTCTTTTCAGGCAATAATCGAGAAATTCGGATTGATAAGGCAGCATAGATTGTTGACCCGTAAAGTGAGATTTTAAACGACTCGGTATCTGCAGTCTGTGGAAACCGAGATTACTCAGGTATCATACCGGCTCGTGAATCTTTTAAAAGTGGATTGGATTGAATGCGGGTTATATCGGTTAATACTAATGGAATCAGGGCGGCATCAAGAAAAGGTTTTTTCGAATGGTTGCCAAAACAATCCGCTGATTTTGTCTGTATTCAGGAAACCAAAGCTCAGGTCGACCAGCTCGAAGACCCGATGTTTCATCCGGCTGGATATAGCTGTCAGTATTACGACGCACAGAAGAAGGGATATAGCGGGACTGCTATTTACAGCTTAAGAAAACCAGCTCAGGTAATTCGGGGTTTTGGTGAATCTGAATTCGACAATGAAGGACGATATCTTGAGTATCGATATAAAAATTTATCCGTGATTTCGCTGTACGCTCCGTCCGGTTCCTCCGGTGATCATCGCCAGGAATCGAAGTGGCGATTCCTCGAAAGTTTTCAAATACACCTGCAGTCGCTGCGGCGAAAACGTCGGGAATTTATTATTTGTGGTGATTGGAATATCGCTCATCAAAATATCGATTTGAAAAATTGGAAACCTAATCAGAAAAATTCTGGATTCCTCCCTGAAGAAAGGGCCTGGCTAACCGATCTGTTTGATCGCATCGGATTTGTCGATGCGTTTCGCGTGGTTGAGCCGCGCGAGGAGCAATATACCTGGTGGTCAAACCGTGGACAATCATGGGACAAAAATGTGGGTTGGCGTATTGATTATCAGATTGTTACTCCGGGACTCAAAGCCGCTATACAAAACGCCAGCGTTTATAAAGATGAACGTTTTTCGGACCACGCGCCGTTGATTATGGAATATGACTTTACAGCGGAATGAGCAACCAAGAAGTTCATCCTAAGAGTCGCTCTACTCTCTGGCTGGAAGCCATCAGTTATCGGCCGGTTGTGGCCATGTTATTTCTAGGGTTTTCAGCCGGCATTCCCATACTCCTAATCTTTTCATCACTCAGTTTATGGTTACGAGAAGCCGGTGTTGAGCGTTCCGCAGTCACTTTTTTCAGTTGGGCGGCGCTTGGCTATTCTTTCAAGTTTGTCTGGGCACCGTTGGTTGATCAATTGCCGTTGCCTTTCCTGACTAATCTTTTGGGCCGCCGGCGTAGCTGGATATTACTATCGCAGTTTTTGATCATGCTTTCGATTGTGGCAATGGCAATCACTGATCCTGCAGATGGATTGTCGTCACTGACCGCTATGGCCTGGTTCGCGGTGTTGCTCGGTTTTTCGTCCGCGACTCAGGATATTGTCATTGATGCCTATCGAATCGAAGCTGCTTCACCCGAATGGCAGGGAATGATGTCATCGACCTATATTGCCGGCTATAGAATTGCCATGATAATTGCGGGTGCAGGATCGCTTTACCTCGCCAGTGGCTTTGGATCGACCGCAGCGGAATATCAATATTCTGCCTGGCGTTTAACATACCTGATAATGGCTGGAATGATGTTTGTTGGTGTTTTGACAACACTATTGGTTAGCGAGCCGGAACGCAATCAATCGCGTGATTATCCTTTTGCGCATACCGATTATATTCGTTTTCTGATGGCCTTTTTAATGGCAGTTTTGACCTTTATTGCCATTTTTATTGTAAGTCGTGGCCTGGGATTAAGTCTTGACAGTTTATTCGAGAACTCTTTTTGGAATCAACCTCTGGGCGGGTTTTTGGTTGAGCTCATACGGTTATTTATTTCTGCTGCAGGGGCCTCTGTAACAGCCTACCTATTAGTCAAATTTGACTGGTTGAATCGGGATATGGTGAAACAAAGCTACGTGCTTCCGATTCAGGACTTCTTCGGTCGCTATGGATTTAAAGTTGCCATCTTGTTATTGATGTTGATTGGAAGTTATCGAATTTCGGATATAGTGTTAGGGATAATATCCAATGTGTTTTACCAGGATTTAGGTTTCAGCAAGGTTCAAATTGCCGATGTTGTAAAAGTATTCGGAGTGATTATGACCATTGTCGGTAGTTTTGTCGGCGGTCTGATGGCTTTACGATATGGTGTGCTGCGAATCCTTTTTCTGGGTGCTGTGTTATCAGCCTTAACTAACTTACTGTTTTTATTATTAACCGTAACGGGTAATAATCTAACCTGGTTGGTGGTCGTTATCTCAGCTGATAATTTATCAGCAGGCCTTGCCAGTGCTGCATTTGTTGCCTTTCTCTCAAGCTTAACCAATGTGTCTTTCACCGCTATGCAGTTTGCGATTTTTACGTCAATGATGACTTTGTTGCCTAAAGTATTAGGGGGATATTCAGGTTCGATGGTTGAATCGATTGGGTATCCCGGGTTTTTTGTTATGACGACCTTGATGGGTATTCCCGTCCTGGTTCTTATTGCGGTAACGGGGCGTTACTGTCAACTAGGCAAGTTTGAACTGAACAGTAAATAAACCTATGGGAGGCTATCTAATTTTTACCTGCTTGCGCAGAAGGGCTCTATCTGGCAGCCTAGGGACGCATCAAATATATCCTTTATGTGGAATCCATGTCTCAATCTGAATCCTTGTATCAACGTGCATTAAATGTCATTCCTGGTGGTGTCAACTCACCTGTTCGCGCCTTTAATGGGGTGGGTGGAACGCCTGTGTTTATTGATCGAGCTGAAGGCGCTTGTCTAATAGATGTTGATGGCAAAAGTTATATCGATTATGTAGGTTCATGGGGTCCGATGATAAGTGGTCATGCAAATCCGGAGATTATCGACGCAGTTTGCGAGGTTGCACGAAAAGGACTTAGCTTTGGCGCACCGACACTGCTAGAGGTAGAGCTGGCAGAAAAAATCTGCAGCACATTGCCGAATATGGATCAGGTCAGAATGACCTGCTCAGGGACGGAGGCGACTATGAGTGCGATTCGGTTGGCACGAGGTATAACTGGGCGTGACAAGATTTTAAAATTCGAAGGCTGTTATCACGGTCATGGCGATTCGTTATTGGTTAAGGCTGGGTCTGGTGCCTTAACCCTGGGCGTGCCAAGTTCACCGGGTGTCCCCGCAGCGCTTGCTGAAATTACATTGACTCTGGCCTATAACGATCTTGATCAAGTACGGTCATTAATGTCTGAAATGGGTTCTGAAATTGCCTGCATTATTGTTGAACCCGTGGCAGGCAATATGAATTGTGTGCCGCCGGCTGATGGTTTTTTACAGGTATTGCGTGAGTGTTGTGATGCGAGTGGCAGTTTGTTAATTTTTGACGAAGTAATGACAGGTTTCAGGGTAGGTCTGACCGGAGCCCAGGGTTATTACGATATTGTTCCGGATCTGACTACCTTAGGGAAGGTGATCGGAGGCGGTATGCCGGTTGGCGCGTTGGGAGGCAAGCGACGCTATATGGATCAACTTGCGCCGGCTGGACCTGTTTATCAGGCTGGAACGCTATCAGGAAATCCCGTTGCAATGGCTGCTGGGTTGAAAAACCTCGAAATCATCAGCCGTTCCGGCTTTTACGAAAATTTAACGGCTAAAACCGATCGTCTGATAGACGGTATTCTTTCGGCCGCAAAAGCGCAGGGAATTGCTATGCAGGCCAATAAAGTCGGTTCTATGTTCGGATTGTTTTTTACGGATCAAAAACAGGTGAGTAGTTTTGCAGAAGTTAGCCGCTGTGATGTTGATCGTTTTAAGTTGTTTTTCCATGGAATGCTGAGTCGAGGCGTTAATCTGGCCCCGTCTGCTTATGAATCGGGCTTTGTGAGTATGGCCCATAGTGAAGAACAAATAGATCAGACGATCCAAATGGCCTCTGAGGTTTTCCAGACGTTAAATTAATGAGCTTAAGTCCGTATATTTCAACGATTCGAATCCAGGTTGCGATGTAAATGCTACCCATATTTAAATTTTCCGATTTACAGTCTGATCATGAAGATCGAAACCAGGCGATAGTTCGTTTAAGGGATGCCTGTCACAATCCCGGTTTTTTCTATCTGACAGATCATGGTCTGGAATCTTCACTTGATGTTGAATTACTGGATATTTCTCGCCAGTTTTTTGACCTTCCCGAAACGGCTCGACATTCGATTGATATCGCAAACTCTGCTCATTTCCGAGGTTACACGGTATTGGGCAGTGAGCAAACTGCGGGAAAGTCTGACTGGCGGGATCAAATCGACGTCGGGCCTGAAGAGCCTGCTCCTGGACTCAAAGTAGATGACCCGCCCTGGAAACGGCTACGTGGCCCCAATCAGTGGCCCGCAGAACTACCGCAGATGCGAGAAATAGTTTCTCGATGGATGCATGCGATTGAACCGCTCGCCATGACTTTACTCAAGGCCATTGCTGTTGGGTTAGGGCAGTCCGCTGATATCTATGATCAGGCGATGGCACCGAATCCCTATCCACGTATGAAGATCATGCGCTACCCGGCCCTTCCTGATAATGAAGCTACTGGACAGGGTCTTGGCTTACATCATGATTCAGGTGTTTTGACCATCATTCTTCAAGATTCCGTGCCCGGCTTGCAGGTAGAGCGAGATGGCCAGTTGATAGACGTAGAACCTCTACCTGGAGCCTATATCGTAAATCTAGGTGAAATGATGCAATCTTCCAGCAATGGTTATTTGCGTGCAACCAAGCATCAGGTGGTCAGTCCTCCTGCGGGTCAACAACGAATATCAATCGCTTATTTTTTTAATCCTCGTCTCGATGCTGAATTTTCAGCCATCGATCTGCCCGACGAATTGGCTAATAAAGCGGTAGGTGGGCAAAATCTGAATCCGCAGGATCCGGTTTATCCCATTTTTGGTGACAATACTTTAAAAATCAGGATGAGAGCTCATCCTGATGTTGCCGATAAGTTTTATCCCGATGTCGAGCTGTGAAACTGTGACAGTTTATTGCAATTTTTATGAATTATTTTGCGACTATTTACTCGAGGGGATAGAATCTGCCCTCAGAGGGTAATTCTAATTGTTGGAAGTCGAATTCTCTAGTTGTCTGCAGGTCTATTCTGAATAAAAACAGTCAGATACTTATAGTAAAATGTGCACTATTTATATTTTGAAAATACAAAAGTCGTTTTTTACGGTATAGAGTTCACACTATTACCCAGATTTATCCCCTATTATTACTCGAATGGTTAGAAAATGTTGAGGGCTTTATAAGATGGTTTTATTTGTCGAAGATCGCAGTTCTACAACACAGTTTGAATTGGCGGAGATGTACGATCAGGGAGAGCGGTTATCGCGTAACTATCAGGAGGCTTTCAAGTGGTATTTAGCTTCGGCAAAACGAGGATATCGCAGAGCGCAGCACCGTTTGGGATCAATGTATGCGCGTGGTCAGGGCGTTGCCTGTAATTATATCAAGGCTTATGCCTGGTGTGAGATATCTGCGCGGCAAAAATCGCGCAGAGCCTGTTTGAAATTACGCGAAATAGAGCGCTACATGTCTGAACGACAAATTTCTGATGCGCAAAAATTAGCCCGGCAGTATTACAGTATTTATGTCGAACCATTTGCGAACTGATTAAAATATTATGCAATAAAAAAGCCTGTCAATGACAGGCTTTTTTATTGCATGTATGAAAGGGGCTGCTCCAAAATTTATAATGTCCTATAAGACTAATTTACCTAACGATTAGACAGCTTGTTTCGGCATTATTAGCTACTTTGCGAGAAACACTGCCTAATACTGTGCTTTTAAGTTTACTGAGCCCACGGGTTCCGATGACAATCATGTCGGTTTTATTTCGTTTAGCGAACCCCAGGATACTGGATGCAGGATCACCAGTGCCGATAGCCGTTTTAACTGAATGAGTGCCTTCTCTTTCGGCACTGGCTTTTGATTCTTTTAAAATTGATTCAGCCACTTTTCGCATGACTGTTTCACGGACATCATTAAATGTTGCAATAGTCTTTTCTTCAAGTTCTGGAATTTCCTTTATTTCAAAAGGAATTTGCATTTCTCGAATGACATGAACAATAAGCAGTTCGGCATCATATTGTGATGCAAGTTGTGCGGCCATTGTAATGGCTCGTTTAGAAGCTGCCGACGCATCGGCTGCTACTAATATATTTTTGATCATAGGTATGCCCTTAGTGCCTGTAAAGTGGTTAGAGACACTAAGCCAGCCCCAGTGCCTGCTTTCTCTGGTTTGCCCAGGTGCGTAAAACCTGGTCAATGGCAAGTCCTATAAAGGCGACACACAGCCCGAGCACTAATCCATTGCCAACCCCTTTTTTGTCTGACAACGAGCCAAGAATCAATTGCCCAAGATCATCCGTACCGATCATGGCACCTATAATCACCATGGATAGCGAAAATACGACAGTTTGATTGATACCGAGGGCCAGATGCGGGAATGACAGTGGCAGCTCAATGGAGAAATAGCTCTGAATGCGGTTGACCCCCGACATTGCTCCAGCCTCCTTTAACTCCTCTGGTACGCTAAGCAAACCCTGTATCGTATAACGCGTAGCGGGCACAAGGGCGTAAACCATGATTGCAATCAGCACTGATGTATCGTTCGCAACGCCAAATAGCATCATGGCCGGGATCAGGTAAATGAAGGACGGAAATGTCTGGAAAGTATCGCAAACCGTCAACATGATATTTGTGGCGTACTTATTCTGGGCGCATAGCGTGCCAGCGATAATCCCAATTACGGTCGAAAACACCACCGACAGAGTTATCAGGTAGGTGGTGATCAAAGCTCGATCCCACCACTCAGTTAATGCAATAAATAACAGAAACCCACCGACGCTCAAACCAACCCGTATACCACCTACGATATATCCGATTCCCATCGCTAGAGTGAAGGTCGCGATCACAGGCATACTCAGATAGGCCGTCTTGACCGGCACCAGTACATTGATGATCAACCATTCACTAAAACCTTTGAGTGATCTCCAATATTCGTCCACGATCCAGTCCACGCTGCCTTGCAGGAACACCTCAGCTGTAATACCCTTTTTATGCGGAACCTGGTAGAGATAATTAAACCCGTCCTTGAATATCAGGGAACCGATCCAGGCCAGAATAATGCCAACAATAAAAGCGGCAGCAAACATCAACCAATATTTATGCCGCTGGACAAATGACTTATCGGCAAAGTAGTCGGCTTGCTTGTCGGCCCAGGCAAGTGACAATCTGTCGAGCATGATCGCGATCAGGACGATACAGATACCGATCTCGATCGCCTGACCAACTCTCAACTGGTTCAAGGCAATCAATAAGTGCGCTCCGAGCCCTTTGGCACCTATCAACGACGCGAGCACGACCATTGCAAGACAGGACATGATGACCTGATTGACGCCGATCAGAATATCCCTGCGTGCGGTTGGAACGAGTACTTTGATTAGCAACTGTTTATTGTTGCAGCCACTCATCAGTCCGGCTTCGGCGATTTCGGGTGACAGTCTCTTCAAACCTAGTATTGTTAGGCGTACCATCGGTGGAGTGGCGAAAATGACGGTTGCGATTGCACCCGCATGATCACCAATGCCAAAAAATACCACAACTGGAATCAGGTAGGAAAAGTGCGGCATGATCTGCATAACATTCAAGATTGGCTGAAGCGCCATATCGACGCGTTTGTTGCGGAACGCCCAGACGCCCATCACGAGACCGAGCAAGACCGAAATTGGCGCAGCAATGAGGACAAAGGACAATGTCTGCATCGCCGGCTCCCATTGCCCGAAAATCGAGATATAACAGAACGTGAACAAAACGAAAGTTGCCAATCGCGTGCCGTTTAGTGAATAAGCCAGAATAGTGCCGCCAGCTGCAACCACGGTCCAGGGCAATGCTGGCCAAACGGCCCACTTGTTTTCCGTTGCCCAATCCCAACCCGAAAAAGTCACAATAGTTTTGACGCCACCGAGCATAATTTCACGAATGAATTCGATGAGAAATAGAATTGTGCCTGAAAACGCACGCGTGAATAGATTCATTAGCGGCTTCTGTTCGTATTCCTCGATATCCGGATCCCAGACATCAACCAACCACCAGTCAAACAGGACGTATTCGACACTGTTATAAATCAAATTTGGAAGTTCCTTCAACAGCGGTGGTAACCGCCACAAGTAGTTACTGTCTGACGGTACGACGACAATGCACAGCACTACAAACACGATCAGCAGCAGAATGAACTGCAGGTACTTCTTTTGTTGGAGTGCCTCAATCATCAGGATTGCTCGCCAGATTGGCCTGTATGACTGCCAAATAATACGTTAACAACGTGGGAAGCATGTAGAGACCCCACGGGTGCACCAGTATCGTCGACAACGGTTATCGCTTTGCTGGAATTTAATACGGACTCTGCAACGGATGCGATGATAGCGTCCTGTGAAACTTTTAAATCACCAAACTCTTCATCCGAATCGTAAGGTTCCATTATCGACTTTATTTTTAATACCTTTTCGCGAGGTACTTCTTCGGTAAACTTGCGTACATACTCAGTGGCAGGGTTAAGGACGATATTGGCTGGTGTATCGAGCTGTTCGATAATGCCATCTTTCATGATTGCGATGCGATCAGCCAAGCGTAGCGCTTCATCAAAATCGTGTGTTACAAATAGGATTGTTTTACCCAACACATCTTGTAGACGTAGGAACTCATCTTGCATTTCTTTACGAATCAGCGGATCAAGCGCAGAGAAAGGTTCGTCCAAAAACCAGATGTCAGGTTCTATCGCGAGTGATCGAGCGATACCGACGCGCTGCTGCTGGCCACCTGACAGTTGTCGAGGGAAGTAGTTTTCACGGCCAGTCAGGGTCACCAGATCAACCATTTCCTTCGCACGTTTCATGCTGTCTTTGGTGCTGACGCCCTTCACCTGTAAGGGAAAGGCTATATTTTCAAGAACAGTCTTATGTGGCAATAACGCAAAACTTTGGAAAACCATACCCATCTTGTTACGCCGTAATTCGATGAGCTGTTTATCATCCATCGTCAGGATATCTTCTCCGTCGATGTAAATTTTCCCGGCGGTCGCTTCGTTCAATCGGGAAATGCAACGCATCAAGGTCGATTTGCCGGAACCCGACAAACCCATGATGATTAGCAATTCACCTTTGTGCACCTCGAAAGAGGCATTGTTAACACCGACTATACAACCGGCTTCATGGAATTTTGCGGCGTCGACTTCACCGTTAGCGCTTTCCAGCATGCTTTTCGCGTTGTCGCCAAAAATCATATAGACCGATTCACAACGGATGACCGGCTCTGCCGATGATGAAGATTCTGAGGTCATAAATATATTCTTATAATAAATGCCGAGGCTGTAAAGCTACCACGATTAAGGCGAGCAAGTACATTCCCCAAATAAAAAAACCCCCGATTACAATAGACACCGAGGGTTTTTACGGTCAAACGTTTAAACTTGGGATACTACTTAACCCAACCCATCCAGACGTTTTTGTTATCAGCTAACCATTTTTTAGCAGCGTCTTTGTGGTCCATCTTATCAATATCAACCAACGCGGCCATTTGACCGATTTGAGTGGTAGTGAAAGATAATTTTGCAAACGCAGTGTAAGCTGATGGATGAGTTTTAGGGAACTTGTAGTTCGCTGCTTTCTTCAACCAACCTTTAGGTGAACCACATCGACCGTCACCGCCATCAGATTTACGACATCCTTCTTTATAGTCAGGGAATTCGATGAAAGTAAAGCCGGCAGCATCCGTGAAGTTAGGTGTCCAGTTGAATACGACTGTACCACGACCTTCTTTCTTAGCAGATGCAAGTTCTGTCCAAAGTGCATCAGCACCACCTGCAAACTTAACAACCCATTTGTCAGATAATCCTAAAGCTTCAAGACGTTCAGGCATCAGGTTACCGTGCCAGCTTTGTGGTCCTTCTAACCAACGACCTTTACCACCTGAATCAGCAGTTGTGAAGTTAGCGTGACAATCCTTCAACGCTTCCCATTTAGGAAGTCCAGGACAAAGACCTTTGTCGACAACCCAGGTTGGAACACCCATTTCTTCAAGTGTTAATGCGGCATGTGTGCCCGCATCAATGACGCCGCCTTTAGCCATAGAATTGTAGAATGACTTACCGAATGATGATTTCCATACTTCATGAGAAATGGTTACGTCACCTGTCCGAATTGATTCGTAAACCGCTTGAGAGTCAGCTGGAACGTATTCAACATTATTACCCATGCTTTCGAACATGCCGCCAATAACGTATGCCATAACAATCTGGCTTGACCAGTTGTGGATTGGGATAACGATTGGTGAAGTGCTATCGGCTTTAGCAATGCCGGTAGCGGAGAGCAGCGAAATGCACGCGGCCGCCGTTATCGCCTTGATGGATTTAGATTTTAGTTGTTTCATTTAACTCCTCCTCGGAATTATTATCTATTTTTGAAATGGTTAGCTATCGTTTCGATATTTTAACGCGCGTTCAATGTTATAGAATTTCGAAGATTTGTAAAGAACCGTTTTTATACCGAAATATTAAAGCTGTATAGCATTATAATTTAATGAGTTATAAGTAAAATAATGATTATAAATCAAATACTTGCTGTGTAATATGGATCATAATATAGTTTCCTTAATGTTGAATAAACGTTAACTGGGTTGTCTTAATTCTCTAAAAATGTACCAAAATAGTACCAATAATGATGATGTTATAAGATTTATTGATCTACCAATAACCAGTTTGGCCATATTTTTTTATTTTGACTAATCCACTGGCTGGCAGCATCGTTTGCTGTTAGTCCGTCAATATCAACCATCATCGCCATAGTTCCGATCTGTTGGTTATTAAAATTGACTCGCGATAAAATCTTGTAGGCTAAAGGCCATTTTTCTGGCATCTGATGCCAGGCGGCTTTTTTCAGGTAACCACCGGCCGCTGAGCCACAATCATCGATCATTGTCGGGTTTAGCCCCCAGCTCTGGTCAGTAGCGCATCTTTCATCGTAAGTCGGAAAATCGATGAATGATCCGCCATATAGCGCATCGGTAAAATTAGGTGACCAATTGTAGAGGACGATAGGTTCTCTTTTGCTCACCGCTTCCTCAAGTTTCAGCCAGAGGTCTGCCGGATTGTCGACATTTTCGACGATGAAGTTCATTTCTAGCGCTTCAATGCGTCGATTGTTATGTTGCCATTCGACGGGGCCATCAAAATAAACACCCTTGCCATTGGAGTCGGGTTTGGCAAATATTTTTGAACATTCTTCGAGTGCATTCCAGTCAGGTAGCCCGGGGCAGAGTTCCTCGACGTAGCTGGGATACCACCAGTCCTCACGGGTAACCGAATCATGATTGCCGGCATCGATAATGTTACCGGTTTCGAGTGCAGCATTGAAAGCTGACGCAAAAGAACTTTCCCATACTTCCAGTTCTAGCGTCACTTTACCGTTTTTAATGGCTTCGTAAACTGCAATACTGTCGATTGACTGGTACGTAATATTACACCCGGCTTTTTGCAAAAGCTGGCCGACTACCCGTGACATGACGATTTGGCTGGACCAATTGTGGGTTGGAATAATAATAGGATCATCGGAACCACAATTGTTCGCCTTGACGGATGGAGCAAAAAACAAGGCCAGGATAAACATTGAAATTACAACCAGGTTTGTCAGTGTTTTAATAATGATCTCCTCGAGGCCATAACTGAATTAGCCTGGCATCTCGATTTCACGTGAAGGATAGGTCTGATTTAAATGGCTATAATTATATCAATTTTGAGCTGCATCAAGTGGGAATTAAACAGGTTGTTCAGTATCGTTTTAAGGCTTGAAGATTTACGAGAAAACTGGCTAAATTCGAATTTCCATAATTCATTCGAATTCCTACCCATGATTAACAAGATTCTAGTTGCTGTTGATGCTTCCGCTTCAGCCAATAGAGCTGTGTCAATGGCTTCTTATCTCGCATCAACCCATGATGCAGAATTGCTCATTTTGCATGTTATTCGCGATATGCAGCTTCCGTCACCAGTCCTGGAGGTGCCGGAAATTGAGGCGTTTAATGATAAGCGTGATGAGATTCTTCGGCAGGTCGCCGATTCGATTTTGAAAGATGCGGAGGAGTTGGCCAAAAAAGCAGGAATAAGTAATATAAAAATCGCCATTGGTTCGGGAGACCCGGCCAATAGCATCATTGGTTACACTCGCCGTAGAAATATTGATCTCGTTGTATTGGGTACGCGTGGTTTAGGGAAAGTCAAAGGTGCTTTTTTAGGCAGCGTTGCCAGCAAGGTAACGAATAGCATCGACCTCAATTGCATGACGGTCAAATAATCGATCGAGCTCTAAATTGCTCCCGACCCGAGCAAGTGCCGGGTCAGGGAGCTATCAATTTTTTCAATGCTACTCAGGTGCATGTGCTGGAACGTCGCGTACTCTTGACTTGGTAGGATCGTAAAAAGGGAAGGGCACCACTTTGGCAGGTAACCTTTTTTGTTTACCGTCGAGCTTGCCCACTTCAACTTCAGTTCCCAGAGCGCTATGTTCGACTTGAATTCGGCATAATGCGACGTTTTTGCGGAGGATGGGCGATCGAACTGCGCTGGTGATTTCACCAACCTGATTTCGACCGATGTTGACACAATTACCAGTGGAGGCCATTTCATCGCCATTCAATTCCAGACCTACTAATACACGTTGTGGATTTTCTTTACGTTTGATCAATGCAGCCTTGCCGATGAAATCATCCTCTTTGGTTTTTAACGGAACGGTAAACGAGATGCCCGCTTCATACGGATCGGTTTGGTCAGAAAACTCGTAGCCAGCGAAAATCAGCCCCGCTTCAATCCTCAACATGTCGAGCGCTTCCAGCCCTAATGGGGTCATATTATAAGAGCTACCTGCTTCCCAGATAGCATCCCATACTGCAGGTGCATCTTTGGGATGACAAAATACTTCATAACCCAGTTCACCGGTGTACCCGGTTCTCGATACGATAATTGGAATGCCGAGCTCATTATCTATTCGCGCTATCGAAAATCGGAACCATTCCAGTTCTTCTACGGTTGCCTGATCCGGGCGAGTCCATATCACTTCTTTCAAAATATCACGACTATGTGGACCCTGAATTTGCAAGTTATGTAGCTGGTCAGTCGAGTTTCTGACCCATGCATGAAGGCCTAGTTTTTCGGCTTGTTCGCGTAACCATATGCCGCTTTCATCACTACCACCGATCCAGCGAAAATTATCCTGACCAAGCCGGAATACGGTTCCATCATCGATCATACCGCCGTTTTCATAACACATGGCGGTATAAACCACCTGACCCACGGCGAGTTTTCTAATGTTACGCGTGACACAGGTTTGCATCAGCAACTCAGCATCAGGACCGGTTACTTCGTATTTTCGCAGCGGAGATAAATCTATAATTGCTGCACCTTCACGGCAGGCCCAGTACTCGCCAATAGCGCCATGTTTGGTGTAGCTATTGGCAAGCCAATATCCGGCATACTCGGTAAAGTTACGGGTATGTTTTAAGGTTCTTGAGTGAAATCCAGTTTCTTTGGTTAATTGTTTTTCAGCATCTGTTGTCATTCTATAGGCCATTGCTTTGTTAAATGAATTTTTGCCTGAGTAAATCCGCATCTGTATATCGGTCGGGTTCCAGCCGTTAGCGGGGTCAACGTCACAGGGGCAGGCGGAAGATACGCATATCATATCTTTAAGGGCTCGCATTAAGACGTAGTCTCCTGGCCGTGACCAGGGCTCGTCGAAATACATTTGGTTGGTTTCGTCAATATTCGTATTAAAAAATAAGTTAATCGCCATCCATCCGGGACGTGGTTGTATACCAAATGGCTGTAGGGCACGATTAAAATTCTCCGAGCAGTTAACATGTCCTGGGTAGCCTAAATCGTCGTAATATTTGGCAGTGCAGGCGGTACCATAACTATCATGTCGGCCGCAGGTGTCGCGCACCAGTTCAATCAGGGGTTCGAAATCCTGAGTATAAAATTTCGCCAACTGTCCTGGTGCTGGATAAGCTCGGCCAACAACATGCCGCGTGCTGGTGGCATCCAGGCAGCGCTCTAGTCCTTTGTCCAGCGCGGCTAGATCAAAGCATTGAAAATCTGAACATTCCCGGCCTTCGACATCTATGAGTTGAATATATTGTCCTGCTTTCACTTCATAGACATACGCTGTTCGAGCTTCTATCCGTATATCTTGTAATGGATCAGCTAATGGATCGGGTAGGAGGGCAATAGATTCATGGGAATGATTCGCTTGTCGATGCACAAACAGGGTTAAATCGGTAATCGTATCCTGTTGATCGACTAACATTGGTTCACCAGGAGCCGCCACGACACAGGTGAGTGCCTCGTTTGCAGTGAAATTTACTGAGTCGCCAGCTGGAGAGTCTTTACTGAAGACTTTGGTGCTTTTTGCTGACTGAAGTGAAATATTTCGAAACCTTAATGTCCGCTCCAGCTTTATTGCACTGGCATCATTGCCGCTAAGAATTGATTTAAGTCCTTCGGCTTCTCCATTGGTGGTTGCACCAATGGTTTGCATGTCGCTCTTGCCGCGGCGATCAAAAACCGAAATTTCCCCGATTTGCCTACCTTCAGGGTTTACCAGCTGAAGTTCGTCACCGGGATTAAGTTCGAGTGCCGTTATTCCACCAGCTCTTACTACATAACGTTCGGTACCTGATGGTAATGTATTCAGCCCCGGTTGTAGTAGCCTTGGTTGAGGCATAATCATCTGAGTATTCATAAAGCGATAGAGCCTTTAAAGTTTAGTTATTTGGAATAGCCAAAATGCATGGAAGTTGGTTCTCAGGTCTCGATGAGGTCGGTATGTACGCCATATAAATGGCTTTTAATCAGTTTGACGGCTTCGGTAGTATCTCGCGACGATATGGCTTCAAACAACAATCGATGTTGGTTATTGTAGTAACCGATTCGTTCAGGCGTCAGCAATTTAGCTTTTGCACTTCGCCATTGAGAAAATTGCCTGACTTCGCTGATTCGTTCGTAAACCCAATAGAGTAATTTATTTTTAGAGCATCGTGCCAATGCCATGTGGAACTCTGTGTCCGCCCGTGCAAATTTTTCGGCATCGCCACCACAGTCTTCACATTGTTTGAGATTTTGGTGAAGATCAAGTAAGTCACGATGGCTAGCGTTTGCAATGGCGAGTCTGATCATCTGAGGTTCGATTGCGATACGCACTTCGACCATTTCGAGTGGGCTGGTTATGCTCGAGATCTCCTGTTGACTGGGTATTTCGCGATGAGTGACGTAGGTGCCACTACCCAATTGACGATTGACCAGATTCTGTTGTTCGAGAATCTTCAGGACTGACCGAATAGTGCCCCTGGACACCTGAAATTCTTCAGCGAGATGGCGTTCTGCCGGGAGGCGCTCGTCCAGTGAATATTGGCCATCAAGAATACGGGCTCTGATTTTTGCGACTACGGTACCGGTTGTAGAACCGACCCGCATAGGAAAAGGCTGATTATTCAAGGCGATATCAGAAGTGGTGATTCCGGAGTTCTCGCCTTGAGTGGTCTTCATAAGATAGTCCTTAGTATTGGTTTGTCATGGTACGACGAATTGGTACAATTTTCGACTAAAAAATCGATCAAATCAAGTGATTTTATTACCTGAATAGCGGTTAATTTAATTTCAAAAGGATACAGTTTATATATTTTTTACAAATTCACGAATACAAATAAAATTATTAAGTGAGTTAAATTAAATTTTAATTCGTTGATATATATGAATAACTTACGATATATGGAAGTGATATCAGACAAATATCAAGAAGCTATTGGTGGGGTTACGAGTAATTGGTCTAAAAAATTAGATAAATCTAATTGAATCTGTACAAAAATAATTCAATTAGGTATTGTCTTCCGGTGTTTTAAGGGTATAACATTGCCCACCCTTCGCGCGAAGTGCGATATTTCTGCGCTGAGAGCGAGTACTAAAGTTTATAAACCATATCGGAGGATAGTTGTGACTGATTTACAAGATCATGTAGATGCGCCTGGGCGTGCAGACCTCGTTAAGCAGGTTACTGAGAAAATTAAAGAAACAGGTGTTGATTACATTTACTACCAGTTTATATCGGTAACAGGTCGGATTGTAGGTAAAGGTATTCCTTCCGCGCACTGGGAGCGTCTTGCGGAGAAAGGTTTCCAGCTAGTTTACGGCTCGACTGCGAACTTGTTTGTCGATCGCCATGGTGATTACATCGGTTATGGGCCGGAATCTTCTGAATTGGTCGGTATCCCTGACCCTGAAACTTTCTGTCAGTTACCGTGGGATAAGCGTATCGGTCGAGTTTTTGTAACTTTGTTCCGTAATCGCGAAGAGCGTGAAAATCCGGGTGGAACCCTAAGTTCTGATTGTCGCGGTAACCTTCGCCGTATACATAATGAATTCCAGGGCAAGCACGGTCTCGATATGCGTTGCGGTACTGAGCCTGAAATGATGTGGCTGAAGCGAGGCGAAGATGGTAAGCCCAACGGTGGTGTTACTAAGCCGAATTGTTACCATATCGATCAATTTGAAGAATTGCGTCCTACCTTTATGAAGGTTATCGAGTACTCACAACAAATGGGTCTGGATATTATTCAGGGCGATCACGAAGATGCGCCGGGTCAGCTCGAACTCAACACGCAATATGATGATGTTTTGCGAAATGCGGATCGTTTAACTACTTACCGTCAGATTTGTGCACAGGTTGCACGTGAAGATAATCTGATTGCCTGCTTTATGGCTAAGCCGTTCATGGGTGTTTCTGCATCGGGTTGTCACCACAATATGTCACTTTGGCGTGGTGGTGAAGACGTCGTTAATAAACTCGGTATGGATTCGCTTCCAGGAATGGATGGTTCTTTCACTTACCGAGAAGGCGGTGAAAATACTTTCATGCCTGATCCTTCGATTGATGACCGTGCTCCCGGCCCGATCGGGTTGCAGTCAATAGGCGGTGTTATCAAACACCTGCCTGCATTGACTTCAATTGGTTCTTCAACAGTTAACTCTTATCGCCGTTTATGGGATACAGGTTTCTGGGCACCGATTTTTGCTGACTGGGGTTACCAGAATCGAACCTGTGCATTGCGTGTATCGGCTCCAGGTCGTTTTGAATATCGTTCAGTAGATTCGATGGTGAACCCTTATCTGATGGGTTCTGCATTGTTGAAAGCATTTGATGATGGTATCGATAATAAACTTGATCCAGGTCAGGCAGAAGAACGCAATATCTACGCGGCTATGGAAGCGGGTAAGCAAGTCAAGAAGCTACCAATGTCTCTCGGTGATGCGCTTGAAGAATTACGTAACGATGAAGTTATTAAATCTTCAATGCCTGGTGAAATGTTTAAAGTTTACGAGCATTACAAGCGGGACGAATGGGAAAGATATAACGCCACAGTTACCGATTGGGATGTTGAGCAATATCTCGATTGTCTGCCATAGGTTTAAAAGAGAAGTAAGTCATTATTGAAAGCCCGTCGTGTATTCACGCGCCGGGTTTTCAATGAATTTAAAGTGCCGCCATGCGGTGGTAAAATTTTTAGTCTCACAAGAGGATATTCTTATGTGTGGTATTGCTGGCCTTATTTGGAAAGGCGGTGCAACCAGTGATATCGGTAGCGAGATGACCCAGATGCTGCAAGCTTTAAAGCATCGGGGTCCCGACTCTACTGGTTTTGCGTTGTACGGAAAAGGTGAAGAGGGCGCGCAGGTTTTGCGCTTTAAAGTTGCCGAACAAGAAGAAATGTCAACTGGTTTTGATATTCATCGTCAGGTTATTGATCGTCAAGAAGCGGTTAATAAACGCCTGGCTGAGATGGGTGCTGAAGTCACTGCCCGTGAAACGGCGACTGAGTATGCATTTCGTTATCACATCAAATTTAGTGGTGATCAAAAACGCTTAATCGATTTCCTTGAAGATATCGAAGGCGTTGAAATTTTGTCCATCGGAAAAGGCCTTGAGTTAATCAAGGACATGGGTGATGCGACGGTTGTTTCTGAACAATATGGCATTAAGGGTTTCGTTGGAACCCACGCGATTGGACACACTCGTATGGCGACTGAATCTGATGTAGATATTCGTTCAGCGCATCCTTACTGGGCCTATCCTTTTAATGATGTCTCGGTTGTACATAATGGGCAGTTAACCAACTACTGGACAATGCGTCGTGATCTTGAACGTCGTGGTCATCGTTTTGTGTCGAACTGTGATTCAGAATTGATTGCAGTTTATATCGCGGATGCGATCGACCAGGGTGAAGAGCTCGAAGGTGCGATGCGTCGTTCAATCAATGTAATAGATGGTGTATTCACTTACCTGGTTGCCACCAGTGATCAGCTTGGAATGGCCAAGGACGTTATGTCAGCCAAACCAATGGTGTTATACGAAAGTGATGAATTTGTTGGATTAGCATCTGAAGAAGTTGCAATTCGTAGTATTTTCCCACGTGAAATCGACACATGGGATCCTTATCAAGGGGAGGTTAAGGTATGGGCAGCGTAAATACATCCCAGGACATGGGGTTGCACGATGAGCAGCTTGCGGGCCGGACTCAACAGCGGTTTTTCTCAGCTTCTGAGGAAGAAAATTTTACCTATCCATGGGCTTATGACGTTGATTTTGCGAAAACCGCGGAATTCGATGCAGGTGACATGGAAATTACCGATATCAATATCAAAATTCGTAACCTGATGAAAGATGGTGTCGGCACAATTACGGTTCATAATCCGCGTGCCAAGCACTCTTTGGGTGTTGGTATCCTGAATAAGCTAAACCTGAATTTCGAGGGCAGTCTGGGTTATTTTGGTGCGGGCTTAACTGACGGCGCGAACATTCATATCAGTGGTCGTGTTGGTTGGTCCTGTGCTGAAAACATGATGGCCGGAACGGTTGTTATCGAAAAGAACGCGGGTTCTCTGTTCGGTGCTGCTATTCGTGGTGGCGATCTGGTTTGTAAGGGTCAGGCTGGTGCACGAGTGGGTATCGATCAGAAAGGTGGCACGATTATCGTTGGTGGCAGTGTTGGTGCTTTTACTGGCTTCATGATGCAGCGTGGTCGAATGATCATTCTGGGTGATGCGCATGATAATCTCGGTGATTCAATGTACGACGGTACGATTTACGTCGGCGGAAAAATTGCCAGTCTCGGCGTCGACTGCGTCGAAACTGAAATGACCGATCTTGATCGTCGATACCTGCAAGGTAAGTTGGATCTGTACGGTATGTCTGCACCTAATGGCGTAGATAATATGATCAAACTGACTTCAGGCAAGCAGTTGTGGAATTACGATAACCTGGAAGCTAGTGAAAAGAAACTGGTTCTATAAGAGATCGAGAGAAAGATTATGGCTAAAAAACCTTTAGATAGAGATACCAACCGGCTGGGGCAAAGCTTCATGTTCCCACCGGCAGTCATGGATGATATCCATGTAAAAGCTGAACTAGGTCGTTACCGCATGCGCGGTTTCTCTCTGTTCAAGAAAATCCCCACCTGGGACGACCTGACTTTTATGCCAGGTACACTGACGCGCTTCGTTATTGAAGGATATCGTGAAAAGTGTTTGACCCAAACAATCATCGGCCCGAATGCGAAGAAACCACTGGTACTCGATATACCGGTATATATTACTGGCATGTCTTTCGGTGCTCTGAGTTATGAAGCTAAAACAGCTTTGGCTCGGGGTGCAACTATGGCGGGAACGGCTACTTGTTCTGGCGAAGGCGGAATGATTCCGGACGAACGTCGATACTCATCAAAGTGGTTTTACCAGTGCATTCAATCACGTTACGGCTTTAACCCGAATCACCTGCGGCTTGCAGATGCGGTTGAATTTTTCATCGGTCAAGGTTGTAAAGTTGGTTTGGGTGGTCACTTGATGGGCCAGAAAGTAACCGATCAGGTTGCTGAAATGCGTTCATTACCCGCAGGTATCGATCAACGTTCACCTGCTCGTCACCCTGACTGGATGGGACCGGATGATCTGTCACTGAAAATCCAGGAAGTTCGTGAAGCGACGGATGGACAAATTCCAATTCAGTTAAAGCTGGGTGCGGCACGTGTTTATGATGACGTTCGTATGGCTGCCAAGACTGGTCCCGATTCTATTTATATCGACGGAATGGAAGGTGGAACAGGTGCGGGTCCTCACGTTGCGACTGAAGATACCGGTGTTCCAGGTATCGCTGCAATTCGTCAGGCGCGTCAAGCGCTCGATGATGTCGGTATGTCAGGTCAAATTACTTTGATTTATGCTGGTGGTATTCGTAACGGTGCTGACGTAGCAAAAGCAATTGCACTGGGTGCGGATGCTGTCGCTATTGGTCACTCAGCATTGATTGCTTTGAACTGTAATAAAGATATTCCTGAAGCTGATTTTCATGCTGAAATGGGTGTTGAACCCGGATATTGCTATCACTGTCATACCGGACGTTGTCCAGTGGGTATTGCGACTCAGGATCCAATGCTGCGTCAGCGTCTTGATCCTGATGCGGCTGCCGAACGTGTATATAACTTCCTGCATACCTTGACCATCGAAGCGCAACTGTTCGCACGTGCTTGTGGTAAGACCAACATCCATTCATTGGAGCCTGAAGATCTGGCTGCATTAACCATGGAAGCGTCCGCCTGTGCTCAGGTGCCAATGGCGGGTTCTCAACATACTGTCGGTCGTCCCGACATGACACGATTCTAGGAGGTCACTATGTCTGATATTGATCAATTTATTCAGGGTGATGGGCTTGATTCCGAGCGCGAAAAAACGATCGGTCAACACATCGGTTATCGTTATGACGTAAATCTGGTTCCGGATATGGAGCGCTGTACGCCTTTTCTTCGTAAGTATATGGAAGTCATGGGTTGGAGTGATCTGAACTGGCTGGAAGATGTTCACATGGGATATGAAGAAAGCCATCCGGCGGTATTTGATAGAAATATCAATGGTTGGGTGACAATTCCTGAAAACATTGAACTACCCGATAATCAACAGGATCGTGACATGATCGCTCGAGAACTGCTGGTGAAGTTTCAGATGGCAAAGAGTCATCCGATGGTCGATTTACGCAACGCCTATGCAAAATTTGTTTGAGTTTGATAGCGTAAAGTAAAACCCGACGAGGGGATCATCAGTTATTTTGGTGATCCCCTTATTTGTTTATTACTGGTTACAATTTGCACCAAAATTGAGCCAATAATGCCAGTTAAATCAGGGTCATAGTCAATGTATTTCAAATTGGTTGTAATCGGCCGAAAATTAAAAACAAGGTTGCAGGAAGCGTGCCTGAGATCCGTAGAAATATAGGGAGAAGATAAAAACGGGTGTTAATGCAAGTTGGGATAAATTTGTATAATTATTTTAAATAACTGGATTTTTTTTAACTTTAACAACTTTGGTTTTTTTGGGCCTGTTTGATCTTCCCAGGTACCGGTGTCAGTTTTCACCCAACTGAGTGGACTAATATCTATGGTGGTGCAACGACTCTATCTGCTTTTACCCTCAATATATTGATGGCAGTAGCTGGCGGAATACTGGGTTGATACGCTATGACCCGCGATCCCTTCTGGATGATGTCTGGTGCATTGTGTGGCGTGATTTCTGCCGCTGCGGGCCTTGATCTCTGGTATCCCGGAATGGCATTTGTTGCCGCTTTTGTCGGTGATATTATTGGACCACTCGGAGCCCGACTGGTTGAGAAGTTTGGAATAGATGATGCGGTAGGTGCCGTTTCCGTCCACGGACTTTGTGGAGTTTTGGGGCTATTAGCTGTTGGTATTTTCATGGGTTGTTACCCTGGTCATGATCCATCGACTACTCCAGCTATTAGTCTTTATGGCCAGTTCATGGGCGGTATAGTAATGGGTTTACTTGGTTTTATTCCTGGTTTTGTTTTTGCCTGAATTTTGAAGAAGGCTGGAATTCTGCGAGCAATCGATGATGTACAGGAAGCCGGTATGGATTCTGAAATCGCTAATGATGCCTATCTTGAACCCATTCAGTCGCAATCTAAGCAGGAGATATTTTTATGTTTGATTCAAGTCCAATTGATAAATGGGAAGGCGCAACTGTTATTTTCACATATGCAGCTGGTGGTGCTGGTTCGTGGTGATGTGTGTACTTTGTGTTGTTCCCCTATTTGTTTCGCTAAAAGCTGAAAAAGCTGCAGAGCATGAGCACGGTTAGAGGTAGCTGTTATCGAAAGATAATAGCTACCTTAGGGTAGTAAAATTGAACCCCGTCTGATTACTCAGGCGGGGGTTTTTATGGGCGCTAGATAAAATTTTGTGGCGATGAATCGATTACTGTTAAATCTCGAATATTAATATATTCCTGTCATAAATGGTATTGCGAGTGGGTTTAGCAGCTTTGAAAAAAATTAATGAAAATAACGTTTAAAAAGAAAAAATCTGTTAAAAATCAATGATTGACTATTGCCTGTGTGATGAATTAGGGGTATAAAAGCAGTGAGTTTTACTTTGGGTAATTATTGTTTCTCGACAGGAAACAAATAACAATAAACCTCCAATTGCAAAACTCTGTAAAGGTATTAACCGTGGGGGTAAGGTACCTAAACACATACTAACAATAACGTGAGGAAAAAAGAGGATGGATAACGAACTAACGGCGCTCGGGATAATATTTACCGAGTTTTATTATTGGGTCACCGTCGTATTTATGTTTTTAATACACGTCGGTTTTTGTATGTATGAGGTTGGTGCCACGCGGCAAAAAAACCACATGCATACCTTAATGAAAAACACGATGATCATTCCTTTGGTCACGATTACGTTTTTCTTTTTCGGATGGTGGATCTATTTCGCCTTTCCTAATGGTCCTGGCTTCATTGGTGGTTTAATTGAATCACCGCATGCGACTATTTATAGTGAAGCTATGGCACCACATATGGGTGCGGGTGACTTCAACGGTTGGGAGCGTATTAACGGCGTTTTCTGGGCAGCTTTCTTATTGTTCTCATGGACTGCAGCCTCAATTGTTTCTGGTGCCGTTATTGAACGTATCAAGACCAGTGGTTTCATGGTTCTTGCTGTAGCAATTGGTTCTTTCTTCTGGATTATTGATGCATCATGGGGCTGGCATCCAGATGGCTGGATGGTTCAGGTGCTAGGTTATCATGATGCTTATGCATCAGGTGTTATCCATGGCATAGCCGGTTTCTTTGCGTTAGGTGTACTGATAAATCTCGGGCCTCGTATCGGTAAATTTGCTCCTGACGGAACGCCTCGTAACATTAGCCCAAGAAATCCCTGGCTAGTTACAGTCGGTTTATTTCTGATTTATACCGGTTTCTGGGGTTTCTACGTTGCCTGTAATATTCCGATGTGGGATGTCCAGGCGGGCGAAGGTGTCTTTTACTCGGCGACTAATATTTATCTCGCTCCAACTACATTGTCTGGCATTACATTTAACTTCCTGATGTCACTTTCCGGTGGTTTGATGGCGGCTTATATAGTCTCTAAAGGTGATGCTTTCTGGACATATTCTGGCGGACTCGCCGGTGTAATTGCGGCGTCTGCAGGTAACGATCTCTATCATCCCATCCAGGCTATGTTTATTGCAGCGATTACTGTTCCAGTTATTTACAAACTGCATTATTGGGTTGAAAACAAGTTCAAAATTGATGACGCGGTTGGTGCTGTTGCTGTTCACGGATATGCCGGGTTCTTCGGAATTATGTGGGCCGGTTTTATGTTGTGGGGTTACCCAAGCTCGCCAAACCCTGAATATGCTGCGATTAGCCCATTAGGTCAGTTCGCCGGTGCATTGATAATGTGTGGTGTTCTTGGCTTTATACCCGGCTGGGTTGTATCGAAAATTCTAAAGAGCGCGGGTATGTTGCGCATTCCTGAAGAAATCGAAATTATGGGTCTGGATATGAGTGCCAGTGAGGCCGATCGTGCCGATGAACAATCAATCATCGACGCAGAAAAAGCCTGGGTAGAAAGTCGATAAACTCAGAAACAATCTCGTGCCAGTCATATCTTGACTGGCACTTCAAAAATTAGGAGACATTATTATGTCAACAGGTGCATTTGACAACTGGGCAGGAACAATTGCCGAAATTGG
>JBLIOG010000032.1:0-25999 GCA_047639625.1 Gammaproteobacteria bacterium
CATAACTTGAATTGCTACAAATTGAAGGTTCAGAATCTATAGAAATAAAACAGGTTGTCGATAATTTATCAACTTTTCGGGTAATATCGAATTGAGCCACTACAATTAGGCAAAATAAGCTGGGGAGTAGGGACTTTTCGGACGATATGGCTTAGAATATTGGGATAATTCAGCAATAATACCGCTCCAGTTTATTTATCGAGGATTTTACGCATGTCTGCAGTCGGTCAGGACGCACCCAGCTCAGGGTCAAAGCAAATTTGTCATTTTATCGATGGAAAGTCGGTTGAAGGAACCAGCCAACGAGGCGGGAAGGTTTATAATCCAGCGACTGGAGAAATAACCGCGCAAACCCCTTTGGCAACTGCTGCTGAAGTTGAAACAGCCATCGCATCAGCTCAGGCGGCTTTTCCTGCCTGGAGTGCTACTCCAGTCGGTAAGCGTGCTCAATTGATGTTCGCATATCGTGAAAAGATTGTGCAGCACATGGATGAATTGGCAGAAATCCTGTCATCTGAACATGGCAAAACCATCGACGATGCCAAAGGCGAAATTACTCGCGGACTCGAAGTCGTTGAGTTTGCCTGTGGTATTCCGCAGCTTTTAAAAGGTGAATATAACCAGAGTGTCGCCAATGGCGTTGATACCTGGAGTATGCGGCAGCCACTCGGTGTTGTCGGGGGTATAACACCTTTCAACTTTCCCGCGATGATCCCGCTGTGGATGTTTCCAGTCGCTATTGCCTGCGGTAACACATTCGTACTTAAGCCATCCGAGCGCGATCCTTCAACCGGAATACGTTTGGCAGAACTATTTCTAGAAGCCGGTGCACCTCCTGGCGTATTAAATGTCATTAACGGTGATAAAGAAGCAGTTGATACTATTTTGAGCGATCCCCGTGTCAAGGGTGTCAGCTTTGTCGGTTCGACTGCAATTGGCGAATATATTTACAAAACCGGTACTGCTCACGGTAAACGTGTACAGGCCTTATGTGGTGCGAAGAATCACATGGTGGTCATGCCTGATGCCGATATGGATCAAGTCACTGATGCGGTTATAGGCGCCGCTTATGGTTCTGCGGGCGAACGCTGCATGGCTATATCAGTCGTCGTTGCAGTCGGTGATGAAGCCGCAGACATCATGATCGAAAAGTTAAAGCCTCGAGTAGCCGCACTTAAAGTTGGCCCTTATACCGATTCTTCAACCGAAATGGGCCCGGTCATTACTCCTGAAGCGCGTGATCGTATCATGAGCTACATCGATGCGGGTGTGGAGCAGGGTGCAGAGCTGGTTCTCGATGGTCGTGACGTTAAAGTTGAAGGCTATGAAAATGGACATTTTGTCGGCGGTACAATTTTTGACAAAGTCACGACTGATATGAGTATTTATACTGACGAAATATTTGGGCCGGTTTTGTCAGTTGTTCGCGCTGCTTCATTTGAGGAAGCACTGCAAATGGTCAACGATCATGAATACGGAAATGGAACTGCGATTTTCACTCGCGATGGCGATGCCGCTCGTAGTTATGTTGATCGAGTTCAGATCGGAATGGTTGGCGTAAATGTCCCTATTCCTGTTCCCATGGCTTTTCACAGCTTCGGTGGTTGGAAACGTTCATTGTTTGGTGATCATCACATTCATGGACCAGAAGGCGTTCGTTTTTACACCCGCATGAAAAGTGTCACTCAACGTTGGCCTTCAGGTATTCGTGCTGGCGCAGTTTTCAATTTCAAGGAAGGCGGCGAACACTAGATAAATAAGTTCAGGTGGCTGTCGTTTCTTAGGCAGCCACTTTATTGATAGACATTATCTGGAGACCCCAGACTTTCCTCCATGTCTGTAATACCAAGCCCGAGTCCTTCGGGTGGTGCAATTCTTCCCCTTGATAATTGCCTGATCGATGGCAAATTATTATCAATGACAAGCGGCTCACATAAATCGCAACCTGAAATAAGAAGTTTTTCTGGTGTGCCCAGCGCCAAACTCAAAATAGCAGCATTCGCAATATTTGAGCAGAAAGGACCATCGATTCGCATGGGTATTTTTTTTTCAATACAAAGGTCACGGATGTTTCGAGAATGATTCAAACTTCCAAGAACCGGCGGTTTGATACATATCGAATGAACCCGGTTTTCAACAATAGCCCGCAGCGCAGTCTCGTATTCGATAATACATTGATCGAGCATGATCGGCTTACCTGAACGCTCAGCTACGATGGCATTATCCTTATAAACAGAACAAGGCTCTTCCCAGATGATTCGGGCGTCATCGAAGCGAGTTATGGTTTCAAGAGCGCGTTCGATAGTCCAGCCACCATTCGCATCGGCGAGAATGGTTTGATTTTTTGCGGCACTCTCAAGCGTTAAATTGAGCTGTTGGCAGTCATCTTCAATCGAGCCAATGCCTATTTCGAGTTGAATTACTCGATCAGGGCCAGTGATCGTTAGACGCTTTTGCAGTCGAGGCAAGGTCTTTTCGGATATGGAAATGTAGTCGAGTACTGACGCGGTTATTTCTCCGCCTAACTGTTCGGAGAATGAGCAATTCCGTTGTCGGGCCTGAAGATCTATTTTGGCTGTGTCGAGACCAAAGGCGACGGCTCGCCAGGCTTTATCGCGCTCAGAAAATTGATTGATAACGGTTTCGAGGTCGGTTAAATCCTGTCCGATCAAACTGTTGAGGTAATCTTTCTCAGCGTTTATTCGAGCTTCGACTTCTGTGATGGGAATAGAGGGTGGAAAGATGATCTCACCGACGCCTTGATCTCCCGTATCCAGAGTGATCTGGATAATCCGGCTGACTATATTGGATTGGGAGACGTGGGACATGATGAAGGGGCCATCGCGGAAGATGGGGCGATGGTCCCATATCGCTATTTGGGTTATTTTCATTGGCGTCGCCTAATCCGATGTTGTATTTAACTTAATATTATCTGATTTCTCCCTGAGTAGGTTGGGTCGAACGCAGTAACACCCAACAGATAGAGCAATATATTCCCTTGGGTAAGTTAGCATTCTGCTGCTCTATATAGGTAGTAATGTTTTTTCACACCCGAGTGCGATCTTAATTTCATAGTTGATCTCCTCGACTGTGTGCGAAACACCTTACGAAACGTAACCCGACACGGCCATAATGATTTACCATGTCCAACAACCACTCACGTAAAACAAATTCAAGGAAATAACGTGTCAGATAAAAAACGTATCGCCCTCCTAATCGATTGCGACAATGTCAGCCACAAAGCCATCGAAGGCGTTCTCGAAGAACTAGCAACCTACGGAACTGTAAATGTTCGCCATGCCCACGGCGACTGGAACAGTCCATCGCTGTCCGGCTGGATCGAAAAATTACACCCAAATGCTATCAGACCCATGCAACAATTTGCCTACACCAAAGGAAAAAATGCTACTGACTCAGCCATGATCATCGACGCTATGGATTTGCTTTATAGCAATAGTGTCGATGCTTTTGCACTGATGACCAGTGATAGTGACTTCACGCCATTGGTCTTAAGAATTCTCGAGAGTGGGTTTCCGGTTTATGGTTTTGGTGAAGCTAAAACCCCCAAACCTTTTGTTGATGCCTGTTCGCCCTTTATTTTTACTGAGAACCTTGTTCAGGAAAAAGAAGAGAAATCGAGCGAAGTAAAAGCGACTAAGAAGAAAGACAGGGCTACACTCAGAAAGGATAGAGCGCTGGTTAAGTTGCTTAGGACGGCAGTCGAACAGTCATCTGATGATGACGGCTGGAGCCCTATGAGTAAAGTTGGAAGCTATATTTCGAACAATAGTTCTTTTTCTGCAATAAATTATGGATACAAAAAACTAGGCGATTTAGTCCGTGTAACCGAGCTATTTGAGGAAAAAATCCGCGATGGTGAGACGGTTAGATACATCAGAGACAACCGAAAGCAAGGGTCATAAATGCAGGGTTGTTGAATTCAAAGTATATCCACAGTTTGAAGAATAAATTGAGTGCCGATATTAAATATATGAATGAGCGCATCGCCGGACCCGACTGCACCCTGTCGCGGTAATAATGTTTCATCATGATTGGTTATGTTAATAGCTGTCGGACTCAAATCAATCTGGGCTTTTCTACTTTCATTGGACAGCGTAAATACTCCAGTTTGAGAGTTAGATCTCTTCCTTTACATCTATAACCGCTAGTATCAGGCCATACACAACCACGGAAGACGGTTTTTTGCCTAGTATCTAAGCCGTTTTTCAAAACAGATCGAGGCGTATTTCAGGTGGCTATTTCGCGGTTTTTGTCTTTATTTCCCTTCATTTCATTTATGTTGTTCCAAGGTAATGTATTTGCTGCCTGCTCTAGTGCGGAAGGTTGGCAGTTCCTCGCTAGTGATCCGGCTAATCAGTTAGAAATCAAATTTAAAATACATTCGAGTGGTAACGTTGGTTGGGGTGTATTAAACAATTCTTCACAATCAATCAATCAATGATGTCAGCATTGGTAAAAAAGAATACACCTATATTGATGGGCATGTTTCAACGCTCTCGGCTGAACAAGCAGGCTCAGGAACTCGACTACCCGGTGAATGTTCAACCAGTATTCCCGATCCTCAGGCTCTGACAAAAGATCAACATGGCGATATTGTCCTGGTGGGGATGTGGGTTTGTGAAATCGACTGGAAGGACTCTGATGACATTAAACATGACTGGGCAGGTAATGGTTGTTCTGGTGGCGTAGGGGCAGGCCCCGTTACTTCGGGTGGTGGCAGTGATGGCGGAAGTTCAAGTGGAGGAAGTTCAGGAGGTGGTTCAAGCGGAGGAAATCCGGACCCGGTTGGTGGCATTCTAACTAGATCAAGTGTTTCGTTAATTAATGTTACTGGTGAGGTTGGTGGTCCATTCGCATCAGGTACTGGCTTCCTGGATGTTTCTAATACTGGCGACCAATCACTATATTTTGATTTAAATTACGATAATCCTTATCTTGATGTATTTCCGTCAAGTGGTGCTTTGTCTCCCGGTCAGACGAAAAGAGTCTCAGTTAATCTCACATCAGAGGTTAATAAAATTTAAGAGCAGACTTTTTACCCGTCTGTTAGTTTTAAAAATATTACTAATAATCAGGGTTATGTAATTTATGTGGCGACCGTTAATGTTTTGCCCTCTACTCGATTTTTAGTCTCCCAGGGTAGATTGGAAACGGTTCGAATTGTATCGCAAGACCCGATTTTTTCACCGTCTTCAAAAGAATATATTTTGGAAAACCAATCAAACGAGACAATCAATTATTCGGTTGTGTCTGAGGTTGACTGGATCAGTTTATCTTCTACATCAGGTAGCTTGGCCGCTGGTGCCACTACAATTGTTACTGTTAATTTAAATGCTAATGCATTGGCCCTGGGCGCGAGCTACTACCTAACACCTATTGTGTTTAGTGATACTACTCATGGCATCAGTGCCCGACGATATGCGGATGTAAAAGTCTTTGGTGATGTGTCCGCCTTGCAGGTTACACCTTCGACTCGAGCTGAAGTTATAGAAGTTTCAACGGTCAATGGGAAAAATCAAAGTCATAGTTTGACTCTTTCCAATTCGGGCGTCGATACGATTTTTTATTCGGTAGAGTAGAATGTTGACTGGATGACGATTGTTGGTAACTCGGGTTCTTTGTCAGGAAATAGTAGCTCAACTCTGGTGGTATGGCCCTCGCCGAATAACGGCCTTGCTTTGGGTGAGTACACTGGCCAATTAACCATTAGTGATGCTCAAAATCCTACCGGTGCGACCACGATCGATGTAACGCTCATCAAACGGGCGGCCCAGGCAAGTAGTATAGTAGTAACGCCAATCGACCCCATTAATATTCCTTTTGAAATTGATGCGGGCGGTAAAAATACCCACATCAAAGCTTTCGAAATTCGAAACCTCGGTGAAACCAGTATTGATTACTCAATGACCAGCGACCAGTACTGGGCGCGGGTTTATCGACTGACCGATTATGCTGATACGACGCCAGGTAGCGACGTTATTCTGATTCCGGTTAATAAGTTAGCCTACTCTGTGGCTGACCTCGATTGCCCCTGTGAGATTCCAGCCAATGGTAGTTTGCCAGCCAGTGCCGCTGCGATTGTTTATGTTCGTGTTCGGGTCAATATAGGCATTCTGGATCAAAATAGATATCTGGCCAATTTGACCGTAACCAATACGACCAATGGGCTAGGTAACACATCAATTCCAATTACTATCACCCCGGTTCAGATTAATCTGCCCGGTGCACCTGAACATTTTCAGGTCACTCGGATTCTGGAGACCAATCAGCTCGTATGGGATTTAAGCTATGTCAATGTCCAGCATTATGAAATTGAACATAGTCCCGATGGATTCAGTTTTATCACCTATCGAAATGCACCGTCTGTACGCGAGTGGGATAGCTTGCATATGTCTTTGAATAATCTTCAAATGGTTTATATCAATGATACGGCGGGCTACTATTATAGGGTTAGAGCCTGTAATACGACGGGATGCGGGCCATATACGGCAATCCAGCAAGCACCGCTCGAAGCGGTAGTCGCCAGTAACTGGGGCATAGTTGCCTCGCAGGATTTGTACAGTGACCGAATTCGTGTGCGTTGGAAATCAACCGATCAGCTATCATCTAATGCTTTTAATGATGGCTTTCAGTTATTTAGATCTGAAACGCCTACAGGGCCGAAAATGCAGTTGCTGGGGCGAACGACTCAGCCAACCGATTCTGGGTATTATTATTACTGGGATACCAGTGTTCAACCTGGCCAGAAATACTATTACTGGATAAAACGATGCGTTGCTAGTAGTGGATCAAACTGTCAAACAGACTTTTCCTTTTATGCGGCTGGGGTAAGTTATCGAGCACCGGCAAATTTATTTGCATCTTCTCCAGGACAACTCAGCGCGAGCATGTTTGAGGGCGCACTGCACGGATTGCCGACTAGTCTATCCCTTAATTTAATCAATATTGGGATGTTACCTGCGGGATGGTCGCTTGCGAGTGATCAAGGCTGGCTGAATCCGAGTTTTACAACAGGCGCTCTCACGGGTGATCAGAAGGTCCAGGTCGGATTAAATGTAAATTCTGCGGCAGGATTATTGCCAGTCGGAACACATACGGCGAATTTACAATTTACCAATACGACCAATGGTGCTGGCAATTATAATTTTGAATTTAGTTTAACCGTTCAGACTTCGCCGATTCCTGAAGCTCCGGGTAATCTGGCTTCCAGTGTTGACTTTTATAGTGATCGAGTCGATCTGGAGTGGGAGGCAGTTGCCGGTACTACTTTTTACCAAATCACTCGGACGGCAGAGGGTCAGGATCCTCTGGTCCAAAATAATATCGATGTAAAATTCAGTGATTCCACTGCAGCGGTCGATGTTCTATATCAGTACATGGTCGCAGCCTGCAACAGTAGTGGGTGTTCGTTGGAAGTTAATTCAGAGGGCCGAGTTATTCTTGATGATGACGATGGCGATACATTGAACAATAATTTTGATCCGGATGACGATAACGATGGTGTATTCGATGAATGGGATAAATTCCCATTAGATCCGACCGAATCGATCGATACTGATAATGATCTTGTGGGTAATAATGCCGACACTGACGATGATAACGATGGGGTTCCCGATCTCACCGACCTGTTTCCGTTCGATGCTAATGACTGGGCAGATAATGATCAGGATGGTATCGGTGATAATGCCGACGCTGATGATGATAATGACGGCATTCCAGATGTGTCGGATGAAAATCCTTTCCAGTTTGATGATATAGAACCACCTGTGATTACAGTGCCCGATGATTTGTTCATCAACTCGACTGGATTGTTAACCGAGGTATTACTCGATGTTGCAATAGCCTGGGATCAAATCGATTCGTCGCCAACTGTAAGTAACGATTACACCGATCCTCTTCCCCCCGGTATTCACGAGATAATCTGGATTGCAGCTGATGACAGTGGAAATTTTGTAACAGATAAGCAATTGATACACATCAATCCGCTGGTTTCTATTCCGATGACTTTCAGTTTGATTGAAGGGCAGAGCCTACAAATACCGGTTAGTTTAAACGGGGATGCGTCAGAGTATCCTGTAGTGATTTCATTTTCCCTGACAGGTAGCGCTACAGAAAACGATGACTATGACATTTCCCCGGCCAATCATATTGTAGTGATTGAATCGGGACGGCAAGCCGTGATCGATTTAACGAGTCGGGATGATGCTCAGTTCGAGTTGAGCGAAACTATTGAACTGATCATCGGCAGTGATCTTGAAAATGCTGCCATAGGATCGCGAGATGCCTCGATAATAACGCTGTTGCAGGGCAATATTCCACCAACTGCGAGAATCGGGATGAGTCAGAATGGACAGAACACCCGGATTTTCACGCGAGATGAAGGCCTGGTTACTATGGTTCCTTTTATCCAGGACTTAAATTTAGGAGATTCACATGTTCTCGATTGGACGAGAACGAATGTAGAATTGATTGATAGTAATTTATTGGATGAACAATTTAGCTTCGATCCATCACTGTTGTCGTCCGGGACTTTCAACGTAACTCTGAAAGCCACGGATCATGCGGATGCCAGCGCAAGTTTATCGACCTTAATTCAGATCAAACCTACTGCTCCAATATTGACTTCGATTGACACGGATGGTGATGGTTCTAGTGACGAAGTTGAAGGCGATGATGATACCGATTCTGATGGGATACCCGATTACCTGGATCGGGTCCTGGATACCAATCGATTGCAGAGTTACCAGGCTGATTCATTTGTATTGCAAGCCGATCCGGGTTTAAAGCTGTCTATTGGTGATTCGTCCTTTTCGGCATCAGTGTTTGGTGCTCGAATTAACGAAACAGATATAGCGCAAACAGCGGGTGGTTTGTATCAACCCGATGTATTGAATAGTGTTGGCGGCATATTTGATTTTAATATCGAAAACCTGCCAGTTGCCGGGAGTTCGGCTCGTGTGGTGCTGCCATTGTCATCACCGATTCCTGAGTTAGCGGTTTACCGGAAATATACCAACGCAGCCGGTTGGCAGGACTTTTTGCTGGATGCCAGCAATCAGATTCATTCTGCCCAGGGTATTGAAGGCAGTTGCCCGGTACCGGGTCATCTGTCTTGTATCACCGGTTTGATCCCAGGCTACTGGTGCTTGCAGCTTACTCTCGAAGATGGCGGACCGAACTATACTGATGGACTTATAAACGCCATTATTAAAGATCCGGGAACTGTGGCTACTTCAGAAGAACCATTTGTAGATCCAATTAATTCAGGTAGTTCGAATAATCAGGAGCCCGGTTCGTCAACGGGTAGCGGATCCGATGACTCTTCAGGCGGAGGTCTTTTGGGGTTCTATTTGCTGATTTTATTATTCAGCGTGATGATTTATCGAAATCGTGTACCTGTACATCGGTTGATTGAAAGGCCGGTAGGGATTGGAAAATAAATCCGATAATTATCCAAATTGAACTAAAACGAGTTAGAACTGCTAATAATTAAATACAAATCGGAGTATTAAATGAAATAATCACATCACTATTACTGGCTTCAACCGCTATTTTCCTGCAAAGCTGTGGTGGCGGAGGCGAGAATTCGGACAGTGGTGGAAGTAGCGTTCTGACCGGTCAATTTATTGATAGCGAAGTTGCTGGGCTGTCGTATCGAACACGTAGCCAAAGCGGTACCACTGATGGTAACGGTAAATTCAAATACAAGGCAGGCGAAGTTGTCAGTTTCAGTATTGGTGATTTATTGATCGGTGCCCATCCTGGCCAGGAAACCTTGACCCCGGTGGAAGTTGCAAATGCATTTGATAGCGATGATCCGCGAGCACAGAATATTGCTCGATTGCTGCAATCACTCGATAGTGATAATAATCCCGATAACGGTATTGATTTGATCGAAGCGGCTTCGAATATCGCTTGTTTCACGTCATGATGCGCTGACACATTTACAGGCTTCGCTCGCCGCTCTACCTGCGCCGTCAATCGCCAGCAGCTATAGCTTTGTGACTGGATACAATTGGCCGAGTGATGATGATTGTGCGGTTACCAACTGGACCAGTAGTGCTTTAAGTACCAGCGAGTCTCTAAATAGTACGCGTTATGTGGGGACTTTATTTCGAAGCGATGGTGGAATCGAAAATTTTGACTTTGACGGCACAAACCGAGGCACAACCGATATTGATAATAATTTACCACCTATCGCCGGTCGAAACAGTCCTTACACCGTCCAGATTTGTCAAAGTGCAGTCGCTACTTTCTTCTGGGGATTCGATGGTCTGCCTATGATAAGGATGGTTATATAGCCAAGCATCCAACTTTTAAATACACCATCGATGGTCAGGCTGAAGTTCAGCTGATTGTCGGCGCTAACGACCAGGCTAACAACTTTATCGGCGGCAGAATGAACAAGAGAGTAGATCGAGCTGAAATCTTAAACAAACCCTGTACCAGTGGTTTTTCCTGGGAATACGTTGTTGAAGACAATGAAGGTGAAATCAGCACTGATTCTGGCAGTTTCGAGGCGCCGTTCGAATCCTCCGGTGGGGTTGGCGGAGAATTCTGTGTGGATGACTATCCATCACTTTCCTGTGATTTGCTGGAAGGTCAGTTCAGTGTAAATAGTAGTTGTTCCTCAGCATTTCCAAATGCTACGGAATTTGACCTGGCTACAGGCTGTACCAGTAATGCGGTATTTACATGTGGCGCCTGTGAATATGGTGACAGCCTGCTGTAATGATTTTTTGCTGACCGGCAGTTCCTGGTGAGGTTATAAAAAATGGTTCCGATAAGGGGCCATTTACTAATACGGCTAGAAGCGATTTCAATTAGAATTATTCATTCGTGAAATTCCCAACCCAGTTATGAATATTGCCGTTGAAACCCTGCCAGAAAACTCTTATGAATGGTTTGTTCGCACTCGAGGCGCAGCACTCCCATTGGTTCCCGAGCGTATTTCGAGTGTTCGTAAAAAATTCGAAAAGAAGATAGGTCAGGAACCCGAATTCGCGGGCGGATATGCCGGTGTTTCTCTGATGATGAGTTATGCCAATATCTGGGGCCATTATGTCAAAGACGACAGTATTGCCCGGGCAGTGTCTTTTGCTGAGCAAGCGCAAAGAATTGATGATGGATTTGCATGGTCGCACGCTGCTCTAGGTCTTGCTTTAATGACCCAACTAAAGTTCGAAGATGCGTTGAATGCACTCCAGTTCGGCATGGAATGTGAACCTTACGACCCTGATATCCTGGCGTGTTATGCGCTAGCTCTTGGGTTGGTTGGTCGATATGATGAAGCTATTCAATTCCTCGAAAAAGCGATCGAATCGAACCCAGGGTATTTGACAGCCTCTTATCTCATTCTTCGGGGGCAAATATCTGTACTGGCGGGAAAATTCGAAGAAGCTGCAGAAGACTTTCAGAATAATGAAATTCAACAGGGACCGGATTGCCCGCAAGCACTGAGTCTTTATGTGGTCGCATTACAGGCTATGGGGAAATATGATGAAGTTAAACATCGGGTAGAACGCATACGAAGCGAATTTCAGAGGTTTTCTTTGCATAGGTGGAATTATCTGCGTTTGATAGAGAATGACAATGTGGGTCAACAAATTGTTTCTTATATGAGAGAAGCGAAAATTCCTTATGGAATGACAAAACGCAAAAGTTACTAAAACCGAGAACTTCAGACTCCGCCGAGTAATTATATCCTTGCCAACTCAGACCCAAAACGAAAATCCAAGTCAGGGTAAGCCTGACGTTAGATTCTATCACTACGGCCTTTTATTGCTGATGGGCGTGTTATGGGGTTTATCGCTGTCGCTGGCCAAAATCGGTGTTCAGGCAGGCGGGCATCCGATTGGAATGGGGCTTTGGCAAGTTTGCACCAGCGCCAGTATGCTACTCGCCTTTTTGTTAATACGAAGGCGAATACCGGTTGTTCGACCCGACATAATACGCTTTGGAGTGGTATGCGGTGGTTGTGGTGTAGCCTTTCCTTCTATCGCGCTTTTCTGGTGCGCTTTGTATTTACCGGCTGGGATTGTAGCAATCGCCTTTGCCAGTTTGCCTCTGTTTACCTATTTAATGTCTGTATTATTAGGGATAGAAAAGGGGCAGAATCGTCGACTGATGGGTGTCTCTGTTGGGCTTGGTGCTATGATGTTGATGATAGTGCCTGAAGGATCTTTACCCAGTCCGAATTTAACGGGTTGGGTCTTACTCGCCTTGATCGCAAGTGTTGGAATGTCTATTGAAAATACCTATGCAGGTGGGTACCGTCCTCCCAATGTTGGTTCGCTCGAACTAAGTTTTATTCGTCAAGCTACAGCAGCTTTAATATTGTTTCCGCTTGCCTGGTATTTCGACAGCATGATGCCCTTGCTCGAAATCTGGGGAACAGCTCAATGGGCCACTACTGCAACCGGCCTCTTAAGTGGTATTGCCTTTACTTTGCTGCTTTATGTCATCAACTCAGCAGGACCCATATTTGCGAGTCAAACGGCCTACATAATCACCCTCGCCGGTGTTGGCTGGGGAATGATCCTGTTCGGTGAAACTCACTCTGGATATATCTGGGTTGCGCTGGTTTTAACTTTGATTGGGATTGCCCTGGTAAAACCGATTGAAAGCGAATGAAATTCGGAAAAGGTTTATAAGGTTACAGGCAATACGATGTTTAAAATTCTTTCAGTAAAAGAAGTTCCAGTTTTGAGCTGGAGTTCGAGTCATCCGCTTAACATCAAGCCAGGCACGCTAACTCTATTTTATCTCAATCTTGGCCTGATTCTTTTTGGCTTGGGCGAGGCATTACTGATTGCCAGTGGTGCAGGGGTCAGTCCCTGGACTGTTCTTGCGCAGGGACTTGCCGGTATTTTTGGCTGGAGCATTGGTTTTACGACGATGATTATCAGTTTTGTGATACTTGTATTCTGGATTCCGTTAAAACGAGTGCCTGGTATTGGTACAGTTTTAAATGCTTTGATTATTGCCTTTATGATTGATTTTTCACTCCCGATAATGCCCTCACCCGATCAACTGCATTGGCAAATATTGCAGGCAGCAATCGGTGTTTTGGTCGTGGGTATAGCCTCAGGCATTTATCTCACAGCAAATTTGGGCGCAGGGCCGAGAGATGGATTGATGACCGGATTACAGGCGCTTACTCAATTACCTATTGCGACCATTCGAATCTCGATTGAAGTAACGGTTGTGTTGGCTGGTTGGTATCTCGGGGGTGTGGTTGGTGTTGGTACTCTATTATTTGCCATTGGGGTCGGACCCAGTGTGGCGCTCGGTATTTTATGGGTCAGAAAATACCTGTAGCCTGGCATCATCAGGTTCCGGGCAGTTTATAACCTTTAGCGGCAACTCGCACCTTGCGATCAGTTAACTCCGCCCCTTCAGGGTCTCGAACGTATATTTTCGAATAATCGACCTTAGGTTGGTAGTCCCATGATTGGTAATGGCCTTTAGCCAGAGACTCACCAATCAGCTTACGTTGAATCTGGCTTTGTCTGATTTCTTCATCGAGGGTTTCAAGATTCCAATGCTGTTCAACTGCTTTTGAAAATTCATTGAGTAAGTTTTGATGCTGAGCTTCAGTCGCCAGATTAATCAGTTCATCATGATCGTTAGACAAATCAAATAGTTGTGGTGGGTCGCCAGCAGCCTGAATATATTTATATCGACCCTGGCGAATTAATACCATCGGGGCTTGTGCTGCTTCAGCGCTGTATTCAGCGAGTACCCTGTCGGGCCAGTTTGAAGTGTCACCGTTAATAGCATCAATGAGACTATTGCCATACAAGGGTGAAACAATCGCCTCATTTTTAACCCCCGCAAGTTCAAGTAATGTTGGGGCAAGATCAAGCAAGGAAACATTACTGTTAATACGACGACCTCCCTGGACTCCGGGTAGTTTTGCTATAAACGGTATTCGCATTGCGCCTTCAAAGAAGCAGTCCTTAGTCCAGAGTCCGCGTTCACCGAGCATTTCACCGTGGTCCGAGACGACAAAAATAGCGGTGTTATCTGCCAGTTCAGCCAATTCCAGCGCATCATTAACTTGCTTCAATTTGTCATCAAAATAATGAATCATTGAATAATAGGCATGTCGGGCGGCCTGGGTCTGAGATTTGTCGACGTCGGATTGATCGACTCCGATAACGCGTCGACAACGTTGGCTGTGCGGGTCGAGAATACTATCCGGCAGCCGTCCTATGTTAGGTGAGGGAATGTCTGAATCTTCATAGCGTTCCCAATACTCGGGGGTTGCTAAAAAAGGTGGGTGTGGATGAGTAAAGGAAACGACCATACAGAAGGGGTTTTGCGGATGACGTGCATATTCGTAAATTTTACGAACCGCCTGAAAGGCGACATCTTCATCATAGGCTAACTGCATATTCCAGGCGCTGACTCCCGCGCGTTCGATGGTATTTCTAATAGGTGCAAAAGACTGTTGTTGATTGGCCCAGTCGGGTAACCAGGCAAAATCAGCCGGATAGATTTCAGTGGTTAAACGTTCTTCAAACCCGTGGAATTGATCGGCTCCAATAAAATGCATCTTACCGCTGAGGCAGGTATGGTATCCCTGATTTCTGAGGTAATGAGCGAATGTAGGAATAGCACTGGGTAGTTCTGCTGCATTGTCATAGGCGCCGATATCTGAGCTAAGTCTCCCCGTCATCATTGATAACCTTGATGGAGCGCACAACGGATAGTTGCAATATGCATTTTCAAAAAGAGTTGATTTTTCGGCCAACGAATTGAGAAAAGGTGTTTCACAAAACCCGCCATAAAGTTGTAGGGCTAGTGCGGTTAATTGATCAGCCTGAAAGACGATTATATTCGGCGGACTGCTCATAGTGGCTCCGGTATATGGTCAAGGTGAAGACGCCCCGGTTTTATTTTCGATGGGGTCGACAGCAACTGTATTCCTGTATTTTCGAAATTTTAATTTTAAGCTAAACTTAGAATATCCCTTAGAACAGACATAAGGGCCGTTTTAAAATGCACTTTTCCAGCGAGACCCAAAGCAGCTTCGCGGGTGTGTCGGCCCAGTCGTTCCTGATGAACTCGATGACATTCAATCGCGGGATTCACTGGTTAATGCTTTTATTCTGCTGATTGTTCTCAGTGCTTTTGGAGGCTTAATTTTTCTGATTCGGGATTATATCACCAGAGAAAGAAGTTCGAATATTTTTAGCGTTCGGCATGAGATACTTTACCTATTGGCTTTTGCTGCAGGTTTAATGGCTGAACGCGGGTATCTTGCCGGGGATAGTCGAGCGGGTATGGCTCTTAGTAGTTTTAATGGTAAAGGTAAGAATGAAAATAGTCCGTCGATTGATGCAGTCTTAATCGAATCGGGTGAGACCGGTACCTTCATAAATGAAAAAGTTGACTCGACTGATTATACGGCCAGATTATCTGGCTTTTGTTGTCCTCAGGTCGGCTTGCCCGTTTGAACTGTGATGTGATTCCTGGATATTTCGGGGTATTGAGCTAAACTGGTATATATATGTGTATTATCCGTTGGGAATAGGGATGAGCCCTTGAGTTTGCCACGAAAAGTTTGCTTCCATTGCTTCGGATATTTTGAAAAAGCTTAGTTTTCCGGTGCTAAAAATGATTGGTTGGTTTTCGAAACAAAAACGCGAAGAAAAAAAGAAACAGGCGGATGAAGCTTCGCTGAAGAAAGCGCTGGCCGAAAAGGTATTTCACTATGAGGAGCAAGTTACCAAAGATGTTGATGACTATACAGAAATTTTTGTTGGAGGAAAAAAACTACGTGTGCCCAAGGAGCATATTACGATTCTCGATATAAAGTCGAATTAGTCTGTTTTGATTCTGAAACCCAATAAAAGCTATCTCTGATCAAGCCTATTAAGTTTGCGCTGCTATACTACTGTTTGACACTAATCAGGACACATCATGGTCGAGCTGGATACCTTACTCAAGCAAGCAGGGGATTTACAAACGCTCCCTGAAATTTATATTCGAGTTACCGAATTGCTTGAAGATGAAAATTCTACCGCGTATCAAATCGGTAATACTGTGCAGACTGATCCAGTGCTTACGGCTAAAGTTTTACGGTTGATTAATAGTGCCTATTATGGACTGCCCAATCCTGTGTCTTCGATTGCTCAGTCGGTGACATTGTTAGGCCGGCAGCAATTGCAACAGGTGCTTATGGGTTCGGTCCTGGTTGGTGTATTGAAGGATTTTGAAATCTCCGAATTCCCACTTCGAGATTTCTGGCAGCATAGTTTTAAAACAGCCATTATTTCCCGACATTTAGGCATGCAAAATGTCCATATTCTTGACCACGAAGCCTTGTTCACAGCCGGGCTTTTACATGATATGGGTTGGTTAATAATAGCCAAGGTCGTTCCGAGTGCTTTCACCAACATCACCCAGTTGGCCGTCGCGAGACAGGTTGATACACTTGTAATTGAGGCAGAAAAGCTCGGAGTCACGCACGTTGATGTCGGCGTAGCGCTGATGCAACAATGGGCGATACCCAGCACGATCACCCAATGTGTCAAAAATCATCATGACTCTGAATACGAAGGCCCTTTTAGTGTCGAAACCAGTATCATAGCGTTAGCCAATAAACTCAGCCATCATGTATTAACTGCTGATGATCATGAAGTTGAAGTCATGTTGAATCAAATTCCTAACTGGCAAAAAACCAAATGTAGCGCTGAACAAATCATGATCGCGATTAGATTGGCCGATGAGCAATGGTATGAAGTAATGGACTCTCTAGGGATGAGTGATCTTGAAATTATCGATGACGGTGACGAGGAGTTTGAATTTAATACCCACCAGGGTCGTTTCTCTTAATGTCGAATATAGGTTTATTTCTTTCGAATCCAGGCTGAAATCAGCCTCACTAGCGACCCAGATCCCTGCAGAGAGGCTGGTTATCGAGTTCATAGTCATCACTTCAAAAGCGCCAAATCCGTGACTCAGCAATGGGTCAAGGTCAAACAGTAGCAGACGACTATTAGACCAGAGCTCGTGATACCGATACAGTTGCGGCAATTGTTGGTGCCCGGACCGGTATCAAAGGTATCCCCGAGGACTGGATTACAGGCTTAAGAGACTAGCCGAGAGATAAAACCTATTTGCGTCTATTAGTCGAAGAACTGACCGCAGTTAAATACAATGATAAGCTGGTTAAAACGCAATGGATGGATTCGATTCGTCTCTGGATCCGAAATAATTTTTTATGGTTTGGGTACTCACACACGGCGTTGGCGATTATTACCGCCGTATTAATTCAGCATTCAACGAGATTTACCCGCTTAAACTGACAGCCAGCTCTGGCATCAGATTGAGACGCTCAGCTTGCTTACCACGCAGTCCGTAATGCGGTCGGCGTCAGATAATCAGTCAGAATAAAAAAATAATGTAGTGACAATGTTATTCATTGATCTCTATGCATTAGATGAATACCGAGACTGTCGAGCGATACTCCAATTGATTCGTTGACGTCTAATCGATTGCGCTCAGCGACATGTAACGGTAGTGAAAAGGTCAGGGATTGATCCTCGCTTCCGTCCGGTAGCATATCAATTTCGACAAATTCACCTAATGGATTAATGTTACTAATGATGCCTTCCACGGGGTTTTCTGCTTCGCCTTTTGATGGCCTTACTCTTTGATGAAGTATGACCCTGTTTTCAGGAATGACCCAGTCTATGGACTCTCCGGGTTCAAACTCGGGTCGAAAGACGCAGTCGAGCTGTTGACCTAGCCATTCAATGCAAGTGAGATTGTTGAGTTTATCGTGTCTAATTACTTGTCCCTGAAAAATGTTAGATAAATCAATTAGGCGGGCAATTTCAGCATTGTCTGGTTGTTCGAATAAAACCTTCGGCGGGCCAATTTGTAAATTACGACCACGATGCATAACAACAATTCGATCTGCCAGTAAAGCAGCTTCCTCCAGATCGTGGGTCACCATGACAACCGGAATTTGTAACTGACGTCTGATACGGGCGAGTTCACGCCGGAGTTTTTTACGGGTTACCAGGTCGACTGCTGAGAACGGTTCATCCAACAACAAAACGTCGGGTTTTCGAGACAGTGCTCGGGCTAGTGCCAAACGCTGCTGCTGCCCGCCAGAAAGCTGGTGTGGTTTGCGACTTTCAAGACCGGTTAAGTTAACCAGATCGAGTAATTCAGCGTGTTCATCCGATTTGGAAAGACCACTAATTTCAATATGTTCAGCGACGGTTAAATGAGGGAACAATCCATAAGACTGAAAAACCATTCCTAGTTTTCGCAGATAAGTCGGCTGGTGAATCGACTGAGAGCTATCGAGCCAGACTTGATTGTGGCAGGTTACCTTGCCCTTCGCCGCTTTCTCAAGACCCGCTATTAATCGAAGCGTTGTTGTCTTGCCACTGCCGGATGGACCTACAAGGCAAACTAGTTCATTGTTGTCACATTCGAATTCAACATCGATTCGAACAGGGTGCGATTGTGTCACCTGGACGATTAACTGGGAATCTGGCATCAGGGCCTTCGTTGGCTTAGCAGGAACAAGCAACTAATTATGAATAAAGAGAACATCAATAAAACTAAAGACATTGTTGTGGCTGCCGATTCGTTAAAGGCTTCAACCTGATCGAATATTGCAATAGATAAAGTTCGTGTTTCGCCCGGAATATTACCGCCAATCATGAGTATGACCCCGAACTCTCCGAGCGTATGGGTGAACGTCAGTAATGCAGCGCCGAGTATGCCATTCATCGCCAGTGGCATTTCAATTTTCCAAAACGTTTTCCAGGGTGATAAACCGCAACATAATGCCGATTCCCGGACTTCTCGTGCAATAGATTCGAAACCACGCTGGGTTGGTTGAACGGCAAAAGGCAGGTTGATGATGAGCGAAGCAACCAAAAGTCCGACAAACGAAAAAGCCAATGAACTGCCGAAGATGGATTGATACCAGGCCCCGATTAATCCTTGCTGAGAAAACCAGCCCAACAGGAAAAAACCAATCACAGTAGGTGGTAAGACCAGTGGTAAAGTAATGCCCGTTTCGATGATTCGACGAAATCGAGTTCCGGACCACACCAGCCATCGTGAAAGCCATAGCGAAAACGGGATTAAGATCACAGTGGTCAGCGCGGCGAGTTTCACTGAGACCAGAAATGCTTGCCAATCCATTAATATTGTATGCTCGGTATTTTGAAACCATGATCTTGAAAAATTAGTTGGGCCGCCGGCTGTTTTAAATACTGATATAGCTGGTTAGTCGGCTTAGTTGTCCAATTCATTAATACCATAGCATGGCTAATCGGTTGGTAAAAATCAGTCGATATCTGTTTCGATGTGCCAATATCGGAAAGCTTTGTTGATTCTGCAATGGACGTTGAAATAATGGCGCAATCGGCGGCACCGGATATTGCAAATTGTGCGGCCTGCGATACGTTGTTGGCGTAGATGAGGTTATCTTTTAAATTTTCGTAAATTTTGGCTCGGATTAAAGCCTGTTTTGCTGCGACGCCGTAAGGGGCGAGCTGAGGATTCGCAATCGCTATTTTAACAATAGTTCTGGCTTCCAGTTGCTGTAGTAAAGGATTCAGACCCCTGTCAATTTGGCAATTTGACTGATTATTGGCGTATAAACTTAAACTACCTTCGGTATATATCTGGGGTTTTTCAAAGGTCAGACCTGCAGCGCTGATTCGATCCGGATAGCTAATATTAGCGGATAGAAATAGTCCAAAAGGCGCGCCTTTTAAAATCTGATGGGTTAATTTACCAGAAGCACCATAAATGATCGAAACAGGCCCAATATCGGGATTTTCAGTTTCAAATTGACTGATTAACCGGTCCAGCGGGAAACGGATGCTGGAGGCGGCCGCGATCAGTATCCGGTCGGCAGCATTGACAGTGATTTGTAGCTGAATCACAAACATAAGTAAGGTAATCAGCAGCCAGCTGAATGTCAGTTTGTTAGATTTGGAAGAGAACAAAGGGCTTGTCACCTGTATTTCTGGAATAGTGTCTCGTAACCTTAGTGTAAACCTACCTTTGCTCAAATTTAACCTACCAAACTGAATCAGCACGATAATAATTTGCAACTATACTTGGTCCAGGCCCGAGCATTTAGGAGTTTGCCGTGAGTGCAGTACCCGAGACGTCAGAGTATCCAATCAAGATGAATGACATATTCCACGATATAACCAAATATTATGCCGCAACGATTTACAACAATGTTCTGGTGATCGGAAAGATAGACTATTCAATTAATGGTTATGAATTCGTTCGAGACAATGTGACCGGGCCATTTAATCTTGTTGATCCGAATGATGATGTCACCAGGATGGTGCATATCATCGGTGAAATCCACCCGGTAACGGCGCTTAAGGGGATTTCAGATGCAATTGTTGCTTCCTGCCTCTATATGAATGAAAATGAAGATACGGGTTATATTGAAGTGAGGTCGATTCACAAAGGAATGGGGGCCTCGATTTATTCCAAACAGGAGTGCCCATTAATTCTGTGGAATCCCAGTTATCAGGAGCATCGATACTTCGATGTCATTGATATCCAGAATGTGTTCACCGAACCCCGGCTAAAAGCCAGCTTCACGACCATACTTGCCGAAAGTCTTCGAGAATTTGATTTATTTCCACCGTTGGTGCAGTTGAAGCGCTAGCTACGGATAATTTTGGCGATGGTTGTTTGATTACGTCCGTTCTCCTTGCCAAAATATAGGGCCTGATCGGCATATTCAATCCAGGCCTCATAATTTTTCAATGACTTATCAAAGTTACAAATCCCGATACTGACGGTGAACCTGATAAGTTCAGCCTGATTCGTATTTCCAGATTTTCAATCATCTCTCGATAGCGTTCGGCAAATATGAAGGCGTTATCAGGATTGGTATTGGGCATGTAGATGACAAATTCTTCACCCCCCATAACGGCCTGCAACATTGGTAGTTCTGACCATGTTGCTTGCCTGGCCAGCGGCCTGTCTAATAATCTCATCGCCAGCCTGATGACCGAAAGTGTCATTGATGTTTTTAAAATGATCGATGTTGAAAATAATGACCGATGATTCGGTGTCATAGCGTTTGCAACGCGCGAACTCAGCCTGGAAACCATCTTCCCAGTAACCCCGGTTATAGAGTCCTGTTAATCGATCGGATCGACTTAATTTTTGCAGCTCTTTATTGAGGCGCTGGAGTTCTTTTTGACCGGATGCTGCCTCGCTCCCATCATAAATTAACAGGCATATGTGGTTTATCGTTCCGTCGGCTGAAGATAACGGGATCATGGTTGTATTTTGGTACATGTACTCTTCGGTTCCCGTGATGGGGCGATAATTTTTAAATTTGAAGAGATATTGACGCTGCTCCCAGGTCGAAAATGCCCGATTTTTCAAGATAAATACGGAATCCATTTTGTGTTTGAGCCAGTTGTCAGGTAATTCGGGGAACAGTTTAAAAAGATTATTTGTCCTGGTATTTGCCTCAGCAACACCATTCTAACCCCCCATAAATCTGTTCCACATTTGAACGCAATACTGCTGATCGAGCACCACAATACCAACATCGATATCGGTCAGCATATCCATCATCCAATGGAGTTTTTTAACTGTAATACTGGGTCCGTTAGATCATTCATAATGCGTAATATGAGAATCGACTGTCCATTTGTTTGATCGATTCTTCGGCATTCTTGATTTTGATTTTTCTTAGATTGGGTACATTATGATTAGGCCAAAATTGAGAAAAATCAGAACTTTGTTACCAAATCGAACTCTTAAACTTTAATTAAGGTTTTTCGTATTCTGTTGCTAATAGCATTCACATCAGGATTTTATGCTGAGCACGAATTTTTCGGTCAACTGAACTCGTGATGTAATCCGGGTTGTGATTTTTAAGTTTTTCACGTACCTCAGTATTGGCTTTTTGCCAGACATCTTTGGCGCCCATTTCAGCCCAGGTGGTGGGTTCAAGTCGATCACCAAAATGCGGGTAATAATAATCCCGCTCCATTGCCTCCATGGTTTGAGTTTCTCCGATGAAATGACCTTCGCCAGTAATAACGTTTTTCATGCTTTCAAAACCCAGAGTTTCTTCGGTGACTTCGACTCCTCGAATCATACGATTTACATGTGACAGCATTTCGTTGTCGAGCATAAACGCTTCAAAAGAAACACCGAGCAAACTCGCCATCATACCCGCTGATTCGTAGATCATATTGGCACCCGATAATCCACAGGCGAGTGATGAAAGCGCTTTTTCCATGCCCATTTGAGCATCTACAGCTTTGGCATCAGTCATACTTGATGCAACGCCCGAGGGTACGCCTATATGATTTGCCAACTGCGCTGCCCCAGCATTTAGGATAGAAATTTCACCACCTCCACCGCAGAATGCCCCGGTTCTTAAATCGATCACAAACGGCCAGTTTGAAAAAATCATGGGGAATCCGGGTTCGAAAATATTAACCATAATGAGCGCTGCGAGTGTTTCAGCGAACGAAGCTGCGAGCATGCCGTCTATTGCGGCAGGTGAGGTGGCACCGGACATGGCCGCTATGATTGAGTTAATTGGCATGCCTCGTCGAATACAGGCGAGTGCGACATCGAAGGCATCTTCGCCATAACGCATCGGTGAAATAATGGGACTTATATGCGCTTTACAAAAAGGTTTCTCTGCAAATTTACCAGGCCCGCCGGCCATTTGATCGAACATATCGACAATAGGGTTGACATGTTCACCGATCGTAAAATTGGTACCCACAGGCTTTTGCGTCCGTTTCATTAAGCAGTAGGCCGTATTCATATCCAGTTCGAAAATATCCGGGATATCGGTCGCAACACAGCAGCGAGTAAACCATGACATATTGGGTAAAGTGTCTACCAGGCGGGTCAAGCCATCAAGGTCGGCCAGGGTCGAAGGTCGGTAAATATGGCTGTCCAGATCGAGCGTTTGTACGGCAGCCCCTCCTGTTCCGTAATAAACGCGATCACCGCCTACTTCGATGGTGTGTTTATCGTCTCGTCCGTGGAAAGTGAATGATTTGCAAGACTTGTTGATGATGTCTTCTACCATATCCTGGGAATAACACACGCGTCCCAAATCATTAATGGTAGCGCCACAACTGACCGCCTGCTCGACGAGTTGCGGAGGTGCGTCTCCCATACCTAATTCGGCAAGCATTCGAATAGAGGTGTCGTATATCTGTTTGAGCTGAATCTCAGTCAGGGGTTTGTATTGACCACCAATAGGCCCGGTCGGCGCTGGATTAATCTCAGGAGGTTTGCTTCTTCTAGCCAGCATCTGTGCACGACTGTTGGTGCCTCGGCGTCTTTTTTTCGGTGTTTCTGTGCTCATGATTTTACCAGGGTATTATGAGGATCATACTGGGCAGGTGACACTATATTTGCGGGGTAGCGTTGGCCTAGAATACCAATTTCGAGTGCCTGCCCGACTGCACAAAATTCCGGGTCGACATAGGCATAGGCAATATTTTTTGAAATTCGGTGACCGTATCCGGCTGAGGTTATCGAGCCGATTTGATTATCATTGGCAAATACGCCATCGCCACCGTGTGCGGGCGCAAAATCACAGTCGACATTAATCGATACCAGTGTTTTACGTAACCCTTTGTTGTGACGTTCAATCAGGGCAGCTTTGCCGATAAAATTAGCTTTATCGAGTTTTACAAATCGATCGAGACCAGCCTCGAATGGATTGTGTTCAACAATTAAATCAGCTTTCCAATGTAAAAAGCCTTTTTCAAGCCGCATTGATTCGGTGGCATATAAACCAAAATATCCAAGGTCAAAATCAGTGCCGGCTTGTTCGAGTATTGACCAGACTAGATAGAGTTGTTCATTCGGGATGTGAAGTTCCCACGCCAGTTCGCCTGAAAAACTAACCGACATAGCGACGACTTCAGCATGGGCGATAAACATCGAGCGCGCGCGTAACCAGGGGAAGACTTCTCTGGACCAGCCACAGCGCGGTGACACCGACTCGAGTAAGGCTCGCGATTTTGGTCCAGCAACAACCAGAATGGTATGGCTGGCTGCCATTTCGGTCAGCTCTACCGATTCAGGCTTATGCTTATTAAGCCAGTCCCGATCATGCCATTCGGCTCCGGCTGCAGAACCATACCAATAGCGATTTTCGGCAAGTTTAACGAGGGTAGCTTCGCTTAAAATATTACCTTTTTCGGTGAGTAAATAAGTGAGTGCCACTTTTCCTATTTCGGTTGGTAGCTTCCCGCAGATCATTTTATCGAGAAATGCTTCGACGCCTGACCCACTTAACTCAAATCGATTAAATCCCGAGATTTCCATTAGGCTGACGTGATTTTGCAAATGGTTTATTTCTGCCGCTACGACTTTCTCAGTGGGAGTGAATCGATAGCTGTGTTCATCAATAAAGTTGGTGGTTGGTTTGAAAAATAATGCTCGCTCCCATCCGTTGACAACACCCCATGCACAGTTTTTTTGATCGAGCACGGCATAAAGAGGTGTGGTTCGGGCAAGCCGAGCTGCCAGTCGATGTTCATGCGGCATGTGGTAATGAAATTCGTTTTGATAATCTTCGATGGCTTTCAGGCAGGTATGCTCGGTATTCGCATATTGGGTAAATCGCCGCGGGTCGAGAAACCACGAATCCCATTCGGGTTCACCGTGGACGATGATTTCAGCCAGGATTTTCCCATGTCCACCCGATTCCCCGATACCAGCCCGCAAACCGATTGCGCAATAGGCATTTTCGATACCGGGTATCGGTCCGATTAACGGCGCGCCGTCGATCGTATAAGTGATCGGGCCATTAATAACCGTATGAATACCGGCCTCGGCGAGTGACGGCATTCGTTCAAATATACGTTCCATATTGTCGAGGCAGCGATCCAGATCAGAAGGACAAAGCGCCTGAGTGAAGTCGGGATCAATGCCATCCATTCCAAAGGTTTTGCAACGCTGCTCATAAACGCCAACCAGAAGGCCCAATTTTTCCTGACGGCTATAAAAGTCGTCACCAGGATCACGGATAATAGGGACGCGAAAGTCGAGTGCTTCGAGTTCGGGCATCGTATCGGTCAAGAAATACATATGTTCCATTGAGGTTACCGGGTGATTGACGCCGAGCATATTGCCAACTTCATTGACCCGGTAACCGGTTGCGTTAACAACTTTTTCGCAGGTGATATCACAATTACGGGTATGAACTATAAATTCGCCATTGGCTTTTCGAGTGATGCTTTCGACCGGATTGAATCGATAAACTTCTGCACCTGCCTCACGAGCTTTTCGAGCCATGGCGAAGGTAATTCCAGCAGGATCGATATCGCCGTCCAAAGGATCCCACCATGCACCCAGTAAACCATCTGTATTTAGTAAAGGGTGTCGCTCACCCGCTTCTGCTGCGCTGATAAATTCCATCTCGACGCCTATTCCTGCAGCCATTCCGACGTAATGTTTATAAATGTCGATATGTTCCTGCGTGTGGGCAAGCCGCATACCGCCAGTGATGTGATAAGAAATGGGGTTGTCAGGGTCAGCGGCTAGTTCACGATATAAATCGATACTGTGACGTTTCAGCGCAATCATAGTTTGGTTTCCACCAAACTGGGTGACCTGAGCCGCCGCATGCCAGGTTGATCCGGATGTTAATTCATCACGCTCAACCAGAACAACGTCACTCCAGCCTTCGCGAGTCAGGTGATAAAGCGTTGAGCAGCCGGCTATACCTCCGCCAATGACGACGACTCGCGCATGTGATTTTATAGTTTTTTCTGACATGGCTTTTGAACTTAAATTAGAACAGCTCCATGATCTGCCGAAGAGAATTTTTGACAAGCAAAAATAATTCCGTATGGTTCAATAAAACTGAACTATAGACATCGATTTAATCGCGTTATTTAAATAGCTGACGGGACTATGCGTTGTGAAAAATTAATCCATGAAACACGATTTACCACCG
>JBLIOG010000033.1:0-24528 GCA_047639625.1 Gammaproteobacteria bacterium
GCGGGATATTTAACCCGTGTTTGCTGCCAGATAAAACGGATACTCGCGTTCACTTTATCCACTGAACCGAGTGTTATGTGTATTTATCAAGGTGTTTTCAGTTCACCAGCACCTCTACAAAGTTAAGAGAACAATGTGATCCCGTTACATTTTTTAATAGCTGTTATTAACGATGCGTAAACTAACTGTTGGCTTGCTGATTTTCATGGCAGGCTGGGGCCTTTCCTGGTTTACCTATAATTATCCAGGTGAAAAACCGCAGCATTCTGCTCAGCCAGTTATCGACATCCCAACGAAATCTGTCAAGTCGGAACGTTCGTCCACAGCACTAACCTCGACTGTGGTTGCTCACGTGGAGGACATCAGTAGTCTGTTGCAGCGCGATGAATTTGAAGCAGCGGTAGCAAGCTATGAGTTGTTACAGTTTCAGCAAGACGACCTGGCAACGGCTGAAGCTAGAACAAAGATTCTATCTCGCGCCGGCCAACTTGTTGAAGAGTCTCGTTTTAGTCTCGCAGAACAGCTGCTCCAACGTTTCCTGGTTGCCAGATTCAGGGATGTAGAGGCGCGCATGTTATTAGCCACGGTATATAGTCGCGAGCGAGATGTCGACGCAGCCATCAATCAATTGTATGAAGCCAGAGGCCATGCCTATCGGCCCATTATGCTGCAGCGAATAACCAGCCGAATTCGATCGACGGTGGCCACCAGGGCAGCGTCTCTAAAAGGCAACAACGATCGAAACGCTTTACTTGCCTTCTACCAGCGCCTCACACAGCTGGAACCCGACTACGCACCATGGTTTATTGAACTCGCAACTTCGCAGCTAGCGCTTGAAGATAAAGATGCTGCGCGTCAGTCACTACTGTTGGTATCACAGGACCCGGTTGTCGGGGCACAGGCACAGGCCATGCTCGAGGAGCTCATTATTGTAGTGGCCGGAATAGACAACACTCGACCAGGGGTTCCCCTGGCGGAGGGTGCCGGTATCGCGCTGGAGCGAAGAGGTAATCATTTCATTGTAAACGCAAGTCCGGCCCCTAATCGGCATATACGGTTACTCATCGATACGGGGGCATCCCTAACGATGCTTAATCCCGATGTACTTGGGGATCGCGGTATCCAATATACCGATACAGGGAAAACCGGGGTGTTTAATACGGCCAATGGCCCAGTGCGAGCGCCTGTTTATATTCTCCATTCGCTTGTGGTGGGTGACTGGCAAGTCAATCAACTCGAAGTCGGTATACTATTCAGTCTTGGAGACGCAGGTATTGACGGTTTGCTCGGTATGAATTTTCTCAGACATTTCCAGTTTTTCATTGACCAGAACGAAGCCTTGCTTCAACTTGCTATTAATTAGAGCACTTTTTATTCTGTATTCTGCTGTTAGATGTCATTCAGAGACTAAGGATATATCTAGTAAATTGCGATGACACTGAATTATTTCACAATGCTTATCCAGGCTTACATTTCTAAAAGTATGGAGTAACAGATGCTTTCATCAATTTGCCCCATATGTTTACTTAATCGTAATTTGTCCAGGGAGCGTATTTGGTCGAACAAAATCCGTGCGGACTTTTTGTTAAATTCCGTCGTGGGTCGACAACCCGGTGCCTGACCTTTGCTGGTGATAGGTGCCACTAAAACCCGAGGTAATTTTCGGTTCATATCGTTGGCTGAAATGATTAGGCAAGGTCTGGTTTTGTTAATTTCGCTGCCTCGAGTAGGGTCGAGTTCCACCCAGTAAACATCGCCGCGACATACGTTCTTTATTACCATTGCCATTCACTGTCGTCGTCTGAAGTAGCTATGTACCCCTGTCACATATCCTGGTCCTGGGTTTCATCGTAATCATCAAACCAACTGACACGGGGGGCGTCAATAGGACTGATCACTATAGTTTTGTCCACTAGATTGATTTCCACTTCATTAGATAATCCTGACTCTGCTAACAAGGAAGCCGGTATGATCACGCCTTTAGAGTTGCCGAGTTACCGATTTGACGAATAGAAGCTTTCATTGGACCACCTTAATATTTTCAGTATAGTTGTATTAACAATATTATTACGTGAAATTTGAGTTTCGCAAACACCGGCCTTGTCCAATATGCAAGCAAACAAGCAAATAAACGGAGCAAACCCGTATTTATTCGCCGCAGGCAGTTTACCGGTAAAAAGGGGTCGGTTGCTCGTTTACTAACTCAGGTTTTTAAAAGGTATTTCATCCCATGGTAATGTTATTTTTTTTCGGTTCCAGACTGTGATGCACCAGACGATCTATCAGCGATACGATACAAGCCGCATTCGGGAAGATCCCGATTCAGGAACCTATCTCCTTACTCTAGTTTCTCAGCAAAACGGCTTCAATCCATGCGTAACCCTTCGAATCCCGCAGCTATCCCAGGTTGAAGGATCTTCTTCATTGCCAGCCGCGAAACGTAATCCCATCGTATTGTTCGGCATGATGATCACAAAGTTCCCACCGAAACCCGCCATGCCGGTAGTTCGTAGATCACAACCAGCCCAGTTTGGTGGTGACAACCAGAAACCTTTCTCGTAATGCCCTTTGCCGCCTTGCCTATTGACCCGTCCAGTTGGGAAACCCCGGTTAATATCAGTCGATACTGTTTGTTCTGTTAGTTCACGATGTAATAATTGTTGATTGTTGTGTTCGCCGTGATCTTGTAAAAGCCTCGAAAGTTTTATGACTTCCTCAAAGGTTGGATAAAGTTGGGGTGACATCATGGGTGTTCCCGGTTTTCCATGCGCTTCGATGGTTCGCTGGATTGGCCATCGATCTATACCTGACGGAACAAACACTTCGCGTGTTACCGATTCCCAGAGATCAGCTTCGGGTCCTTCCTTTTTTCTTAAGTACGCTTCGATCGCAGCCGCTAGAACAAAGGTATCAGAGGAGCGATAACGAAATACCTCGCTCGCCCCCGGGGGTAGTTTTCAAAGTCTGCAATGGTATCCAGTTTTTCACGGACGCTGTTTACTCTCCAGACTTGATTACCGACAGGAGAATTGTCAACTTCGACATAGTAGTCAACCCATTCTGGCACAAGATTACCGACGCCGGTTGTCATATCGAGCATATTGCCGAAGGTCACTTTATTCCAACCATCATGCATTTTTGGAATGATGACGTAATCGGTAATCTTTTCGTCAAAGATATCGGGGCCATACTTCTAAGCAAGTCATAACATCGATATTGCGGCACCGAGAGACTTGGTTATAGAGAATACTCCGTAACGCATATTTCGGTAATACGGGTGTGGCCCTGCCCTCGTCCGACAAGATCCAGGATAGAAAACATCGTCAATCAAAAGACCGCTGACGGTAATGTTCTCGTAATTCTCTTCGCCATCAAAGTTCTCCAGTGACTGTGAGTTCCTGGATTCAAGCTCTTGCCATGGAAGTATCTTGATCTCACTTTTAGTTTTTTTAAATATTGCGCTCGGTCTTTTTGAGCATTGGTGATGGTACCCGTTGTATAAATCACACGGGATTGTCATTGCGATTAATAGGTCGATGTTCCTGATAGAGATCAGTGTCAGCGTGACGGCCAAATCGATGGCTCTACGGACTGATGCTTTGAATTTTCTTCGGCACTCCTTACCTACGAAATCACCTTGATTGCAATAGGCCATTCTCTGCGATGGCGAGCGTCAGCAGCGATGTTCAAGGGAGTGACGCTGTTACTGATGGGTTTTTGGGTGCCTGGTTCAACACTGTATCAAGTGTTAGTCGTGGGAGTACCCAACGAAATGATGATGGGATCGGTGGCATTTACGACGAATCTGGTCAGTGTGTTACCGCTATTGCAGTACCGAGACGTTGATGCCAATGTCCGCTCGGTTTGGCTGCGCAGTCGTAACAATGCGATTGTAAACCCGGCAGTTATGTTAGCTGCTGTGGCAGTTTACTACACACACTCAAAATGGCCTGATCTACTGGTTGCAATATTGATGGCTTCGCAGTTTTTCTATTCATCATTTCAAATCATTTGCAGAGCTCACGGTGAATCAAGAGAGTATGCTGCTGATCTACTATCGGCGACCAGGTCGCGCTCATTATCATCTTTCTAAAAAATCTGGGGTATTCCGAACCTCACAATATCAATGTACCAAAATAGGGACATGTTTCCACTGATCTTAGGAATTTAGCTGTTGCTTCGATCAATGAAACCACAGTACGTAGCGATCGTTTAACGCACCCTGGCTTTTAAAAAGCACCGACTTAAAACCAGTAGTTATTTAACTGAATTTTTCTTTAAGGCAGTTCCATTCAATTCGTGATTTTTACGAGAAAGTGTCAAAATTACCAATCACTTTCAAGTCGATCAATATACTAAGCTATCCAGGACTTGTGGAGTTCAGACCCGTTAAACGCAGGAGAAATCTGAGGTTTAGAAAGCCTAGAGCTTATTTGAAAATATGGACCAATAATTCAATTATTCTTTGCCTTACTAATTCTAAGCCTTCAAAAGAGTGATAGCTCTCGAGTCAATTTGACTGATATCTGCCCAGGTAGATACATGAAGTACAATTTTGATGCGAAAATCAGTAGAAAAGGTACTTAAAGCAACAAGTGGGAGTTCCTGTTCGAAGGCGGCAAACTGATCGATTCCAGCCAATCTGATCCGAGTGGAGAGAAGGCTGAGCTCTTGCCAATGTGGGTAGCTGATATGGATTTTCGTAGCCCTCCAGCTGTGATCGAGGCAATGGTGGCCCGTGCTGAGCATGGGTTTTACGGTTATAGTTTCCCGACCGGCTCTTAACTTTGAGGCATTGCAAAGTTGGGGATCTCGACTCCATGGTTGGGAGATTAACCCTGAGTGGGTTGTGCTGACCCCGGGATGAGTGCCAGCCTTTAATATGATGGTACAAACCTTCGTTGCGAAGGGCGAGAGGGTGTTGATTCAACCACCTGTTTATTATTCATTCTTTTAGGCTGCCGAAGACAATGACGCAGAGATTGTATCGAATTCGCATATGCATGAAAACGGCCATTATCGAATGGACTTTGATGAGTTTAAGTGTTGGACGTGCCAAAGTTCCCAGCGTTACAGCTAAAAATCTGGAGAACGCCAGTTCACCCTGGTAGAAACCTGGCGAAATTTATCGCGGTGATCTGTGCTTAACAGGTCGGCAGATCGTTCCTATCAATGGAGATTTGTAGATCCATTAAAGGGACATGCTGCTGACATCCGTAAACATCGCGTTCACCGGCAGTACATTGGCCGCGTGGGCGAAACATCGTGATCTTAATCGCCAACCCTTGTGGCAAAATATGCATTGACGAAATTTGCGAAACCTCGACACCGTATAGCCGAGCAACACTTTCGGTATTGATGGCCTTACTGTCTACAACTGCGTTAAAAGTATTTGCATCAGAAAACAGGATATCGAAAGTTAACCGATACGGTCCGGCGTTTTTGCTCCGAATAATGCTCGCCAATTCTCGTAAAGGAATCATCGTATTCACGAAAGGTTCTCCGTGTGTACGGCGAAAAGTTCAGTTGCCGAGTCGGCTCGCATCAAGTGATACATCGAAAATTCGTAAGCTATACCTGCATCGATATCCGATGGTGAGTATGGAAATGCCAGATTACCGGATGTGTTTAACTGCCCCGGATAAGCAACATGCAATAAGTGTCCTGAGAGAAAATGGCAGGCACCATGTGCTATTTCCTGGGTTTCGGCAGTAACGTCGAGTAATAGTCCGATTTCAGTCGGTATTTGACCATGATTTGGTTCCATTTCCGCCATCACCGCATTTTTGCCATAAGGTCGAAATGTAATGGTTAATGGGTCAGGCGCAAAATGTGATTTTGTTCTTTCTGCGGCCGCCGCGAGCAGGTCGTCGAGACGTTCTATCATCGTCGGACAACGAATACCGCCTATACAAATGGTTCTATACCCCACGGCTTTAGCTCCTTCCAGTTTGAACCAATGTTCACTATTAGGTACGAATTGAGCACCTGAAACTCTGACCCGTCGATCGCCTTCGGCCTTAAATTTACAAGCCGACAAATCGATCATTCCGCCAGGTCCATACTGTTTGAATGGGTCTTCTCGCTCATAGAGTGTATGGGCGGCTACTGATTTCAATGAAGCAATTCGTTGCTCTGAACCCGGCTCCAGGATGAAGTGGTCATCGTGAAGAAAGCCAAGCATGACGTCCATCGCAAAAGGTTCGGCTGAAAATGCGCCACATTCAAGAATTTTGCCCATGTGTGTCGCGAGCGCAATGTCGCCGCCACGGGCAATCGCATATGAGGCAATGGCTAAATCATCGCAGGCTCTTCCAGCTATGACGACATCTGCACCTGCGTCCAGGGCTTCGGCAATGGGCTCCCAGCCCATTTGAGCGACTATCGCCTGTGATGCTTTGACGTCGGCTTCGGTCAATTCAAACCCGGCTTCAAAGTCCTGGATGTCACCGTCACGAATCGCTTTACTAACACGACTCGGTTCAATATCGGCATAAATCCAGGCGAGTTTTAATTTGATCTTCATCTCGCTGACTATTTCACGAACAATATCGCAAGTTTCATCAACCAGCTCCCCTCGCCCGCTACCACCGGCGCTACCAACAATAAGGGGGATTTTTGCACTACGACTTGCGGCAATAAGTTGCGTTAACTCGGCTTTAATAACCCGTCGGGAACACAAGGACTCGGCTGCACCCAAATAAGCTGGCCCCGGATCGGTTGACCCGGCATCCACAGCAATGACATCAGGTTGCAAACCCATGCCACGTCGTAGAGCTTCTGCCCCAAAGCCGTAACCAAGAGTTCCTGTCGGTGCTAATACTATTATGGACATGAGCCTAACCTTCAGTGACTGTTTCGGAAAGTGTATCAATTCCGGCTACTGGAGTCTTGATCACGATAACTGTACTCGTAACCAGCAGAATTTTAAGGTACAAAGCTTTCTGTTTTCATCTTTAAAAAAACGTCTACGACTGCTAATTTGCGAAAGCAGCAGCTCAAAACAAATGTTAGAAAAGACTGTTTGTTTCTTTCGATCAAGATTGAGTAGTTAACCTAAGGGTAAAAAATTAAATACCAGGATTTGGATTCCGCCGATAAAGCATTGGTAGAGAAATCCGTACGCAAAGGATATTCCCGTCGCGAGGCCTTAAGTCAAATGGCAGCAACCCCGAAGAAAGGCGGTACTATACGAGTACCTGCTTCTCTGCACGGCCCAGATGACAAGTTGGATCCAGCCCAGTTTACCTCAGCAATCGACTATACCCGCGGCAGAGCTCACTATAACGGACTATGCCAGCACGATAGTAATTTGGTTGCCCAACCGGAATTAGCCGAATCTTTCGGTCCTAATGCAAATGCCTCTGAATGGTCATTTAAATTACGTAAAGACCTAAGCTTCCATGACGGCTCTAAATTCACCGCTGATGATGCGCGCTTTGGAGTATGAATCGGCATTCAGGGGAGGATTCTACTTCGGTTATAAAGGCAGTTCTTAGTTCAATCAAGGAATGGAAAAAAGTCGGGCCTTATGAGATTAGGGCGGTCATGAATTCTCCTAATGCAGATTTACCCTCCTTGCTCAGCACCTTTCAGACAAAAATTATTAAGAATGGCAGTAAGGGCGACGGTATGGGCACTGGACCTTTTGTCATGAAAGAATTCAGTCCTGGTGTTAAATCGATCAGTGTACGAAATGAAAATTACTGGCGCAAAACTGCCAATCTGGATTCCATAGAGGTGACAGCAATCACTGATCCGGTAGCCCGAATAAACGCACTGATTGCGGGTGACATGCAAATTGTCTTCGATGTCGAACCTAAGGCAATCCGACAGATAGAATCCGCCGACGGTGTCAGCCTAAGCTCAATTCCTGCCGGAGCCTACAATGGTATTTGTGCCCTGAAAAACTCAATGCCCGGCAGTAATGCCGACTTTGTTAAAGGCCTGCAATTCATCCAGGATCGCGAGCGTATCGTGAATCGTGTTTATAAGGCCATGGCTCAATTGGTAACGATCAACCGATCATGAGTGCCTACGGACCTGACTTTTGCAGTGAGTTACCGCAGCGAGAGTTCGATCCCGACCAGGCAAAATTCCATTTTAAAAAATCAGGGATTAACAGTGCTGAAATATTTGTCGCACCGGTAGGACCGGGTATTGAAGACACCTGTCTTTTAGCGCAGGCAAACTGCGCAAAATTGGCTTCGACCTGCAAATCAAAAAAGTGCCTACTGATGGTTACTGGGGAGCGGTATGGTTGAAAGAGCCTCTCAATGTCACATCATGGAATATGCGTCCAACCGCTAATTCAATGCTCGGAATTGCTTTTGCGCCTGGTGCCGCATGGAACGACACGCATTGGAACAATGCTCGAATGGGTGAACTACTGACTCTGTCTCTATCAGAAATTGATCCTGACAAGCGTCACGCTATGTATTGTGAAATGCAGACACTGGTCAACAACGACTGTGGCTTGATCATACCTGCACACACCAATATCCTTAACGGTGTGAGTGATCGAGTAAAGGGAATACTATCTAACCCACTGGGTAATGCTGGTACTCCAGAATTCCCTGAGTTCTGCTGGTTAGAAAGATAATATCAGCTTGCTTGAAGTAAAGGTCTCCATGCAATCATGCGGGCTTTTTTTTGTTCCAATTATAAAATTTCATTCCTCTAAACAAATTTGTACCTAACGATAATATTTGACTGCCTACATACCTTCATCAAGTTACTCAATTCATATTTTAACTAAAGTCAAATCATCACGCCTGTGCAGAGCCGGCTCCATGAACTCTGCGAATACTTTGGGTATCCATTCGCCCGTTCAGGCGGTTCGTCCTTAACTTAAAAAACCCCGACACCCATATGGATGCCGAGGTCACAATGACTACAACTAGCTATACCGGTAGGGCCGGCCAGCCTTTTGCATATCGGAGTTATATTTTCTGAATATCTCGACTACTTTAGCCTTTACTGGAGACTCGCTCGCTATTTCATCCCAGAACTTAATACCCGCCTGTTCGACGGTTGCCCATTCTTTATCAGGAATAGTCGTTAGCTTCATCTTCGTGCCTTCTACTCGTAGCGCAGCCTCACCACCCCAATACCACCATTGGCGATAATAGTGCGAACTATCCATAGCTAACGTGAGCAGCTCCTTTAGACGATCGGGCAATCTGTTGTATTGATCCATATTGGCAAAAAATGATCCTGCCCAGGCACCTGAAATATTATTGGTAAGAAAGTAGTCCGTCACATCAGCCCAACCAACGGTGTAGTCTTCTGTAATACCAGACCAGGCAACACCATCCAGTTCACCCGTTTGCAACGCGACTTCGATGTCTTCCCATGGGAGCGTCACGGGTACGACACCAAACTGACTTAGGAACCGACCCGCTGTTGGAAAAGTGAATACGCGCTTACCTTTCAGGTCAGCCAGACTGTTGATCGGTGTTTTGGTGGCAAAGTGACAGGGATCCCAGGCGCCAGCAGATAAATGCTTTACACCCACTTTTGAATATTCTGAATCCCATATTTCATTCAGGCCGTATTGATTAAACAAAACAGGCACATCCAGTGAATAGCGACTGCCAAATGGAAAGTATCCACCAAACACAGTTACTTCTGTCGGTGAGGCCATCGAATCATCGTCCGACTGAACAGCATCAATAGTGCCTTTTTGCATGGCACGGAAAAGTTCACCCGTTGGTACTAGTTGGTCACCATAAAACAGTTCGATCTGCATATCACTGCCAGCGACCTTGTTAAACGAGTCGATAGCTGGCTTGATGACATGTTCCGCCAGTGCCGCACCTGCATAGGTTTGCATACGCCATTTAATCGTCGTTTTGCTTGCCGCGTGAACGGCTGGTGCACTCATTACGGCAGCACCTGCTAATCCAGCTCCCGCTGTTTTTAAAAAGTCTCTTCTCTTGTTTTTCTGATCTTCAGACATCGTTTTCTCCTGTCGTTTGTTATCGGTTGGGTACAACTTCTATTCGCCATTAAACATCTTAACGAGCGTAGATAGACTCAGGTAGCCATAATGCTATTTGCGGGAACACCATCACCAGTGCCAACGCAACGACCATTATGAGAACAAAAGGGATTATCGAACGGTAAATATCCTGTAAAGAGATTTCGGGTGGTGCCATCGCGCGCATCAAAAACAGGTTATAACCAAAGGGTGGCGTCATATAGGCAATCTGAGTCGTAATCGTGTAAAGCACGCCGTACCATATTAAGTCGAAACCTAGTGCCCCGACTAAAGGCACATAAAGCGGCGCCACAATGACCAACATCGCGGTATCGTCTAAAAACGTACCCATCAAAATAAATGACAACTGCATTAAGATCAGAATGGTCCAGGGACTCAAACCAAATCCATCGGTAAATAAATGGGAGATGGCCTTTACCGCACCCAACCCATCGAACACCGCACCAAAACCGAGCGCTGCCAGAATAATCCACATAAACATGCAGGAGATCGCCAGGGTTTGTCGCACCGACGTTTCAAATACGTGGCGGGTCATTCGGCCTTTTAATAATGCCACCATAAACGCAGTCATTGCACCTATCGCAGAGCTTTCAACTAAACTGGTCCAGCCTTTCACAAAAGGCACCATCATTGCTGCAAATATTAAAATGGGTAACAGGCCCGCTCTTAACAGACGTAGTTTCTCGGCCATCGGTACATTACGCTCTTCTTTAGGCAGGACAGGTCCAAGTTCCGGCTGTAGACGACAACGAACAGCGATATAAATTACAAAAAAGGCGGCCATCAAAAGACCAGGCACAACGCCAGCCAACCACAATTGACCAACCGGTTGACGGGCGATCATCGCGTATAACACCAACACCACTGAGGGCGGCACCAGAATACCTAAGGATGACCCAGCCTGGACGACTCCGGTTACCATTCGTTTGTCGTACCCCCTGCGCAGTAATTCGGGTAGCGCGATAGTCGCACCAATGGCCATACCCGCAACTGACAAACCGTTCATTGCTGAAACCAGCACCATCAGACCAATAGTACCGATCGCTAGTCCGCCGTGGATGCCACCCATCCAGACATGAAACATTTTATACAGATCGTCCGCAATTTTCGATTCTGACAATATATAACCCATGAAAATAAACATAGGCAGCGTCAACAACGGATACCACTTCATCAGTTTCATAGCGGATGAAAAAGGAATATCTGAACCACCCGTGCCCCATAAGGTGATTGCCGCAATTGCAGCGACACAACCAATCGCGCCAAATACGCGTTGACCGGTGAACATCATCAGCATCATCGAGGAAAACATTAACAGCGCGATCATTTCGTAGGACATTACAGCGGTACTCCACGAATCTTCGCGATATCTTTAATTAGTTCACAGGTTGACTGTAATAACATGAGCAAAATGCCAAGGCACATAATGCTCTTAATCGGCCACATGTAAGGCCGCCAGACAGTATTGCTGCGTTCATTGTATTGAAAGGCATATTCAGTGCTATCGAAGCCCCCCCAAAGCAGGGTGCCCAGAAAGAAAATTAGAAACAGCACAGTGATAGAATCAACGTATGCTTTCTTTTTATCCGACCAGTTCGAATAAAATAGATCCATACGCACATTCGATCCAAGCTGTAACGAGTAGGCACCGCCGAGCATGTAATAAGCCACCATCGAAAACTGAGCCGCTTCCAACGTCCATAGCGAAGGCAAAAAGAAAGTTTTAGAAACCGAAGACCACAGCAATATAGCAACCATCAGAAAAATGCCGTACATCACAAATCGACCAACTCGGTAGTTCACTGCCTCAACGAATCGGACGTATTGACTAAATACTGGATGCATTCGCATTCTCAGAATGAAGTGTGAGCGCTTCGGTTATCAGAGCAGATAAATACTGCGCCCACTGTTGCTGCCCTTTGTCATCAGTAATCAAATCGTTACGAACTTCAAACATAACATTAAGTAAATTTCGTTGAATACCGTGTAAGACAAGTGTGTGGGTAACACCATCGCGAGGCTCATAGGGTTGATTTCGAGCAACACTGAACGCCCCCTTTTTTTGAGCCAACTCCAAAATCGGGTCTGCCAGTCGGGAATCTACTGCATCATGGATAACGCCTAGTTCAAGACTACGTTGCAGCCCCTTAAAAACAGCGGTGAAACTATGAATAGAAATAATAGCGGGCTGCCGCCCCTGTTGTACACAATCATCAATGACTCGATCAATGGCGTCTTCGAATGGGAAATAAACTAGCTCAAAACGATCGCGACGGTCTTCGTATGACAAATTGCAATTCAGGGGAATCACAATGTTATCACTCTCAACGACTATCGCATCGGCCGCATCGAAGACTCGATTGCAGTCGTACACTAATCGAGAATAACGTTGCAGAATCAACGGCGCATCAAGCTGTTTTGATAAAGCGCGAGCCAGCTCCGCAGCGCCAATATCCCAGGCAATATGGGCTGACATCGCCTCAGCATCAATACCCAGACTTCCCAGAGATTTAGGTAGCAATTGACCTGCATGTTCACAAATCAAGACAACACCGCCTTTTCCATTCGCGTTTTCAACGATTGGAGACAGTTGATTCGAAAACAAAAAGTCAGGTAATTCGGTCACTATCTCCTTTAAACCGTTATTCTTAATTGCAACAGTAGGTAGTACTTAATTTTAAATTAGAGCACTTGTTGTAAAAATTATTACAGGTGTAATAATAATTGTCAATTTTATTACAATCTTACAAAAATCGCTCACGGAGGATCAAAGGTGACAATCGCCGAAAAAATAAAACAACAATTTGATCAATTCACACCTGCTGAGAGAGAGCTAGCGAACAGCCTGATCGCGAATTACCCCATGGCCGGGCTCGTCACCATCAAAGAGCTCGCCAAATCTGCCAATGTATCGACGCCAACAGTGATGCGTACTGTCAAAAAATTAGGTTTCAAAGGTTATTCAGATTTTCAAAACACATTGCGTGACGAGCTACAGCAAACCCTATCCGGCCCTATAATCAAACACGACCATTGGGCCAGTGACGTACCTGCAGAGCACATTCTTGGTCAGTTTGCGAATGCTGTTACCACCAATCTACGTCAATCGTTAAAACAAATCGATCATGAATCCTTCGACCAGGTTGTGGAATTACTCAGCGAGAAACAACACGATATTCATATTATTGGTGGACGAATTACGCATGCTTTTGCAGACTATTTACAAACCCATCTGCAGGTAATTCGAAAAAATGTGCATATGCTTCCGACATCATCGAGTTTATGGCCGCATCACTTATTAAACGTCAATCAAGGCGACGTGTTGATCATTTTTGATATACGTCGCTATGAGGCAGACCTTTTAGAGCTCGCAAAGCTTGCCAGTGAGCGCGAAGTCAAGATAGTTTTGTTCACCGATCAATGGTTATCGCCTATTGCCAGACATTCCACCCATTATTTTACCAGTCGTATTGAAGCACCCTCAGGTTGGGACTCTGGCGTTGTGATTCTATTTATTATAGAGTCTTTAGTGGCTGCACTAGAAAAAGCGTTGTGGACAGAAACCAGTTCTCGTTTAAAAGAACTGGAAGATATTTTCAATTTTACTGGCCGCTTTAAACGCTAGATTTATTTTTGAGCATTGAATGCCATGCACATCTACATTTCGATGTAGCGAATTGTAGATGTGGAAACGGATTAATGCCAAACCATACCGATTACGTTTTTAAACACACGCCCGCATCCTGATGGGCTGATTCAGCGAAAGATTTATCGTGCAGAGGTATATTGACTGATTATCGGCAAGCAAGCGTAGAAAGAATGGTACGTAGCTGCAGACCTTGAGCATAAACAGAATGTTATAGAGTATGAAATAATAGATGAAATCGACATTCATGGCTGGGATGTGCGAAAGGCTCTAGAGCTATTTTGGAAGTCTAACCCCGCAATTATTGAGTGGATATCAATGCCATTAAGTTAAACCAAATTCCTGCTAGAAGGTTGGGAACGACTGCATGGATGCATCGGTCCAGCGATCCGGCGATCCGGAGGTAGAGCACCAAAAGTAGGCTCGCCTGGGCGACGCGGGAGCAGTTGTCGAAAGTTCGCGAATTTCAACAAATCGGAGCCATAAATGCGTTGGGTTTCACTGCGTTCTACGCCAACCTACTTCTTAACTAAATGGCATTGCCATACATCCCGATCGTTTCATCTTGGAGGTTAATACCCAGTGCATTGATGAATCGTACCCAATAAGCAAAACAGGCGGTGGACTGAACCGCTTCTAGAAGCTCGGTGTCTGACACGCCTTTTTCTCTCAACTCAATAACATCAGATTCAGTCATTGATTCCGGAGTGCGACAGAGTTTGGCTCCATATATTAAGAGCGCAGCCTGCTTATCGGTAAACAGTGGGTTGTCATCAAATGCATCTTCGCGCACAGCATCTAGCATGGCTTCACCAGTTTTCTGATCACCCAGCAAGTCTCGAAAATTAGCACCATGATTGAGCAACGCGTAATGACAATTGGCAATGATGGCTGCCTGCGAAGCCAATAACTCAAGAAACCAGGAATCAGACTGATTATCTTCATGATGTAATATATCGCGATAATGCTGATCAGCGGCAATCAACGGTTGTGGTTGCAGGGAAAAAGCTCGATATAGATTATGGATTTTATTATGAACAGCACCTACCTGTTGATACATGGCGGCGAGTTCAGGAGAAGCATCTTCCGGACTAATGGTTTCAATCCAGCAAGGTTCGTGTTTAGTTTGATTGGTCAAAAACTTTTCCTCTATATAATTTAAACGTTAAAAATAACTGATGCCTATATCGCCTACTTCGGTTTTTCCGTACCACTTATCAGCAAATATCATTCGTCCTGAATCCCATATCTGCTGGTCATCAAACCAGATATCGCAATCAAATAATTGAATCGCGCAGTCACCGGGATCGTGTCCAGCTGCATGGATATGCGTGTATCGAGGTGATCCAAAAGTGACTGTTCCCCATCGTTCGAGATCATCAAAGGGATTGCCTTTAAAAAACGTATGGGGATTAATACCGGTATGCCAGGAATTTAACTGGTAAGGGTTTCCTCCTGTAATCGCAGCCGATTGTTCGAGCTGATTTCGAACCTCCGATACCACGGCAGCATTCCCTTTGAACTCGGTCATAATTGAATCTTCGACATCAACCCTAACCGGACTATCGAGCATTAAAACGCTGTTTTCATAGGCACGTGTTGATGATGAAGTCAAAAAGTGTTCAAGAACCAGAGTACCGTTCAAATGATGCAGCTCAATGGGTGGAAAAATAACCACTGGAAATAATTGAACTGAAAATTTGATTATTGAATCACTCGAAGATTCCTCACCATTCATATCAAAATTTTGCGTCATTTCTGCGTATAGATCAGTGCCGTTAGAATGCGAAATTCTGTATGACTGTGCGCGCCGAATCATTGAAATCAATTCCTTTTCAACCTCGGACATCAGGTCAAAGTCAGTTGTAGCAAATGGGCTAGTCAGATGCGCTTTCGTCAATGTGTAGGCCATAACCTTACGGCCCGGACCTGCACTTTCAACAAACCGAACCTGATCACCCAGCCTTGAAAAAAAAATCGTCACGTCGGCTTTTTGCATGGCCTCTAGAACCCGTTCTGGAAAGTCATCGGCACCTTTGCCGGGAATTGCATGAATAACCCTGACGTCGATGTTTTGATGACGAATAACCCGGGCAACTGAATCGCAGAGGCCGGGTTCATAAAAAGGATTGGGGCCTGATTCTCCGACCAGTAATAATCGCTCTCCAGATTGAATTTTTGCACAGTTATGCAATAAATTATTGACCCCAGCTATAAGCCACTCAGTCAAGTTTCATGCCCTCTTTGCGTTTCGCCATATAAGTTTGCAACTCTTCTTCGATAGCAGGATCAATCGGAGGTTTTTCGTAGTTTTGCAGCAACGATTTCCAGATCAAGTTGGCACGTTCAGTCGCCGTCTTTGAACCATCTTCCTGCCAGCTTTCGAAGTTTCGCCAGTCGGATAATATCGGTTCATAAAAAGCATGTTCGTAACGCTCAAGCGTATGCGCTGATCCAAAGAAATGCCCGCCATGACCGACCTCTTCGATGGCCCCGAGACCCAGGCTGTCATCATCAACAACGACAGGTTCCAAAAATGCAGCCTGCAACTGAAGTAGTTCCGCATCGAGAATCAATTTTTCAAATGAACAGGTGAGTCCGCCTTCGAGCCAGCCCCCAGCATGCATCACGTTATTAACGTGAGCCTGAATACAGGCGTTGATCGACATATCACTTTCGTAGGCGGCCTGCAAATCAACACAGGCTGAAGCGGTTGTGCTGGAAGATCGTAGTGGTAATCCATAACGCCGCGCCAGTTGCCCCGACATAATGACTGATTGCGCATATTCCGGTGTTCCAAAGGCAGGTGAACCGGTTCGCATATCAACATTTGAAGTAAAGTGTCCGTAAAAGGTAGGCGATCCACGAACCGCGGCTTGAGTCAATACGATACACCCCAACGCTTCGGCATTTTGCAGGGTAACCGCCCCCGCCACAGTTGCAGGCGCCATCGCACCGGCCAGTGTAAAAGGAGTGATATGAACGGGCTGACCGGCTTCAGCAAATATACGCATACCATCGGCCTGGCCTTCATCAAACAACAAGGGCGAGTTGGTATTAAGTCCACCGATGATGGCAGGTCTTTGCTTCAAACCTTCATCATCGGTTTGCAGTGCAATCTTTGCCATTTCGATGCAATCTCTGGCTCTTTCCGCTGTATTCAGCCAACTCGGTTGCCAACCTTTATCAGTAAGCGTTATCTGTGCATACATCATATCCATATGACGGGTTTCAGGTGGAAGGTCGAGCGGCTCTGGGCCACTCCCACCTTCATGATGTAAAATGTTGAGAGTTCCTGTTAGTTTTACGAAGTTCTCCATATCCTGTTTGGTGGCAGCTCTACGACCTTGATCAAGATCGGAAACGAATGAAGGTCCGCAGACACTCGCAAATACAATTGAATTTCCACCCATGCGAACGGTTTTGTCAGGATTACGGGCATGAATGGTGAATTCAGTGGGTAAACCGGTAATCATTTCTTCGACATAATCGGGATCAAACCGAACAATTCCACTATCAGAATTAACGTCCGCACGACTATCTTTTAACAGTGCCAATGCCGTTTGGCTTTCGACTTTTAAGCCAACATCTCTGAGAATTTTTAAGCTAGCATGATGAATAGTTTCAACCTGATCCTGCGATAATATTTCCATCGGAGAATAAGGGTTGGAAAGAGGTTTAAAGGGTAGTTGACGAAACCCCGTTCCGCGTTTTAATTTTCTTTGACTGACTGATGTACGTTTTCGACGGCTCATGATTTACTCCGGATTGATTGATAGATAATTCAGATAACTAAAAATCTATCAAAGTTCCAGCCCAGGTTTCAGAGTGAATTACTGGGAAAATAAGTTTCAAATTTAACATCACCATTAGTATAGCCCGTCTATCATTTTGTCACTCGCGCATTCGCTTACCGTCGGGGTCATACAAAACCGAAGTCTGTAATTCAGCCAAACGCTGCTTACCAAGAATTTCAATCGTATAGTCCCCTCCAGAAAAAGCCTTATTAGCATCCAGATAGCCCAATGCAATATGACGTTCAACCACCGGGCCAAAGCCACCCGATGTCACATACCCCGCCGGTTCATTATCGAGAAAAATAGCTTCGTCACCCCAGATCACACAATTGCCGGCATCAACCGTAAATGTGACCTGTTTTTCACGCGGAGAGTCAGCAGATAGAAAAGCGCTACGCCCAATAAATTCGCCTTTGTCGGGTTTAACAAACCGTTCCATATCTCCTTCAACCGCAGTGTAATCAAGTGATAATTCAAGCCCCCAGGCAGGGAAACTTTTTTCTAGTCGGGTATGCATTAACGCCCGAGTTCCAACTAACTTGATGCCAACATTCAGTCCTTCACGCCAGATTAAATCGAACAACTCATGTTGCTGCTGAGCGGGCAAGTACATTTCATAACCACTTTCACCGGTGAATGAAACGCGCATAACTATAACGTTGTTAATCGACCCGATGTTCATTTCTTTTGCTGACATAAATGGGAAATGCTGATTATCCATATCGTGTCCAGCCAATCGTGACATGATCGCTTTTGCATCGGGACCGCAAAGGTGCAGTCCTGCAAGTGTCTGTGATAAATTCTCTATCTGAACTGATGAGTCAGGAAGACTCGATTTGAACAAACGCATGAATGCCAGTTGCATAGTATCGGAACCGAGCAACATGAACCGATCCTGATCCAGTCTTGCAATAGAAAAGTCACCGGCGATTCGTCCTTTGGGTGACAGCATAGGCGACAGGGCCATGCGTCCTATTGCCGGTAGTCGGTTTGCCATAACTCGATTTAACCAGTTATCTGCTCCCGAGCCGGACACCATGAATTTTGCCATCGCAGAAAATTCCATGAGACCGACTGAATCGCGAATTTGTTTACCCTCTTCGATGACCGGTTGCCACCAATTGGGTTGTCGATAAGTCATACTGTCCTGACGTGGCGACTCGTCGCGCACAAACCAGTTGGCATGTTCCTGTCCAAATGATGAACCAAAGACAGCACCGGCTTCTTTTAATCGATCATAAACAGCGGGCTTGTGGATGGGTCGCCCTACTTCAAATTCCTGATAGGGATAGACCTTTTCAGATCGATTTTCATAAAAATAACGCGTTCGTTTTTCGGTGTAACTTTTGCCGGCCCAGGTTCCGAAACGTGCGACATCCCAGCAGGACACATCCATTTCGGTTTCACCATCGATAATCCATTCAGCCAGAACTTTCCCAATTCCTGCACCTTGATTGAATCCGGCCATAACACCATTAGCACAAAAATAATGATTGAGGTCCGGGTGTGGCCCTATTAAAGGCCCCAGATCTGGGGAAAATATCATGGGTCCATTGATCACTCGTTTAATGCCTGCTTCGGTCAGGCAGGGCATAATTTCAAATGCTTTTTCGAGATTCCACTCCAGTCGCGCCAGGTCATTTTCGAGTAGTTCGTGACCAAAGTTTTGCGGAGTTCCATCGAGTGCCCAATGAGTACAGGTTTTTTCATAAGCACCGAGCAGCAGACCCAAACCTTCCTGTCGAGCATACATTCCGGTTTCATTGTCGTTTATCTGCGGTAATTCGAATGCAAGCGCTTCAATTTCAGGCAGGGTTTCAGTCACCATATAATGGTGTTCAACCGGAACTAATGGTAATTGAATACCCGCAAGCGCAGCTACCTCACGCCCCCACAGACCGGCAGCATTAACAATATAGTCAGCATGAATCGTTCCTTGCTCACAAACCACGTCCCAGGTTCCATCGGGTCTCTGGTTGGTTTCGATAACAGGGGTGTGTCGATAGATTTCAGCGCCTAACTGACGCGCTGCTGCGGCAAAGGCCTGAGTCGCAGAAGCGGGATCAACATGTCCACCCTCCTCTTCCCACAACACCGCCTTAATTTTTTTGGTATTGAGGAAGGGTACTTTTGCCCGGGCTTCATCCAGGCCGATAAAATGACTCTCGATGCCCAGACGTCGGCAAGCTGATTGCATCATTGCGTTACTGTCGATCTCATCCTGAGTACGACAAATATTCATACCCCCGGTGCTGTGAAACCCGCAGGATTGGCCACTTTCTTTTTCCAGCTCACTATAAACCTGAAAACTATAGCGGTGTATTTCAGCGGCTGTATTGGGTCGAGTAATCGTAAATAAGCCACCGGCTGCATGCCAGCTTGAGCCCGACGTCAACTCCATTCGTTCAATCAGAGCAACGTCATTCCAGCCCATTTTTGCGAGGTGATACAACACGGAACACCCGACGATTCCGCCTCCAATAACAACGACTCTTGCTGATGATTTCATGGCTTTAATGTAATTTTTTTCGATAAGGCTTCAAAAGTTGAGATTCCCCAACCGATATCTTTTTCAATGAGTTTTACGGCTTTAGCAGTATTGCGCGTTCGAATAGCACGAGCAATTTGAGGATGTGTGTTTCGCCACTCTTCCGGCATAATTTGGCTACGAACAACTTGCGCAAGATGAGGACCGGTCTGCGCCCAAAGACGTTCGATTGACCAGAACAGTTCCTCATTTTGACTGGCTTCATAAATCGAAAAATGGAAATTGTAATTCCTCACCACATAGTTTTCGTTACCACCGGTATCGATATCTTTTTCCATCATGTGTGCTAAAACTTCCAACTCATCAATCTGACTGGAGGTCATTTTAGGTACAGCCAGTTCAGTCGCAATGGCTTCAAGTTTTGCACGCATAAAAAATTGATCGGCAACCCGTTTAGGTTCAAGTTCTGCCACTTTGTATGACTTTTTTGCACCGGATAATAACAATCGTTCGGAGGCAAGACGCGCGAGCGCTTCGCGAACCGGCATAGTGCTGGTACCCATTTTCAACGCTAATGATCGAATCGATAAAACGCTACCCGGGAAATACTCACCAATGATCAACGACCATTTAACACTTTGATAAATGCGATCATTCATAGGCACTTGAGCCGGTTTTCTCTGTTTCGTTTTTTCCTTATCGGAAGTTGGCATAAGATTTTTTTAAAGATTTTTCCATAGATGAATCAGAGTATCACTATATTCCCTGAAGGATTTGGTATACGAACGGTCAATTAATAGTTGGACGGTATCAGGCTGATCCCACCAAAAAATAACTGAATAGTTTTCGAACTGCGTTTTCGCAGCTCGTAGGGTTTGAAAACCTTCATTTTCCAGATCTAGTGGGACATGCGCATTGATAAACTCTAACGTTGAATCTCCTTCAATTTGCAAAAAACTATACCCATGGCTGACATCTGTTAAATTATTTTCTAACTGCGTCAAATGCGAAGGATCAATTTCCGATGTCACGAGTAAAAGTTTATGCGACCAAAGATGAAGTAGCTTTGACTCACCGAAAGCGACCATGCCACCCTGCTCAACTAATTGTCCACAAATCATTTGGCTAATGTCTGATAAACCTTTCAATCGGTTAGCCTGAATAGACCAGATCTCAGGCTCAGACAAATCGATCATTGAAAGTATTTTTTCAGTCATGGCTAACCGCGCATCCTCTCGCCTTTAGGATCAAACAGACAACTTGGGCCTACAATCACAAGAACTGAACGTCGTTCCAGAGGACTCACAGCCCAAACTGTTTGTTCGTATTTACTTCGTCCGGCTTCAAGCATGGCTATTGCCATAGAATGGCCAAGCGAAGGACTTTGAATTGCGGCCGTAATCTGACCGATAGCTTTTTGAGAAATATTTTTGTCCCAGGGCTGGTCACATAACAAGGCTGCAAGCGGAATGGATTCATTCGTGTCAGCGGGTACCAGACTCACTAATTGCCTTCGAAGGCCGTCATTTAACGCTGGACGATTCATTAAAGTTTTGCCGATAAAAGGCTTTTGTTGTTTCGCCATTTTGCCAAGCCCTAGGTCCCCTGCGGTAGTGCGACCATCAATTTCAGTCCCGATAGACAAATGACCTTTTTCAATCCGAAGTATATCCAGCGTTTCAAGACCATAGGGAGTAATCCCATAGGTCTCACCTAGCTCAATCACTTTGTCAAAAAGAATTTCGGCAAATCTGGCTGGTACATTGATTTCAAAACTGAGTTCTCCCGAAAAGCTAATACTAAAAACTCGACAGGGAACCTTCGAATCGAGATTACCCTGTCGCACCGAACCCGAGGGAAAGCCTTCAATGGTTGTATCAAACTCTGGATTTAGCGCCTGTAGAACAGACCTCGAATGCGGACCTGCAATTGCGAGCGATGCCCAATGATCAGAAACCGACGTTATCTGGACATCGAGATCTGTCCAGTGAAGCTGGAGCAGTCGATTCATCCAACGCCATCCCGCAGCAGAATTGGCGGTTGTTAATGTTACGAGATAATGTTCGTCGTCCAATCGTGAAACAGTCCCGTCATCAAATAAAACGCCGTCTTCACGTAGCATTAAAACGTACCGCACCCGGCCTATTGCCAGACACTCAATTCGATTAACAAATACACGTGACAAAAACTCTGCGGCGTCCTGTCCTTTAACATCAATTTTTCCGAGCGTAGACATATCGACACAACCACAATGATTGCGCACCGCCTCGACCTCACGCGCGATAGCGACGGCCATGGTTTCCTGCCCGATTGGGAAATAGCGTGAATAAAGCCAGGCACCCGATGTTTGAAAAACACAGCCAGCGCGCTCAAATGCACGATGAAAAGGTGTTTGACGAGTGGGGATCATATTTTCATTCGTCGATGGCCCCACCAGTGCTGAAAATGCGACCGGTGAATAAGCGGGACGAAATGTTGTATGGCGCAGGTCAGACATTGCCTGGCCGGAAATCTGCGATAGATGTTGAAGCGCATTCGGCCAGCTCGTCTTACCCTGATCTGTCCCCATGCCCAGGGTAGTATATCGTTTGACCAATTCGACCGATTGGTAACCCTCATCATAAGCCTGATCAATATCTTTAATCATCACTTCATTTTGAATATCGACTGTTGCCATTTGATCGATTGAACTTTTCCAACGAACAGAATTAAAGGGTTTAATTTCTGATTCAGAATCTAAAGCTCCAAACAAACTTTTAACCTGATATTGACCGTCATCGATACAATCTTTCACACTCGACAGGCCACGACAGGCACCCGTCGATTTTTGCTCAGGTTCAATGCTGGTTGCCAGTAAGGCATTCGCCTCATTCGACCAATTCGCATGACCTCCATTTTGAATCATTAGTTGAATAGCCGGGTTCCAGCCATTCGACATACAAATCGAATCACAGCGAACAGTTTTTGATCTGCCGTTAGATTGCTGAACAGTAACTGCAGAGACGCGAGTTCTACCTTTGACCGATTTAATGTTTTGCCCTTCCTCCAGGACACCCGCAATAGATATACCCACTGAATTACAGGTCGCTATGACCTGTTCACGGTCTGTCAAATTATTAATCGCGAGGAAAACATTTCGCCCCGGGCTTACTGAATAACGATGAATATACTGGCAAAATGAACCCGCCAGCATGACACCCGGTTTGTCATTGCCGGCAAACAACATGGGGTTTTCAAAAGCACCGGTCGCAAAAACGATGCTTTTTGCGCGTACCTTCCAGAATATACTGCCATCAACTTTATCTGACTGCTCAACGGCTAACATTTGACCATGATCATATTGTCCAAATACCAGGGTTCGACACATAAACTGACAGCGGCCTGAAGATCGAAGCGTGACGATCGCCCGGTTTCTCCATTCATTCGTTGACTGATCGTCAATTGGCTCCTGTCGCCACAATGTCGATCCACCGGGGATAATGTCCTGCTCCATTAATACCACGCAACTGACGGATTTAATGGCGGTCAAAGCAGCAGACAATCCTGCCGGACCTGACCCCACAATCAGACAGTCACAACTTAGATAGCGATGGTCAGCCAGAGGTTTATTTTCAACAGACGAGACTTTACCCTGCCCTGCAAAACGACGAATAATAGATTCGTAAAACTTATGCCAACCCTGTGACGGCCACATGAATGTTTTATAGTAAAACCCTGCGGTAAGCATAGAAGAAAAGCCCTGCAACAACCCCCAGAGATCGAACCGCGGACTCGGCCAGCAATTTTGTGAAAATAATTCCATGCCCGGTCGTAGAAGAATTTCCGTTGCCTTTAAATTTGGAGTGTAGTGTCCAGTTCTGGTTTTCTGTCCGAGCAAAGCTCCAGGTTCTTCGAGCCCTGCTGATAAAATGCCTCGTGGTCGATGGGTCTTTAAAGAACGACCGACGCAATGAATATCATTTGCCAGCAGGGCCGAGGCAGCAGTATCTCCATCAAAACCGGTCAAATGTTTTCCATCAAATTGAAAATTGACGGGTTTAGTAAAATCAATGCTGCCTGGTTTATTAAGTCGATTCAGCTGCATGAATCATCACCAGTATCTGAATTTAAAAACTGATGTGTTTGCATGCATCGGTCAACCAAAAACCAGGATTCGCAGCCGGATTCGTGATACCAACATTCACTGATGGATTCACTGGAATGACTGCGACTATGGATAGCCTGATGCCATTCGGCTGCTCCAGCCTCGAGCGCTGGAAACTCAACCTTGCGGCCACCATGGACAAATTCACTCTGGTCACGTTCACCGCAATAAGGACAGGTTATTAGCAACATATATGTGCACCTCTAAGAATGCACTTTCCCCACGATTGCGGCGTCAGCCCCGCACTGGTGCGCCAGCCCGATCGATCCTCATGTACTCTTCGTACACTGTGGTTCTCGGCAATTGCTCCAGGCATTGTTCTTCCTTCGGAGCGCCGAACCGCTGCATCCATGCAGCGGTGCTTCCGGGACGCCGGACCGCTTGCACTTATCGCGAGGACGGCATGTATGTGTTTTCGCCTAATGCGCCTACAGTTGGTGCAGGAGCAAA
>JBLIOG010000034.1:0-23928 GCA_047639625.1 Gammaproteobacteria bacterium
GCATCTTCCCAGGCGGCTGGGTCGCAAAGGTCGACAAAGGTCGTGGTAATTCCAAACCGGGTCAGATACTTTTCGAACAGTACTGTCGTCGTACCAAACACCGAACGCGAAGAAACAATATGATCGCCGTGCTTTAACAGGGCCATACATACAGCGGTTATTGCAGCCATACCCGAAGCAGTTGCAACAGCACATTCCCCGGCTTCCATTGCCGCAAGCCGCTGCTCGAAGGTTCGAGTTGTCGGATTGGTAAATCGTGCGTAGATGTTTCCGGCTTCATCTCCGGAAAAGCGAGCAGCCGCCTGAGCGGCAGTATCAAAAACGAAACTTGAGGTAGCGAAAATAGGTTCGCCGTGTTCGTTTTCAGCCGTTCGGCGATGGCCCGTCCGTATCGCCAGAGTTTCAAATTCAAAAGGTTGCAATGACATTATCGAGTACCAGTAATAGGGCTCGGTCAAAGAAGGAAATGGGACTTGTAGAATAGAAACACACCCCCTCTTTAGCACATTTATAATCCGGGTAAATCCGGTGGCGCCTGCAAGCCGAGAAACAAATCAGCGCCAATCGTTAGCACACTAAGGCCGTTGGAAAATAATGTCAAACGCTATATCTACCGAAGAACTTTTTATGATCACCTCAAACCGGTTAATACTAAAGCCAGTAATGCCGGGCATGCCTGAACGAAGAAAATCCGTTTGTTTAGGCTATAACCGCCGTAAATCCCTGCGACGACAACACAGCCGAGAAAAAACAGTGCGAGCTGATTACCAAATTGCGGATCGGGGTGAAAGACACTCCAAATCAGTCCCAGTACCAGAAATCCATTATACAAACCCTGATTGGCAGCGAGAACTTTTGTAAGCTCGGCTTTTTCGACACTATTCCTGAATACTGTCAAACCGGACGGTCGGGTCCAGAGAAACATTTCGAGTAGTAAAAATCCAAAATGCATCATCGCGATAATCAATATCAGAACTTGAATCAAATTCTCTAACATTATGTCTGCCGTTAAACCCCGAGGGAATATCAAAATTTTATTTTGCCGATCACGAGTCTATACTGAACTACAATTGATATACAGAATCAACATTTGATCGGCCGAACGGCTACAAAAGGCTAAACCCCCTGGATATCCGGATTGATAATCGGGTCCAAACTACAAAGGTAAAAATACATGAGTCGCCCTAGTGTAACAATCACTGATAACCGTACAGGCCAATCGGCTGAGTTTGATATTCTCCAGCCAGTAGTCGGAAATGATTGCATCGACGTTCGCACGCTAACCAATCAACTCGGCCTTTTCACCTATGATCCGGGTTTTCAGGCAACTGCTAGTTGCAAAAGCGACATCACTTATATTGACGGCGATGCAGGCATACTCAGGTATCGGGGTTATCCAATCGAGCAGCTAGCCGAATCCAGCAATTATCTGGAAACCAGTTATCTGCTGATGCATGGAGAATTACCCGACCAGAAGCAATACGAAACCTTTGAAGATTCGATTAAAAATCACACAATTGTTCATGAAAGTTTGATGCAGTTTATCAGCGAGTTTCATAACGACGCACACCCGATGGCAATGATGGTAGGCGTGGTTGGAGCCCTGTCTGCTTTTTATCATGATTCGTTGGATATCAATAATCCGGAACATCGTAAAATATCTGCGCACCGACTACTGGCAAAAATGCCCTCCATTGCGGCCCTTTGCTATAAACACGCCTATGGGTTTCCACCGGCTTACCCGAACAACTCACTCGGTTACATTGAAAACTTCCTGCACATGATGTTTAGCGCGCCAACCGGTGAATATCAGGTCAATCCAACGGCTGCGAGAGCCCTTGAACTCATATTTATCTTACATGCTGATCACGAACAGAATGCGAGTACCTCTACTGTTCGGCTAGCCAGTAGTTCGGGAGCAAATCCATTTGCCTGTATAGCGGCCGGCATTGCATCACTCTGGGGTCCGGCTCATGGAGGCGCGAATGAAGCGGTTATTCGAATGCTCGAAGAGATCAGTACTCCGGCCGATATTCCGGCTTATATCGAACGCGCAAAGGATAAGAACGACAGTTATCGACTTATGGGGTTTGGGCACAGAATTTATAAAAACCATGACCCTCGCGCAACCATTATCCGCAAGGCCTGTAATAAACTGCTGGATGAACTCGATAATATCAATCAACCGCTATTTGATACCGCGAAAGAACTCGAACGCATTGCACTTGAAGACGAATATTTTGTAGAACGGAACCTTTATCCCAATGTCGACTTTTATTCCGGGATAATATTAAAAGCACTCGATATTCCACTCAATATGTTTACCGTTATTTTTGCTGTAGCCCGAGCGGCCGGCTGGATTTCACAATGGGGTGAAATGATGGGTGACGATGAACAACGTATAGGTCGGCCACGTCAGCTTTACACCGGTTACGATGAGCGTAACTATGTCGATCTTAAAAACAGATCATCTTAGTGACAGGTCATTACTGAGGAAATAGGACGCTCGGCTGTTCTGGACTCCAAACTGCAAACTTCACCATTACAGCCTTGAAATGATCGTCTTCTAACCAGTGGGCAAACCATCGATTTAGATTTTCATAACCGGAGTTTGATAACCACTTCAAATCAACCCCGGCGAACTGGCGAACAAAAGGAAAAATGGCAACATCAGTCAGGGAGCGATTCGAACCTGCGAGCCAATCTTTCTGTTCCAGCCTTCGATCTAAAGTTTCAAGAAATCCGCAACAATCTTCTCGGGCCTTTTCAAGACCGACATCGGTGTATCGAACATGATATTTATATCGATCAAGTAAGGGCTTAAATTCATAATCACATTGATCAATTAATGGGCGGTCCACATCTTTTAACCAGCCTTCAGGATCAGACGCACTCAGTGCCCAATCCATAATATCGATACTTTCTTCGATCACCCTGCCCTCAGCCGTCTGCACAACCGGAACGGTTGCCTTCGGCGATATACGAACAAACTCATCGACCTTATTTTTCAGGTCTATTTCCCGAAGTTCGACACGAATACCTGAAGCCCTGATAGCCATACGTGCCCGAATCGCATAAGGGCAACGCCGGAATGAATAGATTATAGGCAAATTAGACACTTGAATATTCTCATTATGTTCTCTATAGTTTGGTGACATCCAATCCGATAAAACCACACATGACTATCTCCGATATTAGTATAGCGCGCCCCACCGAACCCGTTCTCGCAAACCTGCAAAAACTTCCATCAATGCTATCCGTTCTGGACGCCTCAATTTTGTATGTGCCTTCGTTGGGCAGAGTTGCAGCAGGCATCCCGATTGAAGCGGTTGAAGATCGTAACCGTGACAGTCTGCTGGCGCTGCTCACAACGCCTGGCCGCTATGCCTTAAAGGTTGTCGGTGACTCAATGATAGACGCCGGTATTTACGACGGAGACACGATCATTGTACAAAGCCAGCAACATGCCAATACCGGCGATATCGTTATTGTATTGATTGATCAGGAAACGGTCACGCTCAAACGTTTTAAATCGTTACCACGCGGGCAAATTATGCTGGTAGCGGATAATCCTGCCTACGACAATCGATGTTATGACGCCGATCGAATCACAATACAGGGTCGGGTTGTAGGTCAAATTCGTCAATATTAGTGGACGATTCAGAATTCAAACATTGGCCAAGAGTGATCGTGCTGGCCGATATGAATGCATTTTTTGCATCGATTGAGCAGGTCGATCATCCCAATTGGCGAACTCGACCTGTCGCTATCACAAATGGAAAAATTGGAACCTGCATTATTACCTGTTCCTATCAGGCAAGAGCCTTTGGTGTAAAAACTGGAATGCACATAAAGCAAGCTCGAATGCTCTGTCCGGAGCTGATTCAGACCTGTAGCCGGCCTCAGCGATACGCAGAAGTGTCTTCTAATATTATGCGGGTCTTATCCAGTTTTACGCCCGATCTCGAAATATTCTCAGTCGATGAAGCTTTCCTCGACATGAGTCTTCATCGACAGCTCTGGCAATCCCCCGAACAACTGGGAAAAGCGATAAAGCGCGCCATCTATGAAGTATCGGGGGTATTATCATCGGTCGGAATCAGTGCTGACAAATCTACTGCAAAAGTTGCCGCAAAAGAACACAAACCCGACGGTTTGAGTATTATTCCACCCGACGAGGTGAAATCCTACCTGGCGCCGAAACCATTGACCGACCTTTGCGGTGTCAATTACGGAATTGCGAGTCATCTCGCCGAGTACGATGTTTTTACCTGTGAGGACCTGGGCCGAATGCCAATCAGTGTCATGGCAAAACGATTCGGTAATCCCGGCCGAAGAATCTGGTTGATGGCACAGGGTCTCGATCCCGAACCGGTAAAAACTCAGATACCCGATATACAAACACTCGGACATGGAAAGGTTCTCCCTCCTAATTGCCAGGATATCAATGCCATTTTGACCTTCCTCCGGCATATGGCGCATAAAGTAGGTGAACGTTTAAGACGAAATCAACTGGCTGCTGATCAGTTTTTAATAGGCTTTAGACTCTATAGTAACTGGATGAAAACAAAGTTATCGACGCCCCTGCCCTGCGATGATGATACGGTCATTTATCGGCTCGGCCGACATTGGTTAGAGCAACACTGGCGCGGTCAGGGAATCTGGCAAATCCATATTGTTGCATTGAACCCGAAAGAATGCCGTCAACCCGATTTATTCCTGCGCAAACATCCAGCACGTCTCAAAACCCACCAGGTTCTAGATGCAATCAATCAGAAATATGGATCGATGACGTTGTCTTCCGCACGTTTAATTAACAAATCAACAATGCCCGATGTCATTTCTCCTGCATGGAAACCGAGTGGAGCCCGCAAGACAATTTGAAAAGTTATTTAGTTATAGTTTTTCTCTTTTGAGGGATATCCTTGAAATATTTCGAGGAACAAATTAAATAAGCTACACTCTAAGAATCCCTTTGAACGAAAAAAATGACCCATGCTGGATAGCGCAGAGACCTCCAATACAACCCATCAACAAAAAGTAGAACAGGCCGTTGCGGCCATTGAAACGATCATTCTCGGAAAGGCCCATCAAATCCGTCTTGCCGTTTGCTGTTTGTTGGCCCGCGGGCATTGTCTGATCGAAGATTTACCCGGCGTGGGTAAAACCACTCTGTCTCAATCCATTGCACAGGTTTTTGGACTGGGATTTAACCGCATACAGTTCACCAGCGATTTACTCCCGGCTGATATTCTCGGTGTCTCAATCTTTGATCCCACTAACCAACAATTCAATTTTCATCCCGGTCCAATATTTGCTCATTTTGTGTTGGCTGATGAAATAAACCGCGCAACACCTAAAACTCAAAGTGCCTTGCTCGAAGCAATGGAAGAAGGCCAAATTACGGTCGAAGGTGAAACCCATACTCTGGCGAAGCCATTTTTTGTAGTCGGTACTCAAAATCCACTCGATCAATCGGGTACTTTTCCACTACCTGAATCTCAACTCGATCGTTTCATGATGAAACTACAACTAGGGTATCCTGACCCTGCAGCCGAACGTGCGCTGTTATCGGGTGAAGATCCAAGACAAAAATTACTTCGTCAACTAGCTGTCACTACAGCCAAGGATTTTATCGACTTTCAAAAATCGGTCGATTCGATACATTGTTCAGACGCTTTGCTCGATTATGTACAGAGATTGATTCAAGCCACTCGGAATCCCGGATTGTTTGTTTATGGATTGTCACCACGAGCGGGGCTGGCAATCGTTCGGGCGGGTCGAGCCTGGGCATTTATGTCAGGTCGTAGCCATGTTGAACCTGGTGATATTCAAGTCGTCTTCACGCCTATTTCAGAGCATAGATTAACGGCCACCGACCAACACGGGCGTACCAGTGAGCCATTGATAAATAGCCTTCTGGAACAGATCGCAATTCCCTGATACCCGCGGTCAATGGCATTGTTGAAATCGTTACTACCTTCCTCCATCCGCCGAAAAATCGACGGCTGGATAGCCCAGCATAATCCGCCTAGTCGCGAGGGAATCACACTCCATAATCGTCGTCTTTACATACTTCCAACTCGATTTGGATATCTTTTTGCAGTCATGTTGTTGTTTTTATTTCTAGCAGCGATCAACTATCAGAATAGCATGGCATTTGTTTTAACTTTTATGTTGACCGCTCTGGGGATCGTCAGCCTTTGGAAGACGCATGGCAATATTCTAAATCTGAAAATTGAACTCCAACCACCGACCGCAGTATTTTGTGGTGACGTCAGTCAATTAAAATTTAAAATTTCGAATAATCAGACAAACTACCGATATGCTGTAGGACTTCAGTACGAACGAATTCCACCTGTTTATGCGACCTTGCCCGGTGATAGCGACAGTGATTTACAAATTAACTTACCAACCCGTAAACGTGGACAGTTTGACCCTTCTGGTATCACTATTTTTACTCGATATCCTACAGGCTTATTTCATGCCTGGGGATGGCTTAGATTTGACTGTCCAATACTAGTTTATCCAAAGCCAGTTTCACGGGCATTACTGCAGGAAATCCTGATCGAGCAACTGCAAGGTGACTCGTCGACCAGTACGATTGAGGGTGATGACTTCGCCGGGCTTCGTGAGCATCGGGAAGGTGAATCGTTGCGACATATTTCATGGAAAGCCTATGCACAAGGCAAAGGATTGTTGACCAAAACCTTTCAGGGCCATGCCCAACCTTCGTTATGGATTGATTTCGATCAGGTTCCGATTGGAGGGCTCGAATCAAAACTCAGTTATATGACAGCTTTGGTATTAAGCGCAGAAAACAGCAATCAGAAATATGGCCTGAAGTTACCTGGGACCAGGATTGAGCAGAGCCTGGGTAACGCACATCGACAAACCTGTTTAAAACTGCTCGCCACATTTCGACAGTCTGACTTTAATACCGAGTTATCAATCAATGGCTAATAGCAAACAACAAAATTTACCGATTGACTCGATTCCGCTTGAATCAGTGAGTCGTTCGACGGTGTTTGCCGTATGTTTCTGCTTTCTATTCTCGATCGCGCCACACTTTTTCAATCTACCATTGTGGGTGAGTGGTTTTGTCATTGCAGCGCTATCATGGCGCAGTCTCGAAAACCTTGGGCGTCTTCGATCCATGCCAAAATGGCTCCTGGTCGCCATGGTTCTGTTAGGTGGAATCGGCGTTTTCGCACAGTACTGGACGATTGTTGGGCGTGATGCGGGACTGGCCCTGTTAACGGTTATGACTTCGTTTAAGTTTCTCGAAAGCCGTAATCATCGTGACATGCTCATTCTGATTTTTCTGTGTTACTTTTTAATAGCCACTCATTTTCTATTTTCACAAAGCATTTTCACTGCATTCTTAATGCTCCTCACCTTAATCGTCATAACATCAACTCTGATCATGTTAAATCAGCGCGACGACAGTATTGATATTAAATCGAGGTTCAAAATAGGCGCTCGACTGGTGGCTCTGTCTTTTCCATTCATGCTGATTCTATTCGTTTTAGTACCCCGTATCCCCGGACCGCTATGGGGCCTAACTGATGAACAACGTGGCGGCATTACTGGTTTGAGCAATCATATGTCTCCGGGCAAAATCAGTAATTTGATACGCAGTAATGAAGTCGCATTCCGGGTTGAATTTGAAGGCTCGAGTCCGCCCCAACAGAAACTGTACTGGCGTGGTCCGGTCATGGCCCTGTTCAATGGTAAACGGTGGTATCAATCTCGACGGCCGAAGATCAGCCAGTTCAATCTAACCATATTTGATGAGCCAGTAAATTACACTGTCACCCTTGAACCGAACGGTGAAAGATGGCTTTTGGCACTCGATATTCCAACTAAAACTCTACCCGACAGTATCCTTACTGCAGATTATCAATTAACCAGCAAGCAGCCCGTTAACGACCTACGGCGTTACAATTTAACATCACATACCCAGTACCAGGTAGGCCTGGACGAAAACCCTGAATATCTGGAGCTAACATCGAAGTATCCGGATATTGGTAACCCGAAAACAGTAGCACTCGGACAGAAATTCGCGCGCGAATACAGCAATAAGACCGAATTGGTAGACGCCGTATTAAGAATGTTCCGTGAACAGGAGTATGTATATACCCTACAACCTCCATTATTAAGCGGTGACACAGTTGATCAGTTCCTGTTCGAATCGCTCCGCGGTTTCTGTGAACATTATGCAGGTGCCTTTGCGTTTATTATGCGTGCAGCGGGTATTCCGAGCCGAATTGTTACCGGTTATCAGGGCGGTGAATATAATGATGTTGGTAATTACTGGATAGTCCGACAATCCGATGCCCACGCCTGGACCGAGGTCTGGATTAAGGATCGAGGCTGGATTCGAGTCGATCCAACTGCGGCTGTTTCACCAGACCGGATAGAGCGAGGTCTGGATGAAGCCTTACCGGAAGAACTCTCTCGTTTTCGAATACGTAACCGAAATCCAATATTCGGCAACCTGCTCTTTGGCTGGGATAATTTACAGCACAGCTGGAACGACTGGGTATTAAATTATGATGAAAGAAAACAGAAAGACTTTCTAAAAGATCTGGGTATTGGCATTACAAGCTGGAGCGATATGATTCTGGCCCTTGTTTTCTTATTGACGACGGTAACGGGTGTATTCTGGACTTACAGCTGGTTTGTAGATCGTCCCCCTAGACCCGCCAGGTATGAACGTTTACTCAATCGATTTTTAAAGCAAATGGCCCGGGCAGGCTTTGAACGAAAGCCATCGGAAGACATTCGGGATTTTCTGAATCGTGCTACCGATGAAGGTTTTATTGAATCGGAGGATGCGTCACACATCATAAATCTTTACAACCAGATCAAATATGGTCGTAACACACCCACTCAAGCCATGATTAATCGATTTCGAGATAGCGTTCGATCATTCAAAATTAATTAATACTAGAATTCAGTAAACTGATCTCAAATTGAGATCAGGTCCAACGGTAGCCGACTCAAACGCTCGCATCCAGTCTCTGTCACCAGCACGGTATGACCTAGAGTCATTGCCTTCTGATTATCTGAATTCACAAATATCATATGCAGGAAAAAAACCATATTCGGTTCAACAATCATCTTATTACCGTGATACAGCATCGGCCAGTCCATCCAGGTAGGTGTGTAGGTTGTGCCCAATGAATAACCGCAAGCATTAAATCGATGATTTTTTAACCCATTGGCGTCGGCGATTCTGGCATGCGTGTCAAATACAGTACCAATCTCGATGCCGGGCTTCAGAGTTTCTTCACAGGCTTTAAGTGTATCGACAGCAATTTTATGCATGTCCCGATGCTCCTGATCGACCTCACCTATTAATACTGTCCGCATCATAGCGGCATGATAGTGCCGATAAGCACCCGCCCATTCGAGCGTCAGTTGATCCTGATTTAATAGATGTTTTCGTCCGCTGAAATAACGGGTTAGCAGCGCATCAGATCCAGAACCAACAATAAATTCATTCCCTGAATAATCACCACCACCACTAAAAATTGCATTATGCATGGCACCCAATATATCGCCTTCCCATGCGCCCGGTGATATCAGAGGAACTGCGGCTTCAAAAGCATCGTCGGCAAGTTCGGCGGCTCGCCTGACATATTCAATTTCGGCAGCACTTTTCACGACTCGATGTTTTGTTACCAGATCTGAAGTATCTTTTAACTCACAAAATCCAACTAGTTCCTGCTCGAGTTGACGCCAAATTGAAGCCGTTAAACCGTATGCATTGTATTCTATTCCTAGAGTTTTGCCTCGACATCCAAATTCATCGAGCATTTCAACTAACTCGGATGAAGGATTACTGTCAGCGCCATCAGTCCAGATTCTAATGTCGTCAATTACCGATGTATTCTGGGCCTGACGATAATCAGGAGCGCGTGTTAGTAATGCGATTCGGCCATCAGCTCCGATAAAAAGGCACTGAAAAAAACAATAACCAAAAGTGTCATACCCGGTGAGATAAAAATCGGTTTCCTGCCGGAAACACAGCATACCGTGGAGGTCTTGCTGCTGAAGTTCATGACAAACCCGATCACGTCGTTCAGATAGTTCGTTGGGGTTAAAATGTATGGCCATAATTATCTCTTTAGACTATCGCGGTAGATGAACCCATTAAACTCACGGGTTGATTAAATTGAGACTCTTTAAGTGCTGCTATTTCATCTCGTAAATTAGCGGCTTCTTCGAATTCAAGGTTGCTCGCATGTTCGTACATCTTGATCTCGAGCTTTTTCAATTCTGCGGTTAATTGTTTCGCGCTGAGTTGCTTGTATTGACGTCCAGTTTCAGCGACTTTATCGTATCGCCGATCCCTTCGACCATCTGAAGTACTTTGCCCAATATCCATCACATCTGTGATGTTCTTAACAATGCCACGCGGCGTAATATTGTGCTCCAGATTATATTCTTCCTGTTTTGCGCGACGTCGGTCGGTTTCATCAATCGCCCTTTGCATAGACCCAGTCATGCGGTCAGCATATAAAATCGCACGACCATTAATGTTACGCGCGGCCCGACCAATGGTTTGAATCAAAGAGCGTTCCGAACGCAGAAAGCCTTCTTTGTCAGCATCCAGAATTGCTACCAGCGATACTTCGGGCATGTCGAGACCTTCTCGAAGCAGGTTAATACCAACCAGAACATCAAATTCACCCAACCTTAAATCGCGAATAATTTCCATACGTTCAACGGTATCAATATCAGAATGCAGGTAACGCACTCTGACACCATGCTCGGACAAATAATCGGTAAGGTCTTCCGCCATTCTTTTCGTCAAAGTGGTAATGAGCACGCGTTCAGATTTTACGGCACGAAGGTTAATTTCAGACAATACATCGTCAACCTGTGTGCCTGCCGGCCTGATTTCGATGGGTGGATCAACTAGCCCGGTCGGCCTGACAACCTGTTCAACGACGGCACCACTATGCTTTTTTTCATAATCACCAGGGGTGGCTGAAACAAATACAGCCTGAGGTGCCATTTGTTCGAATTCATCAAATCGCAAAGGACGGTTATCGAGTGCAGAAGGCAACCGAAAACCATATTCAACCAACGTTTCTTTGCGCGACCGATCGCCCTTATACATACCGCCAATCTGTGAAACCGATACGTGGCTTTCGTCGATAAATAATAATGCATCATCGGGCAGATAATCGAACAAGGTTGGAGGTGGTTCGCCTACTTTTCGCCCTGATAGAAAACGCGAGTAATTCTCTATGCCTGAGCAGTAACCCAGTTCGCGCATCATCTCGACATCATAATTAACCCGCTGCTCAAGACGCTGCGCCTCAACCAGTTTGTCGTTTTGTCGGAGCACTTCAAGTCTGAGACCTAACTCCTCGCGAATTTCAGGAATAGAGGCAAGAATGGTTTCTCGCGGAGTCGCATAATGGGTTTTCGGATAAATGGTTATACGTTGGACGTTTTTCTTGATTTCGCCCGTTAGAGGATCAAACAGACTGATCTTCTCGACTTCGGTATCAAACAATTCAATCCGCACCGCATCACGATCTGAATCCGCCGGATGGACATCAATGATTTCCCCACGAACTCGGTAGGTACCGCGTTTCAATTCAATATCATTGCGGGTGTATTGCAATTCTGCAAGCCGCCTTAAAATGCTACGTTGGTCAATTTCATCGCCAACCACCATATGCAACAACATTTTCAAATAGGCCTTTGGATCACCCAGACCATAAATAGCTGAAACTGAAGAAACGATAATAGTATCGCGTCTTTCCATCAGCGACTTGGTGGCCGACAGTCGCATCTGCTCAATATGCTCATTGATCGATGCATCTTTTTCGATAAAGACATCTGATGCAGGCACGTAGGCTTCGGGCTGATAATAATCGTAATAAGACACGAAATACCGAACAGCGTTATCGGGGAAAAACTCCTTCATTTCTCCGTATAACTGCGCAGCGAGCGTTTTATTGTGCGCCATAATAATTGCTGGTCGCTGCAGCGCCTGAATGACCTTGGCAACCGTAAAGGTTTTACCTGAGCCGGTAACCCCCAAAAGCGTCTGATGGGTCAAACCATCCGTAATACCTTCGATAAGGGCAGCAATAGCTTCGGGTTGATCCCCTGCGGGTTCAAAATCGGTGACTAGATTAAAATTTTTACTCATCTTGATCAGAATAATAGTGGATTCGCGCCATGGTCTTTACAGACTCGGATGGCTTCGTATACTTGCGCGGTCTTTCAACCCCAAAACGACAGGTAAACCGGTGTTCAACAAACTATCGGATCGCGTCAAAGCGATCAAACCATCCCCCACTTTAGCAGTTTCAAATTTGGCTAGCCAGCTCCGCGCAGAAGGTCGAGATATTATCGGACTTGGCGCAGGAGAACCCGACTTTGATACGCCGCAATTTATTAAGGACGCGGCGATTGAAGCCATTAAAAATGGCCAAACCAAATACACCGCAGTGGATGGGACAGCCGAGTTAAAAAACGCCATTATTAATAAATTCAAAAATGACAATAATCTGGAATATCAGGCAGACCAGATTCTGGTTTCATGTGGAGGTAAGCAAAGCTTTTATAACCTTGCCCAAGCGGCGATCAATGCAGGTGACGAAGTTATCATTCCTGCACCTTACTGGGTTTCATATCCCGACATGGTCATCCTTGCCGAAGGCGTACCCGTGGTTGTTCAGGCCGGTATAGAAACAGGATTCAAAATGACGCCTGCAATGCTTGAAGCAGCCATAACCAGTAAAACTCGCATGATGGTTTTAAATAGTCCGTCAAATCCTACGGGCACCGCCTACTCTAAAGCAGAGTTAACCGGCCTTGGTGAAGTGTTGTTACGTTACCCGGATATCCTGATAGTGACGGATGATATGTACGAACACATAATCTGGAATGAAGAAGGTTTCTGTAACATCGTTAATGCCTGCCCGGCTTTGTATGAACGAACAATGGTATTTAACGGCGTCTCCAAAGCCTATGCTATGACTGGCTGGCGAATTGGTTATGCTGGCGGACCTGCCGATATTATTAAAGCCATGAAAAAGATCCAGTCGCAAAGCACATCAAACCCGGCATCGGTATCCCAGGCAGCAGCAGTAGCAGCCTTAACGGGCGATCAATCCTGTATTGCAGAAATGCTCGAGCAATTTAAAAAACGCCACGACTTCCTGGTTGTTGCACTCAATAGCATCAAGCACATTCAATGTATCGAATCTGACGGGACCTTCTATAGTTTCCCGAATATCCAAAGTTTTATCGACTCGCGGGACGATATTAAAAATGACGTCGATGCAGCAAATCTGTTGCTTGATCAGGTCGGTGTAGCGCTGGTGCCCGGTTCAGCATTTGGCGCCGAAGGCTACATGCGCATATCATTTGCAACCAGCATGGAAAACCTGGAAAAAGCAGTTGACCGAATTCGACAAGTTTTCGAAGCTTAATCGAGTTATTTAGAACCCCTTATCAGTTAAAATAGGCAGCTCCCGAAATGTTCCAAATTGCTGGGATTTTCGGTTGCTGTTGCAGTTTTAATCTATTAGTATACGCATCCTCAATTCCCCGATAGCTCAGTTGGTAGAGCAATTGACTGTTAATCAATGGGTCCCTGGTTCGAGCCCGGGTCGGGGAGCCAAATAAAACGAAAGCCGCTCACGGGATCACTCGGGGCGGCTTTTTTTTGCGTCGAATTTGTTATGGAATCAATGGGTTTTAGTCCCAAGCGGAAATCGGAATTCTTTTCAGGCCACTCGGGTACGTCGATTTCGGCTCCGGGGACCATTGAAGTTTAGCCAATTTTCCGACGATTTTTCACTGAATATTACTGGGAGTTTGCTCAATGAGCCCGAGACTCCGCCCTGTCAAAAAACTTAAGATATTTGAGACCACATCAGAGGCCGGTGACGCAGGGTGTTTGGTGGGAGTGATTAAGATCTTACGCCAGGACAACGGCCATCTATAACTGAAATTCTTCAGGTAACAACGCCTCAACCGGCGACTGCCTAAAATCAGCAATATTCCGTGTCACAATCGCATCACACTTGGCTTTGGCCGCAATAGCTGCAACCACTGCATCTTCGAAATCTTTCATGCGAAGCTGCCTCGCATAGCGGAATGTTTCAGTCTCAGCATTGGCAACAGTAAAATTATCCAGCATAAAATCAACGCTCTCATCAGCTTTCTGTTTATTGACATAGCGCATCAGCAAATAATGTAGGGTAGTCACTGCATGACCGGGAATAATGCCAAGACAATCTCCATTTAATGAACGGCTTAATGCGGCGGCGGAAGCCTCATAAAACTGTTCCCGCTGTTGCATTACATCCAGCAGAACATTCAGATCAAACAGCACCTTCACTGGTGCTTATCCAATAAGTAGTCGTGGTACTCCTGTTTAAGATCCGAAGTCTCGATGTTTTTAGGAAGAATGCCGGTAATTTGCTGTAGTTTTGGTGAAATGTCGTTATCTTCTTGCCTTCGTAATTGAGAAAAGTGGCGACGAATCAGTTCCGTAACAGTCAGGTTGTGCTCAACTGCAAACCGTTTGATGAACTGTAAATCTTTTTGTGGCAATCTCACTGTGAGTTTTTGTGTTTCCATTGCTGACTCCGTACGGCTTAATAACGAATAGTGTACGGCATGTAAATGCAAAATCAAGTTCATAAGAATGTACCGAAAGTGAAATCGTCATGTAATTCGATTCTCAACAAACTTAAACAACACCACAGCACCGATCTCCTCTAATACTCCTGGATGTCCCCAAATACCTGACAGAAAACCCGGGTTAGAGACCAATTTATTCTACAATACTAATAGCGCACCAAGAAATAACCGGGACAGATATATTTAATTGGTTATCTCTTGCTCTTTGGCTGGCCGACCCGGGCGTTTGAATTCTAGTCTGATTCCTGTTCGTAGCTCGATTTCCTCGACGAACGGGGCTCCACCCGTAAGACGATTGCTTTCAAGCATCTGGGATATAAACATTGCTTCAGATGTAGAGGAGCCTTGCGCGATAAATTCTCGGTAATGATCAACACTGATGTCGTTTAAATTCTTAAACGCAGAGAGATTTATTATCTGGGGTGGTGATAGACCTGCATTCTCCTGATAGCTTGACCACCGATAATGCTCTGGTTGGGCAACCATCTTCGCCTTTACTGGATTTAGTTCAATATAGCAACAACACTGCAGGAAGTAGGAATCACTTTCGACAATACTCGTTTTATAACGACCCTCCCACAGTGATCCTGTACGGTGTTCTTGTTTGTTGACATAACGTGTCTGCCGCCCGGCCAAACACTTCATTAGCAATCCAATGCTTTTTACATCATCGCCGTATGAAACCGCACTATGATCGGCTTTATGCTCATCGGATTCAAGTTTGATACACGTCCTGCCCGCCAATTCCGGCCGCTCGTTCAACATAATCCCGATCAACGCCGGCACGATGCGCCCCAAGAATAATGACTGTCCAGTGCACCACATATAGTCGCAGAGTCGCATATTCTCGCTTCAATTTTGGGTTGTCGAATACGGTGAATCTTCCTTACAGCAGCATAAACTAAATTGTTGTTTTCCACCCTCCTATCGACTACGGGACTTTTACATATTGCGACCCGTGGATTACGCGCCTGGCACCATTTTCATAGAATTCAACTTCCAACGAGAAACTCGAGATGCGCGATCTCTGTGTCTGTCGTATTACTCTCACTATTCTCCTGCAGCATTTAAATATCAGAAGAAACTGACGGATCACACAGACAGCTTTAGCTTAGGCGAGCCAAATTGAGGACATCTGGTTTGAAAGCCTTAATACCTTTTTTTCGATCTAGGCTAATCACTGCTATCTGACTTCCCGAATTCGATAGCACAATGCGTAGATCCCAATTCTTCAGACTGGTGTGTACAGCAAAATCACCGGGTCTCCCATCAGTGTTTTCTGCCCAGTTTATGGAGGGATCACCTGCCTTAACCGAGTCACATTGCAGCATGAGTCGTTGTAGGTCTTTGAGCCAATCGAGCTCACTCGTGCTCAACGACCCAATGCTTCGTCGGGCTTCATCAATCACGACCGAATCCCTTTCAACGGATTGCGCAAGCGCGAGCATCATGGCGTTACATTTTAACCGCTCATCCCGTTTCTTTGGTGTTTCCATAAAGGCAATTCGGTAGTTGATGCACAGACCGCAATCCCAGGCGAGCCATACCAATAAACCCTTTAGTCGAGCCACATCATCACTGTGCTTAAATTCCTCACCCATTGAATCGAGGTGCAACAACGAACTCTTTCCTTCAAACTAAGGTATAAAGTGTTTCTTCGAACAATCGCATCCGCTCAATTACGGGTACGGTAGTTTTCCCTTTATCAATCCATACCACGCGGCCATCACAGCGACGTAACTCCCGTATAACTGCCAACACTCCTAGCAAGCGCACTAATACATCACCCAGCATTACCTTACCTTCTGAATACGCTCGAAACTGGTGAATCATTCGATTAACGACAAGATGAACTTTCGCATGGCATAGATCCAATAACTCAAGTCGTTTTTGTGGTGGTAATGTGGTGGCATCATCATCATCGTCATCGGAATCGACTTGTTCCTCCTCACTACGGCCACGCTGGTCAAGCGACTCTATGGTCTTATTCCCTAGCAGGCGCAAATGGTAGAGCAGTGCGTCTAGTAGAAAGCCGAAGTCGCCCGAATGATCGAGGCGTTTCTTGCCCCCTCTCTTTTTCATATCTTCCACATTGATCGCTAGTGTCGACGGAGAGCTTTCATCATCCTCTAAATCTTCGCCTGATCGCACCTTAATTTGATGTACACCTCGCTGCACTGATTTCGAATCTGAAAATACAATCTTGTCGATACAATCAATTAGCAATGCTATGTCTGGGGTATCTGTTTCAAGACTCAACAACGCATCTTTAAAGCGTCTCTGCACCCCGGTTCTCGACTGTTCAGCGACAATGCCAGCATGATGCAACAAACAGTCGTACGGCTGATATTTTCCTTCTGATAGCCGCAGCAGAACACCCATCGACAATTGGTCAAGACTAAAATTGCGAATACCTTTCCCTGGCTTTAGCTCGACTTCAGTTGCGTGTTCTATCTCTCCGCCATCCACACCGATCAAAGTGATCGCTGGTTTCAATATCGGAGCTATTGCGTCGAGATCGATGAATATCTGACCATCTTCTACGATCGCAACTCCGGATCTTCTAGTTGCGCCATTGTCTCTCAGCCGACTCTCCCAGGTCTCAGCTATCTTTTGCCTGTCCTCACTAAGCAGCGATGGCAATTGCAGAGGGCCAGCGACAGCATTTCCGATCAGCTGATGAAGGCCGCCGGAGAGCCCGAAGAAGAATGTAACGTGATTCCGTTGAACAAAAAGGCTTCCGGCCAAAATTGACACCCTGTCCCATAATTCCTCTCTCATTGTCCTCACGGGCTTTGAGGGTGGCTTACCACATTATTTTTTTTTGTAATGCTTCACGAAAGCCCAAAAATATAACTTCGCCCTGGTATTTTCGGAAAGTTTTTTAATAAGCAGACCTTGCTATTGTCCATCGCAATTGGCCGAGAAGTGCCAGAAGGGGTCCAATGAAACTTGGATGCAGTCGACAATCTTTAGTTATAAGCGACCATTGTAGCCCTGTGTCCTTAAGAGCCGTTCGGGTGCCAGTCCATTGAGGTTAAGAGTGGGCTGTCTCAACCAGTAACTCCAACGACTCCTTTGGTCAAAGAAGCGGTCGTTCAGGGTAGCGCTCTTTTAATCCCTACTACCGGGAATTAGAGGCCAGATAAAAATATAGCTCTCAGGACTTGATCTCGGGTCAGGTTCATTTGTCTATTGGGAAATACTGATTGCCCAGTATTGATAATTGCTCACACGGCCAAATTATTCGATCTAAAATATCATCTGAAACATAGAAATACCCCTAACTGTTCTGTATCAACAGTACAGACCTTGATTTATTCAAATGCACGACTATAAGCTTAATTAGAAATTATCGACTAACCCACACGAAACGTCGAGCTGCTGCAGCCAGTATAGTTAACCTCTGGTCGCTGGGATGGCAAACGCTATGAGTAAACCCGTAGATCTAAACCAGTTAGTAACCATCAGACAGAAAGCACAAAGAGGCCTTTTGAGACTAACAATTTATAGCGGCTTAGGGATACTGTTTGGCGTGCTCTGGGCTAATGTGGCCAGTGGCCAGGTACTACGTACGGCGGTGGCTAATAATCAGCCCATAGCCCATTACACCCAGCAACAGTTGTCGGGTGTGATAGCGGTTTCTAGTGCCCAGGTTTTAGAGCAAATGGGTTACTCATTAGATGTTCAAGTTATGCCGTTTAAACGCGCTTATTACGCAGTTCATCGGGGCGATATTGACCTGGCAATGTCGGTTCTGGCTACGCCAGAGCGTCGGCAAAAGGCCTATTACAGTGACCCTATCATCACTGAATACACATTGATTTTGGTGCCGCGCGGCAAGGGCGTTGCTGTAACCAGGTTATCAGATCTGTCTGGCATGCGCTTAGGCGCTATGCTTGGATTTAAATACCCTACCTTAGAGGATTCTGCAGTTCGCCTGAATCGGAGCAATGACCTCAAAAAGCACTTTAAATCACTCGCCAAAGGGCACTTAGACGGTATTTTAATGGGCTCGATAACGGGCTCATATATGATTGACGAACTGGGGTTACAGGAGTCGTTTGAGTTTTTGCCTATGGCGGTAGGACAAGTACCATTAGGTATTGCGGTTAGCCACGGGGCCTGGAATACAACGCAGATGTCCAGCTTTAATAAGCGCATGAGCGTGTTTAAACAGTCCCAGGCGTGGCAAGATATACTGACTACCCACAGTGCTGCACAGTGGGTTAAATCGTGGCCTCTGACGGGGCGTTAATGCGCATTATCAATGCGTTAAAGTTAAATGAGAGGATAATGAAATGAAAATCCTAATGGTTAAACTATCGAGCTACCTATTAGTTAGCGCCTTGTTATATGCGCCTTTGGGCTGGGCGAAAACGGTCAATGTAATTACCTATCACACTCACCCACCGTTTATTTATGAAGGGCAAGGTTTGAGTTATGACTTAGTTGAGTTGCTCAATACGTTGGCGCCAGAAACCTATGACTTTAATTTGAAAGCGATGTCTCGCCCGGCGTTGAATAAACTGGTTGCCGGCGACAGCGTGAATTTGGTGCCGTGGGTTAATCCAGCCTGGTTTGGCGATGAACTACAAACCAAGCAACTGTGGTTGGATATGAGTTTGATGGAAGACGGTAATGAAGTCATCTCTAGTGTACAACAGTCGCTCGACTATAATGGTCCCGAGTCTTTGGATGGTAAGGTGTTCGGGGGCTTAAAGGGGCATCGCTATCAGGGCATAGACGACCGTATTGCTGAGCTTGGGAAAACCCGTAGGGTGAACTCGAATAATCACCTGGACAATTTTCGTAAGCTTAGTAAAGGCCGAATTGATGTCACCCTGGTACCCAGGTCTGCAGCGCTATTTTTGATTGCTCAAGAGGGCTTATCGGATCAAATATACCTGTCTCCCAAGCCTCACAGCCGATACCAGCGACTGGCATTTGTCACCGGGCCAGGTAATGACCTACAACACTTTTTAAATGCTCAGTTAGCGCGTCCCGAAGTACTGGCCCGTTGGCTTAATCTACGACAAAAGTACCATATTGGCCTTCGTTAATGCCCGCTGTTAGAAAATGGGCCATTGTTAGGATTTTGACATACAGCCTGCCATTAAGTTTGCTGGCGGTCGTACTGGCCATGACGGTGCTAGAATGGCGTAATAAGCGCCAGTTCGAGGGCCAGTTATTGCTCGACTTAGCAAGCATGCAACAGATATATGCCCAGATTCTGGCGGGTCCTTTGTGGAACCTGGATGAGGTTCATACCAATGCTATGTTGGGCAGCATGCAACTTAAGACTGAGCTGGCCTTTGCAAGAGTATACTTAGCAGACGGTAGCTTGTTTAGCGAAATTGGACTGTATCGGCTTGACGAGCAAATTGAGGTCAGCCAAATACCGATCAGTTTCGATATGGATAGTGGTGGTGCTCAAATTTTAGGCCAGCTAGAAATTGGCTTGACCAGGGCCTTTTACCAACAAAATCTATATCGACGGCTGACGGCGAATGGAATCTTGCTACTTTCATTATTTGCTGTTTTGGCGTTAAGCTTAATAATCTCCTATCGTATTGCAATAGGGCAACCCTTGGCGCGATTAGTGGCGGCCATTCGAAGGGCCCAGCAAGACAGCGAGATTTCGCCGCCGGTGGAATGGAGCCATAATGACGAACTCGCTGAGCTGGTGGATGCCTACAATAGCTTGCAAGACCTACAGAACCGAGGCCAGATGCAGCTGCAGCAATCGCGCGACGAGCTAAGTGAAGAGGTGGATGCTAAGACCTTACAGTATCGTCAAGCAAAAGACGTTGCGGAACAGGCGAACCAGGCTAAAAGCGAGTTTCTCTCGGTCATGAGTCACGAAATTCGTACCCCGATGGCGGGGGTCATCGGGATGTCAGATTTACTACTGGATACAGACTTGTCGCCCAAACAGTTGGATTGGACAACCAGCATTAAGTCGTCGGGCAAAAACTTAATGGCGATCCTCAATGAGATTCTTGATCAATCCAAATTAGAAGCTGGCAAACTCGAAATTTCACCTACGAATTTTCACTTGGCATCTTTTGTCCACGACAACATTCATCTATTTGGCCCTAGTGTTACTTCGAAAGGCTTGACGCTGGACATCAAATTAGATAACGATTTACCAGAAGCTGTCTATGCGGATTCGATGCGGATCGGCCAGGTATTATCCAATTTTCTCAGTAATGCATTGAAGTTCACTAGTACAGGCCACATTGGGGTTGCTGTCAAACCAGAGCCGAATGAGCAGGATGAATTAAGAATTCGATTTACCGTGACCGATAGCGGAATAGGATTGACTGATGAGGAAAAAAGTAAACTCTTCACCGCTTTCACTCAGGCAGACAGTTCGACCTCTAGAACCTATGGTGGGACGGGGTTGGGGCTGTCGATATCTAAACAGCTAGTAGAGTTGATGGGCGGTCAAATTGGTGTTGATAGTACAAAGGGTATAGGTTCTGCGTTTTGGTTTACGGTTAGCTGCCAGCCCGCAAAAAAAGCGGTGGTAGCAACCGTTAGGAGAGCTGCCTTAGATCGATGGGTGGCTTCCCGGCCTTTGAAAATTTTAGTGGCCGAAGATACTATTGTTAATCAACATATCATACGGGCTATTTTAACTAAATTAGGTCACTCGGTTGAAATTGCTGAGGATGGTAAGTCCGCAATCGAGTGTCATAACTCGAGTGATTTTGACGTTATTTTGATGGATATTCGGATGCCAGTGATGGATGGTTTAGAGGCAGCAGTTTCTATCCGTAAAATGGGTGGTCCCAAGTCTATTATTCCGATCATCGCCCTGACTGCCGATATAGCAGCAGGCAGTATCAGCGAATATATGAGCGTGGGCATGAACGATGTCTGTAGCAAACCAATAGAATTGCCACTTCTGCTAAAATCGATTAACAAATGCTTAGATGAAGAAATTCATACTTCAATGTCTCATACGAGTGCATCAGTGGCGGGTCAACAGTCCATCGATCCCGGTGCTAACACTGAAGAAAGTGGAGAAACCGCGAGCTTTGCCCAGGTGTTACTGCGAGTTGCGAATATCGTTGATCAAACGGCAGAGCAAAACAAAGACACCGTTGTACCCTCAGCTAGGGCGGTAATTGGTGAGGATGCGTTTGCTGAACTGTTAAAAATGTATGAGGATGGATTAAAAGAACAATGTGATGGTTTTACTAAAGCAATTTCTGACTTATCTAATAAGCCAACAGATAGTGAGCTAAAAACGAAGGCGATAGCGTTGGCACATTCCATTAAGGGCGGTGGGGGTTCATTTGGTTATCATTTAATTACGACAATAGCTACCAATGCAGATCAAATACTCAAAGATAGAGAAAATGTCACTGCGGAAGATATTGAGTTATTGAACAATCATGCAGAAGCTCTTGAGTTGGTATCAATCAAGAAGATGTATGGAAACGGTGGCAAACCCGGTCGAATACTATTGCAAGGACTGGAGGACTTTAAGTTGATTCTTCAAGGCGCACAGAATATAAATCATGAGGTGACGATATTAATTGTCGATGATGAAAAAGCCATCCGGCATTTGATGTCACTGTTGCTGAAGGATTTTGGCACTATTGAGACGGCTGAATCTGGTGAGGAAGCCTTGGAAAAAGTGAATGCTCTTAATCCTGATTTGGTTATTCTCGACGTCCAAATGCCGGGAATGAATGGGTATGAAGTTTGTGCGAAAATTAGAACGAATGACAAAACCTCATCGATTCCTATTGTATTTTTAACCGCGAATGCCAGTAATGAAGATGAGGAACGCGGCCTTGAACTCGGCGCTATAGACTTTATTCGCAAACCGATTTCCCCCCAAATTGTGAGTGTACGGGTTTCCAATATTCTAAAGCTTCAACAAGCCTCCCGAAATCTGGAACGCACTGCCCATTACGACGTACTGACTGGCCTGCCTAACCGCGTATTACTGTTAGATCGGTTAAGCCAGGCCATGGTGCAGTGTCAACACCGCAATCAGTCATTAGCCGTTGCATATCTGGACTTAGATAACTTTAAAAATGTCAATGATGCTTGCGGGCATAGTAAGGGTGATGAGCTACTTATTGCAGTGTCAGAGCGCATGAAAAATGTTTTACATGAAGGTGATACGCTGGCTCGTATTGGCGGTGATGAATTTATCGCTATCATGGTTGATTTAGAAAATTTTGCGGATAGTGAGCCTGTATTAGAACAGCTACTAAAGGCGGCTGCTGAGCCTGTTACCCTGGGCGATGCCATAGGGCAAGTTTCAGTGAGTATAGGTGTCACCCTTTATCCACAAAACGGTGTAGATGCGGACCAACTCATGCGTCATGCCGACCAAGCCATGTATATCGCTAAGCAAGCAGGCAAGAACCGCTATCAACTGTTTGATGCCGCCCAAGATAATGCGATCAAGATAATGCGGCAAAGTATAGACGATATTCGTTCAGCTTTGGGTAGACGTGAGTTTGTGTTGCATTATCAACCCAAGGTAAATATGCACACTGGCGAAGTGATTGGCGTTGAAGCGTTAATTCGCTGGCAGCATCCTGTTCGTGGTTTAGTCCCGCCTTTAGATTTCTTGCCGGCGATAGAAGGTCACGCCATTAGTCTGGATCTGGGAGAATGGATCATAGATACCGCATTGAGCCAAATAAGCCAATGGCGAAACATGGGAGAACAGCTGTCTATCAGCATCAACATTAGTGCCTATCAATTACAGCAAGCTAACTTCACCACTCGCCTATCAGCATTATTGGCAGCCCATCCCGAAGTAGACCCTAACTATTTAGAATTGGAAATATTGGAATCCAGTATATTAAGTGACATCGGCCAAGTGCTTGACACCATGAATGGTTGCCATGAGCTCGGTGTACGCTTTGCCTTAGATGACTTTGGTACGGGATATTCATCACTCGCTCATCTCAGACGCTTGCCAGCGCACTTGATTAAAATCGACCAGAGCTTCGTGCGTGACATGTTGGAAGATGCAGACGATTTAGCGATTGTTGAAAGCGTCATAGGTTTAGCTAAAACATTCAAGCGCGAAGTAATTGCCGAGGGAGTCGAAACCATCGAACACGGACTAGCACTGCTGAAACTGGGCTGTGAGTTGGCGCAGGGTTATGGCATTGCTCGACCCATGCCTGCCGATGATATTCCAGAATGGGTATCTAACTGGAAAGCGGATGATTCTTGGCAGGCATGAAATAAGGGGAC
>JBLIOG010000035.1:0-23882 GCA_047639625.1 Gammaproteobacteria bacterium
GCATCAGATTAAAGGCTTATGCAACAGCCTGGCTATATCCGAATTGATTCAGTTAATCAGGGTGATCAAGACAACCCTAAAGAGATTTAAAATATTAACACCGTTGATGTGGTCACTCAGTTTCAGGTGATCGTGACCGTCGAACAAATTAGCGAAGCGTTTATGTTGCCCGCCATCCAGCAACTTCTCGACTCGTTTCCTTTCAAAATACAGGAATTTCCTGCAGACAATGGTGTTGAACACATCAACAGCACCCTCGCTGCACTGCTGGATGAATTGCCCATTGATCTCATCAAGTCAAGACCACCGCAATGATAATGAAGCGGCTGAACAATTAAACGCGGCACGAGATACGCTTTTTAAACAAACACATGACTTAAGGGCTTAACTCAGTTTTGAATGACCCCTTTTTCAGGCTCATTCCTGGATTTGAAAATACCCATTGAAGAGAATATTTCCAAACCATTAATAAACCAGCTTTTGCATTTCCTGGGTTTGATGCGAATATCCCCGGTCATTCTGATCTATAAATAACTTATTAGCCTGTTGTAAATATATTTTGGCTCGATCCATTGCAAAATTCGAATTATAGAGAATGGCCATAACATCGGGTTGTCGTAGATACATCGACTGCTGGCTGGTTTTCAGCAGTGACTGATTGGCTTTTAACCTAAATTCCCAGGCACGCAGTTCATCACCTTTGTTTTTATAATGGTTATAAAGGCCCAGGTAATCCCGAGCATTCGCCGACAAATGGTTGTCTCGCTCATGTTGTTGTTCGAGCTGATTAATTTCGAGCTCAAGGCTTTCTTTCTCGTAGGGCCCAACGGCTTCTGTCGATAACCCTCCGATAAGCTGCTTCGCACGTAGAGCACGACCGGAAACCGCATATAATTTAGCGGCTTCTATGATCGCGAGACTGGCCTGATAACTATCGTGTTGACCCGCATGAAATTGCGACATGGTTTCCCATGCACTAGCCGCAGCACCAAGGCGCTTGATCTCAAGATTATCGCTGATAATAGTTTGCAAATTTAAATAAGTATTCCCCGTTTGATCTAGCGCTATTCGATTACGCGCAATCAGAAGCTGATCATAGGCATAAGCCGAACGGCGGGCGAGATTACGTTGCTTAATATTCAAATGACCGAGTTGCTGATAACAACGCCCCTTTAAGGTCATATCACCCAGTTCGTCAGCTAATAATAAAGCTTCATTCAAATAACTTTCAGCATCGATTAAATCGAGTGCATTAATTGAAGCTTCGCCGATGGTGAGCAAGGTGTTTGCCAATAGCAACTGATCACCCCGCTCTACTGCATCTGATGCCATGCGAAGTAAATCAAATCGAAATTGCTTGTGATTTGATTGATTCAGCACATCGAACATGGCGGGGTCAATTTGCTGAGAATTAGTTTTAATGGCGGCCAACTGCCGATCAACCTCGAGGGCCTGTTGGCGTATGTTCGAATAGCCTATGATCGATTGATTATCGGCCGGTTCGATTGGGATATGTTGAATATCATCCTGAAAAAACACATCTCCGACAATCCAGATCACCAGCGACCCTGTTAACAGGGTCACTAAATCTGGGCGATAAGATCGGACGGGCTGGGCTTGAAAAGTCATCATGATTTACCTTAGGCCAGTCTACACGCGAACTCACGTCAAACAAAATGACAGCTTCCCAGGCATGATCTGAGTGAATTTTTTAAGAACTAAGGGGGTCGCCTCGGCGTTTTCGAGGCAGCTCAATGACCAATAAACTACCGACAACTAAAACTAGTCCAAACCACTGAAGCGGCGACAACCATTCATCGACTACAACAACGGCGACCAGAACAATCATGACAGGCTCAGTAATACTGAGCATCGAAGCGCGACTGGTTCCAATAATATTGGCGCCGAGGAAAAAGAAAACATAGCCCAGAATAAATGAAAACCCCGCTGCAAAAATCGCGATCCACCCTCGAGCACTTGACGGGTAGCTGGCTTCCTCGAGAATTCCGATATAGGGTGAGAACAGCACCACAAGTAAGAAAATAAAACTGGTCCAGGATGTCATCTGAAAAGTTGCCGGAATCGCACCAATATTTCGAGTCACCGAGGAAACCATTAACACCATAGCTGCCATGGCAAACATGCCCAAGACCGAAAGCATAATCCCAACAGGGTTGAGAAGGGCGAAGTCAACACTCAATGCCAGGCCAAGGCCGAAGATAGCGACAAAAAAAGATAACATAACCGATGGTGTCATTTTACTATGACCCTTATATTGATTATATAGAATAACGATAAATGGAAAACAAAATATTATCAGAACAGCCAGGCTAATATCGATATAGGCAACCGACCCCATTATACCCAACGAGCTCAGGGATTGAACTATACCGGTTGCAAATGACCTTTTAATGTTTTTTCTTTCGAGGTGAAACCTTATGTTCCGCCAGGTCATATATATTGCCAACCCCGTTAAACCAACCAGGCTTCTCATCAGAATTGCGGCGATTGGGTTTGCTCCTTCCTGGTAAGCAATTTTTGCTGCACTGGGCATGATTCCAATCGACAATGCACCTAGCAGAACCAATATTACACCTATTAATTGTTCACGAGAAAACCGATCCTGAGGGTCGTTTTGAGGCACATTTATTCTGCTGTAAAATTTTGACACTTACTGTAAACCACACGGTACCGAACACCAATTTTAATTTCGGTCACGCTAAATAAAGTGGATAAGGACTTTAGCATTCTCAAATCACGTATATACTCAGTATAATAGCGATATTTCGAGACAATGATTCATCGACCAACCGAATATACGGATCAGGTTTTCGGTGCGCTTAGATTATCGAAACCAGATTTCCGGAACACCCTAAAATGGCAAAAAATCAAGTCGATAATAGAAAATTAACCAGCAAGGACATTGTAAATGGACTGGCTCGTCGTGATATTTATGATGGCAAAGGCCTACTGTTGGTAAAAAAGGGCAACCGCATCAGTCAGGCCCATTATGACCGGATGCGTGAAGAAGGACTGATCCATGAAGAAAAGTCCAATAGCCCTTCGAGGGCAGTCCATGATATTAATTATGTCAACGATAACTCAGTTCACGCGCGACTCCTAAAAATAGTCATGCGCTACAAAAATTTACAAAAAAGTATACTGGAACAATCTGATGACAGTTCAGGCTCTGACCTTTCTGAATTGGCGGAAAGGCTAATCGAATTATGCGAGGAAGATGTAAACCAGATTTTGGGCGAATTATTTTTGATCGGCCACTCTCATTATAACGTCACAAAACCGGTTTACATAGCATCTTCTCTAGTTGAACTCGTTAAAAGGTTTAACCACTACAACCCATCTGAAACAATAGACAGTTCGAAACGATTAGCGCTGGTACTGGCCGCATTGGGCTTCAATCTGGGCTTACTTCAATTCGAGAAACAAGTGCTCGATAATCAGAATCAGTTCAGTTCAGATGAAAAACGTGGCCTAGAAGAACACTATTCCAAGGAAAGCATCTCATTATTAGAAAAAGCAGGATTAAACGACCCCACCATGGCCGATGCAATTCAGCATCACAATATCGCCAGCGATAACCCATCAAGAAACGGACTATTACTACGGACTCCATTTGTCTTTGCAGACATAGCTATGGCTCAAGCTTCCGGCATCGGCGGAGACTCGATGCTTAACCCGACACGTGAATTTGCACGAATGTTTGCCAGCAAGCAACTTGATCCGATATTTGCCGGCCTGTTTCTAAAAATTAACGGCATAGCACCCATCGGATCAATTTTACAATTTGAAAGTCGGGAAAAGGCTGTCGTGATTAAAGGCCCGATTGATAAGGATATTTCATCATCGACGATTCGCATGTTAACCGATCGAAGCGGTATTCAGCTGCGCCGTCCTGGTGAAAAGTCTCAATTAAATAAATTACCGATCAAACATCTTGGTCTGGCTGATCATCATCAGTTTTCATGGATTAATTTTGACCCGCATGTGATGTGGCAGAAGTAAATTTAATTACCACTCCTTCGGATTAGTTAACGACCGACTGAATTTTGAACTCTTGTATGAAACAACAATGATAAACAATGCTAGTTTTTCATTGAAAATGACCTGAAAATATTTCACACACAAGATCTTTCTTTTCTTCGTACCACACTGTCGACCCAATTAACTCTGGAATGAATCTTGCTTTTGGGTGTGACAGAAAATGAAAACTAACCATTCGCACTAGTCCCACACCTACTATTCACCTAATGAATAACCTAAACTAACAACCTATGTACAAACGCCGATTACCCCCCCTCGACCCACTAGTCGCATTCGAAGCAGCTGCTCGACTATTAAGCTTCACCCGCGCCAGCGAAGAATTGCATTTGACCCAGGCCGCAATTAGCCAGCAAATTCGTAGCCTCGAAGAAAGTCTGCAGGCCAAACTTTTCACCCGGTCACATCGGGCGGTTCAACTAACCCGTGAAGGTCGCGAGTTCCAACATACTGTTTCGGTGATACTTCGACAATTAGCCGGCGCAACGACAGATATCAGACTAACCGAGGTATCACAAAAATTAACAATTTCCTGTGATTTGTCGATTGCACAACTATGGCTTGCACCCAAATTAGCGGCTTTAAAACGACAATTCCTCGACCTTTCTTTTCATCTGATAACCTCTGATGAAGATAAAGACTGTTTAGCGGATGAAGTTCAACTGGTAATGATTCATGGCGCGGGCGAATGGCCCGGTTTTATTAGTTACCGACTCTTTGACGAAATAGTGTTTCCGGTATGTGCCCCCGGCTATCCGCAAGCCACCGACGAAAACTGGGAGAACTGGTTGGTCAATGCAGAACTGCTAGACCTGGAAGACTCTCACTGGAACTGGTTGAACTGGCGAGTCTGGCTTGGTAGTTACCAAATTGATCAACCGTTACCTCATCGTAATCTGCGTATTAATAACTATCCGTTGATTATCGAAGCTGCCTGTCAGGGTCATGGCGTAGCACTTGGCTGGTCAGTCCTGGTTGATGATTTGATTGACCAGGGGCGCCTGATCAAACCAACGCCAGTCTCTTTAACCACTGATTTGGGCTATTACCTGTTAGTCAGAGAATCCCGCCAAAATGAGGCCCAGGTCGCCGAAGTTCGCGACTGGCTATTAACCCAATTCAAGGTCCCAGTTTAGGCGAATGAATACGCCAGCCCACGCAATGATTAGCCTTGCATTATTAGGCACGGCAAAACAATATCAAACCAGCCCACGATTCACGACCAGTTTGATTATAGGGGCCATCCTGCCAGATGTTATTATCATCATATTCTATGCCTGGCACTTACTTATAGGAACACCTGAGCCACTCATCTGGTCGATCGCTTACTACGACCCGGTCTGGCAAGCCGCAATCGATATCTTTAACTCTATACCCCTCTTGCTCATTCTGTTACTGGTTGGATGGTATTTCAAACAACCGCTGATAATCGTACTTATTGCCAGTATGTTATTACATACTATTGGAGACTTTCCACTTCATCATGACGATGGTCATCGTCATTTTTTCCCATTCAGTGACTGGCGTTTTATCAGCCCTGTTTCATATTGGGATCCGGCCCATCATGGTAAAATCACCGGGATAATCGAATTTCTATCAGTGTGGGCAATCGGGCTTTTTATTATCTTCAAATTCCCTCCGCTTAGAATCTGGTCAAGCGGAATATTACTGATATCCTGCCTGTACAGTGGTTATATTTTCATGGTCTGGGTATAGCCATCTTTTTATAGAACTTTCTGGCTAAATAACGCCAGCCCAGTCCTTCTGCTCAATGGTTTTAAGCGACACTCTCCTACCCTTCATTTACAATTTCATTTCATCGCGGGCCAGGCAACTCTGCGCCACAACGGCCTACATTCGTCAATCCTGATGATGATCGCGGGAATGATAATTATCCCTGGGCTCGATTTTTGCGCCAGACTACAGCCCGAAAACCGACTCAGATCTGTAAGTACATCAGTTTCAAGTCGATAAATAATAGTGCCCCAACACGCCGAAAAATATAGCGCCTCCGATCCAGTGATTATGCAAGAAAGCTTCAAAACATCGTTGCGGATCTCGATGGCGAATCATAAACTGTTCATAACTCATTAAACCAACTGCGACGATCAGTGTGAAATAGTAAATAGCGTGAAATTCCAGACTATTACCAATTAGCCACATCGCAGTGATGAATAAAGCCTGAAACAATCCGACCAGTATCCGATCATATTCACCAAATAATATTGCGGTAGATTTGACCCCAACTTTCAAATCATCTTCGCGGTCAGCTATGGCATACAGGGTGTCATAAGCAACCGTCCATATCAGTGCTGATACATACAGTAACCACGCTTCCTTCGGTACTGCCTCATGTACCGCCGCAAAGGCCATCGGGATACCCCAACTGAAGGAAGCTCCGAGATGGACCTGCGGTAAATAATGAAAACGTTTCATGAACGGATAAGTCGCTGCTAGAACAACCGCTCCCAATGAAAGCACTATGGTGAACCAGTTCAGCGTCAAAACCAGCAGGAAGGCCAGTAACATCAATATCGCAAAGACGATCAGAGCTTCATTCGGGGTTATCTTTCCAGATGTTAACGGTCGATCTTCGGTTCGAGCGACATGAAGATCAATGTCCCGGTCAGCATAGTCATTAATTGCACAACCGGCTGACCGGGTCAGGAAGACACCCGCAATAAAAACAAATAAAAGCCAGGGATCTGGCCGAGCCTCGGTTGCAATCGTAATTGCCCAGAGAGTCGGCCATAACAGAAGATAGACACCAATCGGTTTTTCAAAACGTATCAGCTGTAAATACCAGGGCATTTGTTTACTGATTCGCGTAATCGATTGTTTAGCGATGCTAATAAAACGAGTAACTTGACGCATTCAGGTAATAAATTTTTTAGTAGATGAAATGTAATCCGCTACTATACTCGTCAATAATTACCCTGTCAGGATGCCAAAGTGATTCGTGAATTCGAAGGCCATTTCCCAAAAATCGGAAAAGGAACCATTATCGATGAAACCAGTGTTGTCATAGGTAAAGTGACGATGGGCGAAGACTGCAACGTTTTACCGCTTTGCGTCATTCGTGGTGATGTCAATGAAATCACGATCGGACACAAAACTAATATTCAGGATGGATCCGTTCTGCATGTATCACATCAGGGAAAGTTCAACCCTGAGGGAGCAGAACTGATTATAGGGAGTGAAGTTAGCGTTGCACATCGCGTGACCTTGCATGGCTGTAAGATTGGTAATCAATGCATGATTGGCATGGGTTCTATTATCACCGACAATGCGATTATCGAAGACCAGGTAATGATAGGGTCAGGGACGTTAGTACCACCCGGGAAGCGGCTTGAGTCGGGTTATCTATATCTTGGAAATCCGGTTCGACAGGTAAGAAAATTGAGTGAACAGGAAATTGAGCATATGATTTATATTGCTCAATATTATGTTGATCTAAAAGACAGGTTTTAAGGAAAACAATGAAACGTTGGGAATGTATCATCTGTGGACTCATCTATGATGAAGCAGAAGGCTGGCCGGATGACGGAATAGCCCCGGGCACGCGCTGGGAAGATGTACCTGAAGACTGGATGTGCCCCGATTGCGGTGTCGGCAAAGAAGATTTCGAAATGTTAGAGCTGGATTGAGTCACCACTACCCTGAATAGGCTGAGGCAATCTGCCGTAAACCATTTAATGCAACGTCTAACGCTTCCTGTTGCCGGGATGCTTCAGGAAAAACCATATAAGCGGGGCGCTGCATTTCGGGCGCATGATCGACATAAAATAATTCCTGGCGCTCGATATAAGGCTGAACGACCCGCAGTGGAAAATATCCCGAACCACCGTTTAGCAATATATATTCAAGCCCAATAGCCCCCAGTCCGACTGAAACTGCAGGGGTTTCCATTCCAGGAAAGGCTTCACCGTGCTGAACTCGGAATGTCTCGCCCCAATCGACAAATACATATTCTTCAGTCCAACCTGAAATCATTTTGCGCTTTTTGGTCGCAACCAGGACGAGCGTTTCTTCCAGCATCGATTCGATGACAAGACCGGGCATTGACCTCGGGTTATACATAACGCCAATGTCGAGCAATCCATCGGAAAGTTGTCGCATTAGACTCGGGGAATAATCGGCTTCGACTCGAATAGCAACATCTGGTGCATTTTTCCGCATCCAGGGTATCCACTCTAGAACCAGACTTTCTCGCAAACTTATCTGGGTTCCAAGACCGATCCCATGATTGAAATTTTCGCGCAAATTTATACGTTGATGAGCCTGCTGCCAGAGTCTTTGAATATTTAATGCATACTCGCGGAAGTGTTGACCTGCTGAAGTTAAAGTGACGCCCGAGTGACTGCGGGTGAACAAGCTTCTTCCAAAGCTATCTTCCATGGATTTAACACGAGCACTAATAGTTGACTGGGTTACATTGAGGTTTTCGGCGGCACGATTAAAATTACCGCAATCGGAAATTTCAAGGAAGGTTCTAATATGTTCTATCTTCAATTCGGTTCCGTAAAGGGGGTATCGGATAATTCGATCAAATCATACATAAAAAGTCGCTGCTCAAATACCTGTATTTATCTAAACTCGACACTATCTGAAACATTTGGGAAGTATCTTGAACCGATTGAAAATTCCAAAACTGGAAGGTAATAGCGGTGCCAGTAATATTTACATCAGTTACAGAGAACGACTAATCCAGCGCAAACTAGAATCGGCCAAGGCTGCCGAATATAAGGATTACCAACTAAATGCACTGACCGAAGCGCCATAAACTTCACCAGAAAAAACCTGTGTAGCAGCCGTCGCAGCAATCCCGTAGCAAACCTGTAAAGGCAATAGATGCTCTTCACGCGGGTGACAAAATTGTGCATTTGGTGCTTCAAGCCAATTGCCGAGCTTTAACTTCCGATCCGACTCCGATATCTTCAAATCACAGCAAACTGTTTTTAACCACGCCTCGAATTCATTATTTTTCTCTCGAGACGATCCAGCTACACCTTTCGATAGTTCCGACATGTTATGGAATGAAAATCCAGAGCCTATAATCAGAAGATTTCTGGATTTAAGTTCGCCTAACGCTTCACCGATTTCAATATGAAAATTCGCATCTAGATTCGACGATAACGATAGTTGAATACAGGGAATATCAGCATCGGGATACATCAGCATTAGAGGTACAAATACGCCATGATCAAGACCCCGCTGAGTATCCAGGCTACAATCTATCTCGTTTTTCGCCAGCATACTTTGAACATCGGATGCTAGTTGAGGGTGACCCGGGGCTTGATACTGATACTGATAACATTCATCGGGAAAGCCATAATAATCAAATAGCAAATCAGGTTTTGGATGCGCGGTAGCCGAAATAGTCTCCGCTTCCCAATGAGCACTTACCACGATGATCGCATCAGGTTCTTCGATTGTTTCAGGGTAACCCCGCAGAAACCGGTTCATTTCAATATGCGATGACTCATCCAGCAAAGGCATCGGACCTCCGCCATGAGGAAGATATAAAATCGAAGCTTTATCTATCATGTCAAAATTAGATTTTCCCGATTAATGAGTTCAGGGTCATCTTCGTAACCAAGAATTGCAATAATTTGTCCGCTAGGCTTGCCTATTATTTGTCGGCACTCATCGGAATTATAGTTGACCAGCCCTCGAGCTATTTCAGTACCATTACCATCGAGGCAGGCCAGAACTTCACCTCGGTTAAAAACACCACTAACCTTTTTGACCCCAACCGGTAACAAACTTGCAGATTTTTTCACCAGGACTTCGACAGCGCCATCATCGAGCGTTAACTCACCTATACATCTCATTTGACCGGCCAACCATTGTTTTCGAGCAGCAAGGTGACCTTCACCCGCTTTCAAAAAACTACCCACCGATTCACCTGCAACCAGACGATTAATAATATCCGGCTGCTTGCCCGAGGCAATAATAGTGTGAGTTCCGGAGCGTGCAGCAAGTTGCGCCGCCTTCACTTTCGTCTGCATTCCGCCACGCCCGAGCAAACCACTACTGGAACCTGCATAATCAAGCAATCGGGGGGCACCAGAATCTGCTTCCCGAATTAACACAGCGTCTGGATCATCATTGGGATTAACATTAAACAATCCTTCCTGATCGGTCAAAATAATAAGTAGGTCCGCTTCAATTAAATTTGCCACTAATGCACCAAGAGTATCGTTATCGCCGAATCGAATTTCTTCATTGGATACGCTGTCATTTTCATTGACTACCGGGATGGTTCGATAATTCAGCAAGGTTCTAAGCGTGCTTCGAGCATTCAAATAACGTTTCCGATTCGATAAATCAGCATGGGTTAGTAATATCTGTGCGCTGAGAATACCGTGCTTCTGAAAACCGCTTTCATAAGCCTGAACCAAACCCATTTGACCAACAGCTGCAGTAGCCTGCAATTCAGCAATGTGGTTAGGCCGGGATTTTAATCCCAGACGGGTAATGCCTTCGGCAATAGAGCCTGATGAAACCAGAACAACTTCAATACCTTCATTGTGAATACTAGCCATTTGCGCCGACCAGGTACTAATCATCTTCCTGTCGAGACCTTTTCCACCATCGGTAATGAGAGCACTACCGATTTTAACGACTACTTTTTTATATTTCTTCGGGTTCATTAGCGATAATTGAGTTCATGATGTCCTGACAAAGTTTATTTACTCCATCACGATTAATCGCACTGATTGTATAAACAGGACCCTCCCATTCGAGGTTTTTGACAATGTCGTTACAGAGTTTCTGCCGTTCTGGTTGCGGAATTAAATCAAGTTTATTAAGCACCAGCCAACGAGGCTTTTCATATAGCGATTCGTCATAGTTACGCAATTCAGTAAGAATCTTGCGAACTGAATCTTCAACGCCATCTTCACCTTCAGGAGGACATACATCGACAATATGAAGTAATAATCGGGTTCGTTGCAGATGCTTGAGAAACTGGATACCAAGGCCAATACCATCCGCAGCACCTTCAATCAGGCCCGGAATATCGGCAATCACAAAGCTGCGATGATGAGAAACACTGACCACACCCAAATTCGGATGCAACGTTGTGAACGGGTAATCAGCTACTCGAGGTTTGGCTGCTGATACCGATCGAATAAAAGTCGACTTTCCTGCATTCGGCATTCCTAGTAAACCAACATCAGCCAGTACTTTTAATTCCATTTTTAAATCAAACTGCTCACCAGGACTACCCACCGTAAACTGACGCGGTGCGCGATTGGTCGAGCTTTTATAACGGGTATTCCCCAATCCATGAAAACCACCACGGGCAATCATAATGGGTACACCATTAAGTTCGGTGACATCAGCCACCTGCTCGTCGTGTTCCAGCGTTGTAATCACCGTCCCGAGCGGAACATCAATGATGTAATCTTCTCCTTTGGCGCCCGTTTTATTTCTACTCTGACCTTTACTGCCTTTTTGCGCAACATAACGACGACTATGTCGAAAATCAGCCAGCGTATTTAGATCTTTGGAACCGAGCACATAAACTGAGCCACCATCACCACCATCACCACCGTCAGGTCCACCCATTGGTATGTATTTTTCACGACGAAAACTGACAATGCCGCTACCGCCATTGCCAGCTTTTACAAATATTTTGGCTTCATCAACAAATTTCATTTGGGTTCACGATAAGGTAGACAATATTCTGGAATCAAAATCGATCCGTAACAGGGATTATACAGGTCAGATCCCAATGTCGTTAAGTTAAGCCAGGTACCTGGTAGGCTGGGTCGACTGCTCGCAAGCATCGGCTCGGTGCACTATACGTAGGTTGGGACGAGTTCGCGAATCCCAACAAATCGGAGCCATAACTCCGTTGGGTTTCACTGTGTTGTCGGCAACAGCCTCTCGCTAACTGCTTCTGCGTCGCCTAAGAACGCCTACGGTTGGCACTCTACCTCCAGACCGCTGGACCGCTGCATCCATGCTATCGTACCCAACCTACTTCTTAACTAAATGGCATTGGGTCAGATTCTGTTTAAAAATAAGACTTACAGGAGAATCGTTCAGCGCTAGCATTTTGCCTCCTGACTCACCCCAAATCTTTTTCACTTAAATAAAAAAAGCCTCGCTAAAGCGAGGCTTTCCAAATCCTGAAAGGGTAACAACTATTTTCGTTAGACGATGCTGACGAAAGTACGGTTGTGACGACCTTTAACCTGAAATTCAACATTGCCTTCAGCTTTCGCATAAAGAGTGTGATCTTTACCACAACCAACGTTGGTGCCCGGATGGAATTTAGTACCGCGCTGACGAATCAGAATGTTACCAGGGATAACGGCTTCGCCACCGAATTTTTTCACGCCGAGACGTTTGCTTTCCGAATCTCGACCGTTGCGAGTACTACCCGCTGCTTTCTTATGTGCCATTGCTCTTTACCTTAAACCTTGATATCAGTTACTTCGATTTCAGTATAACTCTGACGATGCCCTGCCTGAGTCCGAGAATGCTTACGTCGACGGAATTTGATAATTCCAACTTTAGCACCACGACCATGAGATTTAATCGTAGCGGTTACCGCACCGGCATCCAGCATTGGAGTCCCCACCGCGACATTATCGCCGTCAGCAACCATCAGAACACCCTCAAGGGCTACTGTAGAACCCTCTTCACCTTCCAGCTTTTCGACACGCAAGGTTTCACCCTTGGTTACTCGATACTGTTTGCCACCAGTCGCAATTACTGCGTACATGAGCTTCACTCCAAACGGACACTAAAAAAGGGTGCGAATTCTAGCTGTAGACTGTCAGCAGGTCAATCACTATCCCTGATTAAATCAGGATTTGAGCCATTACATTCGACCGTCGTCGTCGTTAAATCGACTGTACTCCAGTTCACGGTCAAAATAAGTAGATTTTCCTTCCTGAACACTAATGCCACGACCTTCGTAAATCCGCCAGGTGTCAGACACCGGACGAGGGTTATGAGCAACCAGCCAAAGCCTTAGAAAATGACGTTTTAGCTCGGGTTCATCCGAATCTTCGAACCCAGTACGATTATGCAGAACAGCCAAATTATGGAAAAAAACAGCTTCGCCGGGCTCGGTTATAAATTTAAGCGCAAAATTGTCATCACGCGCAATTTCGTCAACCAGGTCGAGCGCTTCAATCTCAGTGGAGGATAACGGTTGCTTCAATTCTTCAGCTGCCATTTCAATATACGAACGTAGATAGTTGATGCTGAGATATCCCTCGCACTCGCTGAATATGGGAATCTTTTCTTCGGTAACCGGTGACTGTCCGGGCGCTTCTTCACCAAACCGATGGTAGTAAAAGCCTTCGATTAAAATCGGCATCAAATCCGGACGCCTTTGAAGAATTTCATTATAAATAGCGGTTGCACTGACATAACCGCTAATGCCGCCTGACATCGCTTTTTGTAAACACATCATGGCCACGACATCGCAGGAATCAGTATGCATATCAAGCTCCATACTGTTGCGATAAGCTCTTTCTTTGGGATCTTTGCCACCCACATTGACAACATGCCCCAATCGATCACCCATGACACTTTGTGACATCGCCATTCCGAAATGCGCGCCTATTCCAAAATGGATAATAGCCAGCTCATCTTTGTTATAACGGTCAACGGGAAATCCGCTCAATATAATTAATCCCGTGACAGTCATTACTTGCTCCCGCCAATGCGCAACATCATCACGGATCGAATCCAGATTAAAGTCTATTTGAGTGATTGATTCGACCCCTGCACCCGAGTCCTTAACCTGTTGCAATGCCTGATCAAGGGCGGAAAGATGGTTAGGTGTCAGCTGAATAGTAAAATCAGATTTGTTAGAACTATCTGCTTTCCAGACTGTTGAATCGGTAATGATCTGTAATGGTTGGCTCATGTCTCATTTCTCTGGTTTTTAACGATCATACAACGCCTTTTTTAATAAGGGAATTGGCAGTTACAGCAAGCTTCAATTAGCGTAGAAAAAACAATCAGGTTCGCCGACCATTGTTACTGCAATTCCGTGCACTTTGAATGAAACGGCGAACGATCTGGATCAGCCATTACCATTGTGAATCCTGCCGTCGTCATTCAGGCTCGGCAATGACGTCTAACTTTTACATCAGGCAGTTAATCTCCTAGTAAATAGCCCCCACGCTCAACCAGCAATTCACGCCCGGCTATTTTAGCGATAATAGCCCCAGCCCAAACGTACTTACCCACCGAGCGGGCAAACAAAACACCATCGGTTCCAGCAAATATCGGTGTTCTTTTAACAAATGCCTGCTCACCATCAAGCACAATCATTTCAGCAATAACAGCACCCTTCTTCACAAGAGCCCCAAGCTCAACCTGATAAGCAATCAACCCCGCAAGGTCACTGCGTAGATATTCCATAGCTCGCAGATCAACGGGTTCGTCGACTCGTTTTCGAGTTGCGCTTGACTCACCTTCGATCAAACCTTCGGCATGAAAATATCCGTACAGGTTTAAAGCATCATTTTCATTTAAACCGTCAAAAACTTCAAAGTTACCCCGATACTCCAGGGTGCAGGCTCTCGTAATCTGAAAGTCAGCCCCCGTCTCCCTGTTAAGATTTATCCAGAATCCGGGCCAGACCTCATCAAATGATCCACCGCCGCTATCTTCGGCCAGCAAAGTTGCTGCAGACCCGGTCCATTCAGCCAACTTATGCATATCATCCGCTATTTGCGGGACGGCATAAATATGGATTAATGCATCATCATCGCAATGCAGATCGAAACAATAATCAGCATCATAAGACTCCGATAGAATAATCTTTCGCCAGGCTTCTCGAGCCGTGGATTCAGGCAGATCGTCAATCCATGACTTCACTTGATTCTGAGCAGCTTGAACGGCATCAACCCCGTTTCCCTCGGGAAGCTTTGACAGGTCCAAATCCATTGCGGAAAACACATTCGGCCAGCCCCGATTGAAGTTAATCCCGCTATTGGCATCGTATCGACCCTGATGTTTTTGCATGGTTAAATTTGCCATTCCCAGAGGATTCACCATTGGAAACACGACAAATACTGCATTGAGATGTCCTGCTTCGTCAGCCGCTTTCAATAATTTCAGCAAATGGTGCAGGATTAATATGCCGGGCTGTTCATCCGCATGAAGCGCACCCTGAAGATACACCTTAGTTGTAGCACTCTCAGGCCCAATCCGGTAATAACTAAGCTCAGTACTGGTACCCGGCGAATCACCATGCAGAATTCTAACTATTTTTTCGAAAGCCATTTAATAAACCTCAGGAAATTATCGCGCCACCATCGACGTCAACAATGGTCCCCGTTATAAATTCATTTTCAATTAGAAATAACGCCGCCGACGCAACTTCTATCGCTTGACCGGAACGCGGTATCAAATGATCCTGGGTACCTTCCTGAAAAAAGGCTTGACGATCAGTGCCCTGCATCGGAAACATGGGTGTATCAATTAATCCGGGACTAACACCATTGATGCGTATTGGTTTAATTTCGTTCGCGGCGTGTTTTATAAATGCCTCTACTGCGCCGCCGACGGTACCAATCGCCAACGATCCAGGACGCCATTTACGAGCAGGATATCCTGAAAAAAGAACAATTGATCCGTTTTCAGCCATATGCGCAACCCCGAGTCGCACCGTATTAGTGTAACCCCATAACTTGGCAAACGAGCCCTGTAAACCATCAAGATCCATCTCTTTAAAAGGCCCGATAGCTCTCGCCCCACCGGTGGCGGCATTGACCAGATAGTGGAATCCACTGTGTTTCACAAAAAGCGCTTCCACCGCCTCTCGATCCAGCACATCAACCTGAACCGTTTCGACCCCGTCAATCTGTGACTCGCGTCGGCCCGCCGCTATGACCTGACAATCTTCATCGCGCAATAGTTTTACCGTTTCAAGACCTATGCCCGAGGTGCCACCAAATACAATGGCCTTTTTATCGCTATGTTTTCCCATGTTTATTTTTACCTGTTGTTTGTGGAGGTATCTTTATATGATGCCGGATTCCAGACTTGCCGCCATAAGCATGCCCAGTTCTTCACATTGGGCTTCAAATTCTGTTTTATAGTCACCGTGTAAAATAATCGGTGTCTGCACTGCTTTCCATTTCAAACCACTGGTGATCTTTTCAATTGCAATTCGCGTTCCCGTTCCATCCAGCCCAGCCCGAATATAAACCGCAAACGGCATTGCTTCAGTATGCTCCAGACAGGGATAAAAAATTCGATCAAAAAAATCTTTTAGCGCTCCACTCATATATCCGAAGTTTTCAGTAGTACCGAGAATAATGGCATTCGCCCAAAGCACATCATCAACCCCGGCCTGAAGCGGAGGTTTGTAGCGAATATCGACCCCATCAATATCTTCATGCTGCGCTCCGCGCAGGGTTGCATCGACCAGTTTCTGGGTATTTGGAGAAGGGTTATGGGCAACGATCAAAAGGTGGCGTGAATCGGTCATGACAAAATAATAAGGCCATTGGTGACTAATGAACAGCAGGAATGATCGTAAATAATCTTATCATCGTACAAATCTATCCCTGACCCGTCGATCAGACTTCACTATACTATTGACTCCATTCATTCCGGAACCACAATGTCTGACCAACCAAGCGGCACCTTGACCATTCGAACCCTGGCCATGCCCGCCAACACCAATCCGGCCGGGGATATATTTGGAGGCTGGGTACTTTCGCAAATGGACATAGCTGCCGGTATTTGTGCGAGTGAACGGGCGCAATGCCGGACGGTAACCGTTTCACTCAATAGTATGAGCTTTATCTCACCGGTAAAAATCGGTGACGTTCTATGTGTCTACACTCAAATCGCCCATGTCGGTAATACTTCAATTGAAATAAATGTAGAGGCCTGGGCACAACGCGACCGAGCAAGAAACAGGGTCAAAGTAACCGAAGCAATCTTTAAATTTGTGGCGCTGGATGCTTCTGGCAATCCAACCCCGGTCCCAGCATAAACCAGAGTAGAGTTGATCCTATGAACAATAATGAAAGAACCGTATATCTAAACGGAGAATTAGTCCTCGAATCTCAGGCCAAAATTTCTATATTTGATCGAGCTGTATTATTCGGTGATGCACTCTATGAAGTTGCCGGTGTGACTCATGGGAAATTGATCGATTTCGACAATCATATGCTTCGATACCAACGAAATCTTGATTCGCTAAATATCCCAGAACCACTTGCACCCGATAAAATACGAGCGCTATTCAAAGAATTGATATCACTTAATAATATTGTTGATGGATTGGTTTACATGCAAATCAGTCGTGGCGTTGCTGACCGGGACTACGTATATGACGAGAACATGCAGCCGACCGTTTTTATGTTTACTCAACGGCTCACTGAGGGCGAAAAAAATGCTGCCAGCGAGGGTATAAAACTCGTTAGCGTGCCCGATATTCGCTGGGCCAGACGAGATATTAAAACGGTTAATTTACTAGGTCAGGTTCTGGCCAAACAAGAAGCCCATAGTTCTGGTGGCAATGAAGCACTAATGATTGATCCTGAAGGCTTTGTCACCGAATGCGGCAGCAGTAGTTTTTTTATCGTTAAAGAAAATAAAGTTTTAACCCGGCGTCTCAATCGAGACATCTTACCGGGCGTTACACGAAAAGCATTGATCCGTTTATGTGAAGAACAAAAGATTGACCTGGTCGAATCCCGTTTTGATCTTGCAACGGCACTAGACGCCGACGAAGCATTTATAACCGCAGCCTCAATTTACCTGATGCCAGTCAATCAAATTGACGATCAAAAAATTGGCGATAGCGTTCCCGGGCCTGTTACCCGAAAATTACTGGAGATATATTCTGCCTATGTTGAAGAGACTTTGACTTAAACCTGTCGCCCGGGCTATGCCTCTAGGAATCGATTACCTGGCTTTCTGCTGACTTTGGTAAATTAAAACTAAAACTTGTACCCATGCCAGACCCGCTGGCGACCTTCAGTTCGGTTTCATGGTGTTCAATAATTTATCAGCAGTCAGTTTAAATTCCTGCACTACATCCTGCAGCAAATCGGCCACTTGAAACGCTTCGGTTTTAATCCTGAAGCCTGGTGCGTTCAATTGTAACAACTCGAACAAAGCGGTAATTAGTCGCGGTAAACGTGCGCTATGTTTAAAAGTGGTATCGTAAAACTCCTGCTTAAGATTTTCATCCAGCTCATCATACTTATTACTCAGCAATCCCAGATATCTATGAATGGGAGATAGGGGCGTTCGTAAATCGTGCGAGATATTTGCGACCATGTCTCGACGACTCGAGTCCTGCTCTTCGAGTACTTTAATTTGCTCGTCGATTTGCGTGGCAATCAGTTGAAACCACGTTGCTGATTCACGCAAACGTATTGCAAGACTTTCACGACTACAACCAGTTCCTGGGTTATGCCGATAGTTTGCTTGTGGAGATGGGTTTGGAAGGCATCTATCAGATCGCCAGCTTTCATCCGCTCTATCAGTTTGACGGTACAATCCTGGACGATGCCGATAACTAAACGAATCGCTCGCCCTATCCCATGTTGCGTCTCATTCGAGAGGCGAGCCTTGAGCGAGCCATTGCGGATTACCCAGAAGTCGAGAAAATTCCAGAGCGAAACGTAGCGCTAATGAATGAACTCGGACAGGAAAAGCTGCTGGCGCTATTGAGATCCTGCTTAAATGACAGCGGCGAGTGATGCGTATTTCCGACCAACGCAGATTCAGTATATAAAATGAGCAATTGGCATTTCAACAATTGCGACCCAGAGTCAGCTCCAGATTTCAGAAGGGAGGTCACCCATTAGGCATAAAGTCTCTGATTTTCCATTTGGTATCTATTGCTCAACGAGCGTCCATTCAACGGCAAAAACTTGACGTTGATATCTTCGTATCCGATGCGTCGGTCCGCCGCGTTCACTAGCGTCATCTATTTCAGTGCATGTGTGTTTGCTCTCCGTGCAACACGTCGTTGTACTCGCTGAATAGATCAGTGACTGCATCCATCATCAGGCGTACCGCGGGTGATTTACGCATGTCCTTGTGCACCAGCAAATAGAGAATTGCGCCTTCTCCCGGCACCAGTTCAAGGCGCTGTAACTCGGCTTCCTGGTCGCCAACAAAGCAGGGAAGCACGCCAAGCCCAGTACCATTCAGGATTGCGTCGAGCAATACGACGCCGTTGTTGCTACGCACGATGGGGTTGCGTTTGGCCAGCTTCTCGCGCAACCAGTTCTGCCCGATAAAGCGGATGTGCTCGTCATCGAATCCGACCCAGTCACATTCCTGGTATCGGCTTTGCGATAGCGCAAGCGGATTCCGTTCCACGTAGTCGTTACTGCCATAAACAGCGTAGTGATAGTGGCCAAGCTTCCTGGCAATGAGATCCGGTGTGTCCGGCAAACACTCGCGTATCAATAGATCGGCTTCACGACGTGAAAGGTTCGCGGCACTATGCGCGATCGCCAGTTCAATTTCGATTTCAGGGCAGCGTTTCCGTAAGGCGGGCAGGTAGTGCAGGAGAAACTGTGCTATCTGTTCATACATCGAAATTCGGACCGTTCCATGCACTTCTACTGAGAAACTCGCCTGGTGTCGCAGCACCGCATCGGCCGCCGTTTCCATACTGCGCGCCAACGGCACCAGTTCTTCACCGTGGTTGGTAAGCGCCATGCCATCCGGCAGGCGATCGAACAATTGAGTGCCGAGACTTTCTTCCAGTGATTTCAAACGTCGTCCAACTGTCGGCTGACTGACCTTGAGATGTCGCGAGGCCGCCGACAGGTTGCCCTGTTCGCTGATCGCGAGGAATACGCGCAGATCGTCCCAATCAAGATTCATGAGTCCAGACACCAAGTCAAATATGAATAGGCATTAGACGTTATAGCTAAGAGCTATTCAAATAATTTAACTGTAGGGTGTACCCCATCATCATCTTTCGTCGGATCACACCATGTACCTCAATCAGAAACTCTGGTCATTAACCGAAGGTTTGCGCAACCGAATCGTCCTCTCCATCGGTATGGGGCTAGGAGGATCGATACTTGGAATGTTGCGCCTGTTGTTGATGGGATGGATTATTGGACAGGTTTTGGGTGGTGCCGAGTTGCAACAGATCTGGTTAGCCGCGGCAGCCACGCTGGTGCTGATGGTGTTTTATGCCTATTGGGATTACCGGCGTCTGATGCTCGCCCATAACACTGCGGCGCTGGTACAGCATCGAATACGCACAAGGCTGTTTGATAAAATCGTCGCATTAGGCCCGGCGCACTTTTCTCACTTGCGCAGTGGCGAGGTGAGTTCTGCAGCGGTCGAAGGTGTCGAACAGCTTGAGATTTACTTTGGCCAGTTTCTGCCGCAATTCTTTGTCGCCGCGATTACGCCGCTGGTGATCTTTGCAGTAGTAGCAATGCTGGATTTCCCGGTCGCCTGTGTATTGTTGGTTGCTGCACTGTTCACCTTGCTGGCACCCGGCATGTTCCATCGCTGGGATACCGATAACTCAATGCGTCGAGCGCGTGCCTATCGTGCCTTTGCCTCCGAGTTTCTGGACGCGCTGCAGGGCCTGGTGACACTCAAGGCTTTTGGGCAGAGCAAGGCCCGCGAGACCAGGCTCGCCGAGCATGCGCATGAACTTTTCCAGAGCACCATGTGGGTTTTAGCGACTAATTCACTATCTCGCGGTATCACCGATATCGGTATCGCACTCGGTGCGGCGGCGGCGTTAGCCCTGTCGGCTTACCGGGTCAGCCAGGGGCTGATGGAGTTTGAAATTCTGATCATGGTGTTACTGCTCGGCGTTGAGGTTTTCCGCCCATTGCGCGAGCTTAGAGCGCTGCTGCACGATGGCATGTTGGCGGAATCAGCAGCAAAGCAGGTCTTCTCGGTTCTGGATGCAAAGCCGCAAGTACAGTTTAGCGATGGCGAGAATGCTGATGATCCGATTCTTGATGATAAATATGCAGGCGAGCTCGATATAAGCCTGTCGTTCAAAGACGTAAGCTTCGCCTATGACAAGCAGCCACCTTCAGGTGAAATTGCGCGCGGAGTGATTCTCGATAAGCTGAGTTTTGACATTGCAGCGGGTGAACGCGTCGGCGTGGTCGGTAGCAGTGGTGGCGGAAAGTCGACCATCGCCCGTCTGTTGCTGCGATTCTACGATGCTGACTCCGGCTCAATTATGCTGGGTGGCAAGGCGATTCAAGACTTGTCGCTGGCCCAACTTCGAGGGCAGTTTGCAGTGGTCAGTCAGGATTCTCACCTGTTCCATGGGACAGTGCGTGAAAACTTGTTGATGGGCGACCCGGATGCCAGCGATCAGGCACTGCAACAGGCCGCAAGATCGGCGAACGCCGAAGACTTCATCAATGCCCTGCCCAATGGCTTCGACACGATCATCGGTGAGCGTGGGCTGCGCCTGTCGGGCGGGCAAAAGCAACGGCTTGCCATCGCCAGGGCGATTCTACGCGATGCGCCAATACTGATTCTCGATGAAGCTTTGTCCTCGGTTGACGCAAGAAATGAATCGGTCATTCAAAAAGCACTCGATCGCCTGATGCAAGGGCGTACGACACTGATCATGGCCCATCGCCTATCCAGTGTGGTGGGTTGTGACCGCATTCTGGTTCTCGACCAGGGCCGAGTAGCCGAGCAGGGATCGCATGCGCAATTGATTGAAGGTGGCGGAGTCTATGCCACCTTAATGGCCTCGCAGGTTGCCGAGCGACAGGGTTCTGCACCGGACTCAGCGTTGAATGCAGACTCTGCCAATGGCGAGATGGGGGATGTTCCAGGGGAGTCACTTGACGCTCATGCCGAAGCCGATGCACCGCGAGGTGATGTTGATTTGCAGAGTGACGTATTACGGTCAGATGCGTATTCCTGGGGCCGGGTGTTGTTGCAGTTACTCAAGTTTGCTTCGTCCTGGAAGGGTCGGCTCGCAGCGACTTTCTCGCTGGGTGTCCTCAGGGTATTGGCGTTTATCGGTGTCAGCCTGATTTCAGCGATGGCCGCGGTTGCCGTCAAGACTGGTGCAGACTACAGCAACTGGCTGATAGCCCTTGGCATCGTCGCGGTTGCCGCTGCGGTGCTGCATTGGCTGGAATCCTGGCTGGCGCACGATATGGCGTTCCGCATGCTGTCTGAGATGCGTCTGGAGCTGTTTCGTAAGCTCGACAGCCTCGCGCCCGCGTTTATGCTGCGCCGGCGCAGCGGTGACCTGATCAACCTGGCGACTCACGATATCGAAATGGTTGAGTATTTTTTCGCGCACACCATAACGCCGTTTTTTGTTGCATTGTTAGTGCCGTCGCTGGTGCTGGTATTGCTGGCTGGCTTTGATATCACGCTGGCGCTCGGATTGTTGCCGTTTCTGATTCTGGTGGTGTTCATGCCAATTGCGCTACGTGGTCGAATCGACCGTCTGGCGGGGCGCGCTCGACAATTGCTGGGTGCCCTGTCGGCACATACCGTGGAGAGCCTGCAGGGTTTGGGCGAACTGCTGGCCTACCAGGCGACGCCAAAGCGACGCGAGCAGTTTGTCGGGTTGATCGAGCAGCATCATCGCGAACGCATTCCGTTCTTTAAGGAAATGGTGCGGCAGATGGTCATTACCGATTTGCTAACGGTGATGGCCGGGCTTGCGGTCATACTCATCTCCGTGACACTGGTTGGCAGTGGCGAACTGGATGCGGTATACCTGCCACTCTTGGCGCTAGCGTCGATGGCTGCTTTTTTGCCGGTGGTCGAAGTCTCTGATGCAGGACGCCAATTGGCTGAAACTTTCGCCGCCACCAACCGCCTGATTCAGGTTCATGACAGCCGTCCCGCGGTTAGTGATAATACCTTGCAAACGGGGAGTCCTAAGCAAACTCTGCCGCAAGGTCAGGCGCTCGACATCGAATTCGATCAACTCCTGTTCCGTTACGAAGAACAGGACGCCCCAGCACTGAACCAGATCACTCTGAAAATCCCGGCGGGCAGCACTGTTGCTATCGTCGGGGCTTCGGGTGCCGGTAAGAGCACCATCGCGCATCTGTTGCTGCGCTTCTGGGATCCGCAACAGGGTCAGATACGAATTGCTGGCCATGATATCCGTGAGTTGAGTCTGGAGCATTTACGTTTGCACGTCGCGTTGGTGGCGCAGGACACCTATCTGTTCAACGACAGTCTGCGGGCGAATTTGCTGATGGCAAAACCCGGCGCGACCGACGCTGAATTGTTGCAGGCAGTACAACGTGCCGAGTTGCACGAGTTTGTTGCGAGACTTCCCCAGGGGCTTGATACACGAGTTGGGGAACGCGGTTATGCGCTATCTGGCGGACAACGTCAACGGGTCTCAATAGCACGTGCCTTTTTGCGGGATGCGCCAATCCTGGTGCTCGATGAAGCAACCTCCCATCTTGATGCTCTTAGCGAGCAGGCGGTGCACCGTGCGCTGAAGGAGTTGATGCAAGATCGAACCACGCTGGTGATCGCGCATCGCCTCGCGACGGTGCGCGAGGCTGATCAGATCGTGGTGATGAACGAAGGTCAATTGTTGGAACAAGGCACCCATGAGGAGCTGTTGGAAAAGCGCGCGGCTTACGCCCAACTGCTGCAATACCAAATGACCAGCGGGCATCCGGTAGCTGTACCCGTGGCTGGCTGATTGGCTTAGGTGTTAATGGGGGGCGTTAAAGGTTACAGTCCCGTCTCGCAGTAGGAACGCCGGTTACCCGGCGCCCCCTGCACAGTCCCGGACGTGCGGTTTTCCCGCATCCGGTTCTTCGGTTGCACTCGCTTTCGTGCAAGGCTGAGTTATTAGGCCAACACCC
>JBLIOG010000036.1:0-23880 GCA_047639625.1 Gammaproteobacteria bacterium
CCTTTGAGCAACTTTCGAAAAAACCTTTCCGCTGCCTTTTTGTTCTTTCGGCTTTGTACCAAGATATCCAGAGTGTCACCATACCCAAAACATTCACTTCGTTCACGGGGCAAGCTTTCCTGGTCAACGATGCGCCACAAGTAATGTAGTTTACCTTTGATCTTGATAAATACCTCATCGAGATACCAGGTATCACCAGCTTGCCGCTGTTTTGCTCTGATTTTCTTGGAATAGTCTTGTCCGAAATGGTAACACCATCGGCGGATGGTTTCGTAGCTGACATCTATTCCTCGATACGCCAGAATTTCTTCTACATCGCGAAAACTTAATGTGAAACGAAAATAGAGCCAAACGGTATGTGAGATAATTTCACCAGAATGCCGAAAACCGTGATAGATATTTTCTTTTTTCATAAGTTCAGACTACAGTATTGGCGTCTCATCTGCTAACTTGACAATGCCGTTCAAACCCAGCGACTTTTAGCTGTCAATCCTGTCGGTTAAGATGGCGGCACGCTCAGGGGGGTTGCATTGACAAAACAAAGTTAACTTATCAGTACCAGATTCCCCTTCCAAAAAGTCATGGAAGGCAATTCAGGCCTTAAGTTTCTACTCTACAGTAAGGCAAATAGGATTTACTTCATCAGCTGTCCGCCCGGCCCAATCGATCCCTGATACTCGAGCTAACGATCTATCCTGTCCTGTTTGAAGACGATCATGAACTTCATTTTGATCCATAGTTAATACGATGCCATTTTGTACCATCTGTTCGCCATTCACATAGACATCTTGAACAGCCGAAGCAACGCCAGAATAAATCAGAGAACGTAGTGGGTCACGAACCGGCCGCATAGACGGATGTTTCAGATCAATCATGACAATGTCCGCTTTGGCATTTTCCGACAGGCGGCCCAAATCGTCCCGACCTAAGGCCTTAGCAGCGCCTAGTGTTGCAATTTCAAATATATGTTCGGTTCGTAGTAAATCCACGTTACCGCTGGCGACTTTTGAAAGTAGTCCCGCAATGCGCATTTCCTCAATCATGTCGTGGGGATAGCAGTCCGTACCAAGTGCCATATTCACGCCTGCCTGACGGTAACCACCGAGACTACGCATCATATCTCCCCATTGTGCAAAGGCGCGTGGGCAGTGCACAACACTCGCTCCCGAAGTCGCCAGGCGTTCCAGGTCTTTGTGCTCGTAATGATTAATCCAGGGATGTTGATCTATGTTAATCGCATGTCCGATGAGTGTTTGTGGCCCAAGTATGCCAATGTCGTCCAGCCATTCGAGTGGTGTTTTACGATGACGTCTAATCATTTCGCGATGTTCCATTACAGACTGAGCAGCATGGGTTTGCAGTGGAATGCCACGATCCATGGCAGCTTGTTTACACTTGAGAAATAATTCTTCTGTGCAGGTATCGACCTGGGCAGCACCGATCATGCCATGCAATCGGCCTGATGAATGAGTTTCTGCGGTATCGATTAAATCGAGCGCTCCTTCAAGATCGGCTAATCCTTTTGCTTCGTCCCATTTATATTTATGGTTACGGCCGTCTGGCGTATACCAGTGCCCGGAATTGACCATGGGGCAGGCATAGGTACGGATGCCAGTATCAGCAAGTGCACTAAGCCATCCATCAAATGGAAGCTTTTGAGAACAATAAAGTTCTGCCATGGTTGTGCAGCCACTCTTTAAAAGATCGCAGGCTGAAGCCTGGATTGCTGCTACCGCCGACTCCTGATCTTCCTGGATCAACCAGGTATATTCAAACAATTGAGTCATCCACATATGCTTACTGGCTAGATCTTCGAAAAAACCTTTACCATGAATTTCCTGATAAGCGTGAAGATGTAAATTGAGCAGTCCGGGAATTATCAGGCGATTTTTGCCATCAATGATGGTATCCGCCTGACCATTATATTGTTTGCCAACATAAGTAATGGTATCTCCCTTGAATGCTAAATCTGCATTGCGTAGGTACTTGTGGGTTTGCATTTTTACATCGTAGGCAACTATCCAGTCTGCATTCTTAATGAGGGTTGTTGTAGTTGTATGTTCTTTCCGCATTGTTTGCCCCTAAAAATATAGTTGTTATATAGGTTCACCAAGGTATCGACGCCAATTGCTTTTTATCTCCAGCCCTAATACTTTTTTTGCCCGGGTATTGTCATAAATAGTTGCATAGGGTCTGTTGGCATACAGGTGTTTGTTCCTGATTTCAGGAATGAATCCATACTTGTCTTTTATAAACGGCAATGTTTCCTTTGGAGAAAAAGTATCCTCTGCGCTGACGAAAAAGCAATCATAATCAGGACCTTCATAATCAAGCCCTAAACGTATAGCTTCAACGACATCGCAAATTTCCACGTATAACCAGAAATAGGGGTCATCAATCTCTCTTGACTGGCGCATGTCTTCTTCCATACCGACCCCATAAACAGTGGTTGGGCGCAAAACAACAATTTTCATGTCACTCCATCGGGAGAATGTCTTACCGATTGCTTCCATTGTTTCCTTACTGCACCCATAAGCGTCATTGGGTTTTAAAGGATGCTGTTCATCCACCGGAAGGTAATCGGGTAGTGCGACTGACGGACGAGATAAAGCAACCAGTCCGGTCGCACACTCACTGGAAACCAGGATGACTTTTTTGATTCCCACCTGCTGGGCAACTTGCAGCACATTCCAGGTGCCAATTGTATTGAGTGAGAAAATCTTATCTTCAGGTGCATCTAATTGTAGTGCCGCTAGATGGACTACGGCGTCTGCATTTTTAAAAGCTGTTTCCAATGAATCCAGCGACAAAACATCAGCATGATGGTAATTATGATTATCGTTGCTATTGTTAATATCGATAGGGGTGACTTCGGCTAATTTTTCCAGACATTTAACTGTCTCACGCCCGAGTAAACCGCTTGCGCCCGTTATTGCTATATTTTTAAATTTCATCGGCTACCTGTTACTAATACCAATCTAATAAATCAATCAATTCATATCCTCGCCACGGATGCCTATGTAATATCTGTTCGTGGCCCGATTGGCGAGTAAGGTTTCACATGATTCTACCCGATGCCGATCGCTTGTAAAAACGACCCATCCCGGCACGCCCCAGCCATTCATCTCCATCAACGATCAACTGGCCGCGCAGAAAAACCTTACTGACCTTGCCTTTTACCCTGCGTCCTTCGAACAATGAATAATCGACATTCGAATGATGTGTATCAGCACTCAGGGTATGTCGATGTTCAGGATCGAACAGAACGATGTCGGCATCGCTTCCGACTGCAATAGTTCCTTTCTGCGGGAACAGACCGAACATCTTCGCCGGTGCAGTCGATGTCAGCTGCACGAAACGATTCAGATTAATACGGCCAGTGTTGACGCCACCATCGAACAACAGCGGCAGACGAAATTCCACGCCAGGCGCGCCATTTGGGATTTTGGAGAAATTCTCTTTACCAGGCTGTTTGGATTTGAGCATGCCGTGCGCTTTTTCGTTGAAGCAGAAAGGGCAGTGATCAGTGGCAACGATCTGCAAATCATCAAACTGCAGGCCACGCCAGAGCGCCTGCTGGCATTCATGGTTCCGTAGTGGGGGAGTCATTACATACTTCGCGCTTTCGAATTCCGGGCGCTCGTATTCAGTGGCGTCCAGGAACAGGTAGTGCGGACAAGTCTCCGCGAATGCATGTATGCCCCTGTCGCGTGCCTCGACAACGGCCTCCAGCGACTCCTTCGCAGACAGATGCACTATATAAACAGGCACCTCCGCGAGTTCTGCAATTCGAATGACTCTGTGGGTGGCTTCACCTTCCATCAACTGTGGCCGTGTCAGTTGGTGATATTTCGGAGATACGTTGCCGGCCGCAAGCGCTTCTTCGATCAATGCCTGAATGATTATGCCGTTTTCGGCATGCAGATTGACCATGCCACCATGGTCGCCAACCTTGCGCATAGTGCGATAGATATCAGCGTCATCGACCATTAGTTTGCCGGGGTAAGCCATGTAAAGCTTAAAGCTAGATATGCCTTCGATGTTCACGATGTCTGGCAGTTCTGATAATGCCGATTTGCTTACGTCAGTAAGGATTATGTGAAAACTGTAGTCCACACAACACTGCGGTTCCGCAGCAGCCAGTCGACGATCGAGTGCCTGCTTTGGCCCCTCGTTCTTGAATTGCTGGGCGAAATCAATAATCGTTGTGGTGCCGCCAAATGCAGCTGATACGGTTCCGGTCTCGAAGCTGTCGCAGGTTTCAATGCCGTCTCCCATCGGTGTTTCCATGTGAACATGCACATCAACTCCACCGGGCATTACGAGGAGGCCAGACGCGTCGTGTACTTCGGCGTCTTCAACGTCAAGCGTACGTGCTATCGCCTCAATTTTTCCCTGATCAAGCAGGATATCGGCGACGTAGTCATCGACAGCAGTTATCACTCGACCGTTCTTGAGTAGTACTTTTTGCATGACGCCTCCGTACCTCCTATTGAGCAGTATAGCCACCATCAATCACCAGATCTGAGCCGGTTACGAATGTAGATTCATCCGAAGCAAGATACAACACGCCGAAGGCGATATCTTCCGGTTTCCCGAGCCGACCAATCGGGTGCTCCTGTTCCCATTCATTAAACAGGGCATTACGGTCGTCAAGACCAGTTTTATTCAGAACATCGCTAGCTTCCTGTTCAACCAATGGGGTGACAATACAGCCTGGGTGAATGGCATTAACCCGAATATTGTAACCAGACTTCCCGCAATGCAATGCTGCTGATTTTGAAAAGGTGCGAACGGCACTCTTGCTGGCACAATAAGGTGCATTATGCTCTTCTCCGACCAGGCCATAAGACGATGCAGCATTGACAATCGAGCCACTCATCGGAGAATTCAGTTTCATAGCCTCAATGGCATATTTGGTGCCGAGAAAAACACCTTCCAAATTCACTCGCATATGCCAGCGCAAATCTTCCAAAGTAGCATCTTCGATCGATTTTGTTTTTTGCACACCTGCGTTGTTGAATAATATATTCAGATGGCCGTGTTGTGCCATAGTAAATTCCATGAGCTTTTTCCAATCAGCATCTAACCCTACATCGAGGCAGAAAAACTCAGCTTTTCCTCCTGCCTTTCGAATGACATCGGCCACTCTTTCACCCTGTACTTCATTGCGATCCGCCAATATTACTGTCGCCCCTTCCTGTGCTAATAATTCGGCTGTTGCACGACCGATACCTGAGGCGGCACCCGTTACAATCGCCACCTTGTTCGCCACTCGACCAGTGTTCATTAATTTCTCCTGCTATAGAAAATATTAAAAAATTGGTGTTTTCCCTGCAATCTGTTCAAGTTTGAACATTATTCCAAGCCTTGATACCTGAAAATCACAGGGTACTTTTTAACACTATTTAAATTAATTTAATGCATGGTTTTGATGAATGCGAAGCATAGATAAAAAGCAGGTTTTTGTATTTGATGCACTGGAGTAGATTTATCACAATATTGAAAATTGTAGTTTGAATACGATTATTGATAACCGGTTGGATGCAATGAATTATGACTTTGACGGTGAAAAGGTACTTGTTACAGGCGGAAGTCGTGGCATTGGCTATGGAATCGCCAAAGCATTCGCATTAGCCAATGCTGAGGTCTTTATTCTCTCATCCAGTGAAGACGTTGTCGCGGCTGCAGCTCGCCTGGGCGACGAATCAAACAGTGTGGTTAGGGGATATCAATGCGATGTCACCGATGTCGACCGCGTCCGGGCCACGATGCTCGAGATTGGTCCGCTGGAGATTCTAGTCGCTAATGCTGGCCTCGAACGCATAACTCCGATCACCGATAAATCATCTGAGGTTGAGGCAATATTCCGTCGAATAATCGACATTAATGTCATCGGTACCTATCTGGTTACGCGCGAAGTAGTGAATCAAATGTCGACAGGCGGACGCGTGATTATCACTTCATCGGTATGGGGTAAATCTGCGATTGGTGAGTTCAGTGCATACATTGCGTCCAAGCATGCAAATATCGGTTTTATGCGCAGCCTGGCGCGAGAACTTGGACCTGGTGGTATTCGCGTCAACTGTGTTTGTCCTGGCTGGGTTAAGACAGACGCGGCTATGTTGTCGCTGAAGCGAATGTCGCAACAGGAGGAACGACCCGAAGCTGAAATTCTGGCCAAAATAATGGCCACCCAGTGTTTGGATGGGTTGCAAGACCCGGACGATGTAGCCGGTGCTTATCTATTTTTGGCCTCGCCGCTAGCGAAGAATATAACCGGGCAGGCGCTTAACGTTGATAGAGGTGAATTCCTTGGATAATTTAGATCATGATCCTGGCGAACGTGGCAATGGTGTGCGCCTGGATGGCAAGCGGGCATTAATTATTGGCGCCAGTAGTGGCATTGGTTATGCCGTGGCTAAAGCTTATGCCGAGTATGGTGCGGAGGTTACGATTCTTGCAGACGATGCGGGAATCACGCGGGCAGCGGAATCTATTTCAGCGCTTACCGGCAACCCAGTGACTCCATTACAATGTGATATTACTGATCGTGGGCGTTTGCATCAGGTATTAGCATCACTCGAACGCATCGATATCCTGGTACAAAATGCCGGTTTCGAACGGTTGACCCCGCTCCAGGATGAAGACCCTGCTATAGAAGACACTTTTCGTAAAATAATCGATGTCAATTTATTGGGGGCCTACTATGTCACGCGCGAATTAATCGCCAGAATTCCCGATGGCGGACGCATAATTTATACCGCTTCAACTTATTCTAAATACGCGATAGCGCGTATGTCGGCCTATGCTAGTTCGAAACACGCACTGCTTGGCATGATGCGTAGTTTCGCCGATGAACTCGGTCCGCGCAGGATTACTGTGAATGCGGTATGCCCGGGTTGGGTGAACACCGAGTTTGCGAATCGTTCAGTGCGTAAAATTGCCAACGATAGCGGGCGCACAATTGAAGCGGTTAGTAACGATGTATTTTCGTTGCAGGCCATCGAAGGGCATCTTGAACCCGACGATATAATTGGCGGTTATCTGTTTTTTGCTTCCGGTCTCGCAAGAGATATTACCGGTCAAAGCCTGCATATCGATCGCGGCGAATATCAAAATTAGGAGTTAAATAATATGTCTATTATCCCTTTAAAAGTGTCACCCTTGGAAGGCGCAGCCTACAACCTGAATTTTCCAGTAGTCAGAATGTTTAATGCTGCCTATGCGGGTCGAGACATCGAAGATGTGCAACATCATATTGATGAAATGGCTGCGCTTGGCGTCCCTGCACCGACTGAATTTCCACAGGCAATTGCATTGAGTAATCATTTGTTATCGACCACCGACGAGTTACAGCTTTATGCTGAGACTACCGGCGGTGAGGTTGAGTACGTGCTGTTTTGGCATCAGGATGAAATTTTGCTCGGGGTGGGTTCCGATCACTGTGATACCTGGCTCGAACGCCATAGCATGCGGCACTCTAAAAATGTCGCACCGAATATCATTGCCTCCGAAGTTTGGCGCTTTGCAGACGTTGCTTCATATTTTGACCAACTCGAACTGAGTTGCGATATCTGGGCCAACGGCGAATGGTGTCCGTCGCAGCGCGACAGCTGTGCCAGTTTGTTACCGCCTGATTTCTGGTTCGAGAAAGTAGAGGCTAATTTTTCGAAGGCTGATGGCACCGTGTTATTCAGCGGAACAATAGGCAGCCTGAAAGGTGTGCAAAAGGGTGACGGTTATCGAATCAAGCTGTACGACCCGAATTCCGACCGCGCTTTGGCTCACAGTTATCATTGTCATCTGGTGGATGAGTTAAATCTGGAGCAAAAATGAATAACATCATCATTGATATGGATGATGCTTTGAATTGCCAAATGTAGAGTTTTTTATTGGCTACACATCGGTGAGAATTTAACGACTAAATCGATAGCCTGGTGAAAACGTAAAATGCAATTAATCGAAAATACAGTTCCCTGGCCAGATGGTGCTAAATGCGCTGTGGCAATTACCTTTGATCTCGATGTCGATAGCATTTTGCATGTTGGTAAGCCAGAAACTGCGGATACTTATCTCTCTACTCAGTCCCTGCTACGTTATGGTGCAGAAGTGGCCATTCCCCGTATTTGTCATGTTTATGAACAGCTCGGTATGAAGCAAAGCTTCTTTGTTCCCGCCTGGTGTGTCGAGCGTTATCCGGCTGCACTGGAAACCATAATGAAAGGCGGTCACGAAATTGGCCATCATGGTTATATCCACGAGTCTTACAACACGATGAGTGGCGATGATGAAAAGTACTGGTTCAATCGAGCCATTGAAGCTTATCAGCGAGAACTCGGTATTCGACCCAGAGGCTTTCGTGCGCCGTTGAATGAGTTTTCGAAACGTACTATTAATAATCTCATCGACGCCGGGTTCGAATACGATTCGTCATTAATGGGCGATGATGTGCCTTATCTACTCACAAGTCATAGTCAACCAGGCGAAGTGCTTGAAATTCCTCAGTTTATTGCGAATGACGATTACCCGCAATACATGCACAACTGGGATCTGGGTATTGAGCTGACTATCCGTTCACCAGAAGAAAGTAAAAAGGTTTACCTCGCTGAATTTGACGCACAGTACGAGAACGGTGGCTTATGGTTAACAGTCTGGCACCCCGCGCTCAGCGGTCGCACCTCTCGCGTCAAAATGATGGTTGAAATGCTTGAATATATACAAAACAAAGGTGATGTCTGGTTCGCCACGATGGGTGAAATTAACGATCACGTGCGCAAATGCATGGCAAATGGCAGTTGGTCGCCGAGAGTGGATGTCTTGCCTTACGATCAATCACCCGTAGTTGAGCTTTCTCGCGCGAATCTTACCAGGGCAGGTCTAGTTGCCGATCAGGTTCGCTAAAACTCCAATGAATGGCTTGAGTAATCATCATTGGCTAATTCGCAAATGACTCAGATATCACTAAAACTATACTGGAGGTTAGCATGAGCAAAATATTAGAAAGATTAAAAAGGGCCAAACTGATTCAGGAATTACCCGATGGTATGGTTCGTATACGTACTGTCGGTTCGGGTATGAGTCGTCGCCAGTTTAATGGGGCACTCGTTGCATCTGCAGCTGCTGGGATGGCTGGGTTCCCATCACTGGGTTCGGCGGCCAGTAATGTACGTTATATGGGTTGGCAGGGATATGAAGAGGCGTTTAATTCTGATGATTTTGCCAGGAAAAACGGCATTACAGTCGATGCGACATTCCAGAATGACAATGGCCATGCGATGACCGTTGCTACCAGTGGTGGGATTGGAAACATGGATATTATCACCCCTGATACGGCCTACACGCAGTTGATGGCTGAGATTGGTATGTTAGAACCCATTGACTTATCACGCATACCCAATTTCAAAAAGTTAGATCCCTTCTTCCAGGAAAACCAAGGTATTCGTGTCGGTGGTGACATCTATGCACTGCCGTATGTCTGGACGATTATTCCATTGATGTATCATCCAAAATTTATCCCGGAAGCCCCTGAATCATGGCATGACATGCTGAAGCCTGAATATAAAGGTAAGGTTGGATTAACCAATGACCTGATTTCCACCATGGTTTGTTTTGGACTCGCGGTGACGGGCAAGCAAGACGCGACTCGGATCACAAAAGGTGAGTTAAAAGAAGTCCAGGATTACATTATTAACTTGAAAAAGAACCATGCTCGTACTGTTGTATCAAGTTATGGTGAGTTAACTGACCTCTTTGCCAGCGGTGAAATCTGGATTTCACAGGGTTGGGTGCCGGTTCAACTTTGGGCCAAATCCAAAGGCGCTGATATTCGCTGGACGATTCCAAAAGAAGGTGCCCACGTACCGGTTGATTGTCTGTCAATTGTCAAGAATGCGCCTAATCTTGACGATACCTACAAGTTGCTGAATCACGCGATGAGTGCAGAAGCGCAAGCCTATTCTTCGAATATTAACGCAACCGGTGTTACCAATACCGACGCCATAGCACTGCTCAGCCAGGAAGTGCTGGATATTCAGCCACACGACGACATCAGAGGGTTTTTCAAGGGTACGACTGGTGGCGAACCCTTGCCATTGTGGCCAAGTGAGCCAGATGGTGATATCGCTACTTTTGACGATGTTTTGGACGCATATGATGCTTTTCTAGCAGCATAACATCGGAACTCTGCGGGTATCTCGTATGATTATATTGGCATTTTGTAATTTAAATTGCCAATATATCATTGTCTGTGCTTTAGAGAATTCCTGATGACTGCAATAGTGGAGCTCGAGAACCTGTCCAAATTCTATGGCCAGGTAGCTGCTGTCCATCCGCTTAATCTGGAAGTGAAAAGCGGGGAATTTCTGGCTATTCTCGGCCCATCCGGTTGTGGAAAAACGACATTGCTGCGCATGATAGGTGGTTTTGTAGAGCCAACTTCGGGAGTCATTAAATTGGCCGGCGAGGATGTTACCAGTCTCGGCCCGGATCGGCGACCAACCAATATGGTGTTCCAGGGTTATGGGCTTTTTCCACACATGACAGTTGGACAAAATGTCGCTTATGGACTTCGATTGGCTAAAGTTAAGGGCAAAGAACTGTCTGATCGGGTGCAGGGAGCACTTGATCTAGTTCATCTCAGTAATTTTGGGGAGCGCAAAACAGATCAATTGTCGGGTGGTCAACGTCAACGTATTGCCCTGGCCAGGGCGCTGGTAATGCGCCCCAAAGTGTTATTGTTAGATGAGCCTCTAGCGGCGCTGGATTTGAAATTGCGACAGGCTATGCAAGAGGAATTCAGGAGAATTCACGCTGCTACCGGTGGTACCTTTGTATTTGTGACTCATGATCAAGAGGAGGCGATGAGTCTGGCGAATCGAATTTGTGTTATGGAGGCCGGGCGTATTGTCCAGGATGGTGATCCGGAAGAAATTTATAGCCACCCATGCTCGCGATTTGTATCGACTTTTATCGGCGAGGCGAATCTTTTCAAAGGGTGCAGAAAGTCAAATGTTGTTGAACTCACCGCTGGTATATCAATTGTCGATGAGGGTCCTGATGAAGATATCGTTTGCGTTGTGCGTCCGGAAAAAATAAGGCTAGCATTGCCCGATGAAGTTGATTCTTTAAATGACAGCGATCACTCAATTTCGGCAACGGTGCTGGATGCTGTGTTTCTGGGGCCTTTTGTACAATATAGCCTTCGCACATCAAATGATGAATTCGTATCAGTTGATTCACGCGACATGGAACAACGTAAAAAGGTCAGTATCAATGGCGAAGTTCGAATCGGCTGGAATGAAGTCGATCAACGAATTCTTACAGACCAGTGAAACGGTTTAAACTTCCAGTTCGTGTATGGTTATTGGTGCCAAGTTCGCTGATTTTCACGCTGTTGTTTGTTTTTCCGATTTCATATTTTTTCGTAATTTCATTCTGGCGTGTGCGTACTTATCGTTTGCGCGTCGATGCTACGTTCGATCAATACCTGAAAGTATTCAGCGATTTTTCTGGGCCATTGTTAAACACGTTTGTTATTGCTTTCTGCGTTGCCGTGACTTCTACTTTTATGGCCTTCGCCTTTGCCTATTTCTGTCGATTCAAGGCGGGTCGCTATGGAATGGTTTTTTTGTTACTGGCACTGGTGACTTTATTCGGTGGTTATTTGACCAAGATTTATATGTGGAAAACTATCCTCGGTTCAGCCGGTGTTTTAAATTCGGCATTACTTGCATTGGGACTCATTCAGGAACCTATCACTGCTTTTTTGTTTAGTCCCGTGGCGGTATTGATTACCCTGGTACATTACACGCTACCATTGGCAATCCTGCCAATATTCGGTGCTTTACGTGGCGTCGAGGACGTTCCTCTCGAAGCTGCCAGGGATGTTGGCGCTTCGCCATTTCGTGTTTTCTATGACATTGTATTACCTCAATGCCGACTTGCTATTCTGTCGTCCTTTAGCCTGTCCTTTATCTTTTCATTGGGCGATTACGTAACGCCACTATTGGTCGGTGGACCGCATACCTCGATGATTGGGCTGTTTATACAAAATCAGTTTGGAAATCGCCTGAATCCACCATTGGGTTCGGCGATGTCATTTACGGTGATCGCTTTAGGCTTGATTGTGATCGCCGTCATGGCGGTTATTTTGGCACGTGTTACGAGGCCGAAATAATGAGCCAGCTAGGCTCAAAAACCTGGACCACCTTTGGTGTATTGATGACATTTTTTATGCTTTCTCCATTGGTAATTTTGATCGTATTCGCTTTTAGTGAAAGCCCCTTGCTGAGTTTTCCGATAACAGGCTGGACCTTGCACTGGATTACCAATGTATTTGAGCGACCCGGTTTTTACGCAGCTTTCCAGCACAGTGTTATGGTCACCGGTGCAGTTGGAATATGTTCGACCATCGTCGGTACTATGGCTGCTATGGGATTAACGCGATTCAAACCGAAATATTCGGCAATGACAATGGCGGTTTTAACTTTGCCAATTATGGCGCCACCATTGATGCTCGGAATCGCGTTGCTGACCTATTACACCTCCTGGTTGAAATTACCTCTGGGCATACCGACGGTTATTATTAGTCATCTGGTATTCACTCAGCCTTTTGTGATTCTGGTGGTGAGTTCACGTATGGCCAGTTTCGATCATGCTGCTGTCGATAGTGCACGGGACTTGGGCGCATCGAGATTACAGGCTTTTTTTCAGGTAACCATGCCAATTATTCGGTCCAGTATTTTGGGGGGGACGATGATTGCCATGGCATTGTCACTTGACGATTTTCTGGTTAGCTTTTTCACAATAGGTGGAAGTAATACCTTGCCGACTTTCATGTGGGGCATGCTACGAAAAGGTGTGGACCCGAGTATTAATGTAGTCGCTGTAATGATAATGTTGCTGTCGATTGGTGCGACGTTAATAGGCTTTCGGGTGACCAGGTACCGGGGTTAAAATGTTATAGTTTGTGTTCCCTGACTAAGGATTTTGCTCTGGTTCGGGTAGGAATTCGATAAATTTTCGGGCTGCAGCGCCACGAGCATCAGACTTTTTAGTGACCAGGAAAACATCGTTGTGAAGCTCGACTGGTGGTTTCATTAACGGCCAGAGCGTTCCTTGCGTCACGTCTTTTTGAACAAACTCGAGTGGCAATAGTGCAATGCCAAGTCCTGCGATCAACATTCGTTTTACTTCATTAAGGTCTAACGACTGACCCGCAACTTTATTTCCCCAACCATGAACTTCGCGAAACTCCTGAATGTGTTCGGTTTCGTCGTTGCCTGGGATTATAAAAGCTTCGTTAACAAGATCACTTGCCAGCTTTTGAGTAGTGCCAAACAAGTGGTGATGAGGTCCGCAAACAGGTACGTGGCGTTCTCGGGTTAAAAAGGCATATTCGAGGTCTGATTCGATATGTGGTTCCGGACAAACCCCAATATCGGCCTCACCTTGCTCGACCATTGCTTCTATTTCCGGGCATGCGGCGATTTTGATTAACAATTCGGCACGTGGATAGCGCCGACCAAAACGGGCGAGGGCGTTGTCGAGTCGTGAAGAAACGATATTACCTACGGTAACGATACGAAGTTGTACTGTTATTTCATTGTCGATTTCGTCAAACTCTGGCTGTAACGAGGCTACGAGCGTTTCGATTTGATTGCAGATACCGGCCAGACGGTACCCATGATCGGTTAGAGAAAAACCCGCTGGTCCCCTGTCACATAAAGATTTGTCGAGATATTCTTCAAGTCGTTTGAGCGCACTGCTTATCGATGGTTGTTGGCGCGACATAGCTTTTGCCGCACTGGTAAGTCCGTCGCTCCGGACAATCTCAGTGAAAACTTTCAACAGATTCCAGTCCATATTGCGTAAAAAGCGCCGATCACCTAAATCCTGGCGGTTTACCCATTCATTTTCTTTCGACATAGCCTACAAACCTCAGCTGTATTGCCATTGTATTCTGGAGTGATACTAACAGGATGAGTGCGTTCAGGCATTAGTCACCACGATTGTTTTGAATCATGTTCGAACCACCTGGAACACTCTGTATCCCTCATAGCTATGGTGTTTGACCACCATGTGAATTCAATATTGATCAGATCAATCTTTCGTATTGATAGTTAGGCAGTATCGCGGTTGTTGTCTCCTGAGTAAAATTATGATCATTAATTTATATCGGATTACGAAGATAGGTAACAGTGTTTTTGTATCCAGCATCGACCCCGGGGGTATCAATATGACGACCGATTTTATAGGAAAAACTGCATTAGTCACCGGAGCTGCCCGGGGTATAGGTTTAGCAACTGCCTGTGCATTTGCCGATAATGGTGCGAATATTATCGCCTGTGATGTCAGTGGCATGGGAGAATTGTCACAGGCGCTTGCTTCAAGGACAAATAATTATCTGGCGATGAAATGTGACGTAACACAACCAACGGACGTGGTCGAATTGGTCAAGCAGGGCCGTAAGTCCTTTGGTGGAATAGATATTGCGGTTAACAATGCTGGAATCGTACTTGAAAAAGCATTGATTGAAACCAGTGACGAGGAATTTGCACGCGTAATTGATGTTAACTTGAAAGGTGCTTTCCTTATCGGGAGGGAGGTGATTTCAGCTATGATCGAAGACAATCGGTCTGGACGCATAATTAATATAGCATCTGAGCTAGGCTTGCTGGGACGGGAAAAATTCTCAATTTATTGCGCGACTAAAGGTGCGATTATTAGTTTGACGCGGTCGTGGGCACGTGAATTTGCCCCCAGCATTCTTGTTAATGCGGTAGCACCCGGTCCGGTCGATACCGATATGGTTGGGCTCGAAAAACTAACACCAGAATGGGCAGAAAAAGAGCTCAATACACCACTCGGTAGGATTGGTAAGCCAGATGAAATCGCCGACGCGATACTCTTTCTGTCGGGAACTAAATCTACTTTTGTTACTGGTCAAACCTTTGGCATTAACGGTGGCGTGGCTATGTACTAAATCATTTTCTGTTACTGACAAGTGATCTAAGGTTCAAGTCCCTTAATCAGGTACATCATTTAATATCCGCTACTACTGTTCTGGCTCGTCGTTTCCGGTGAGAACAAATGGCTCGTTAGCTATTTGAGCGAAGTCGGTAATTGTCTTGCCGAACAAATGGTGCTCACTACCGCAGTAGGGCCGATGAATTTCGGGAAACAGGAAGTCGTACCTGAGTTCGGGAAGCATAGAGACCTCCTGAACTTGGTAATCAATAATAGAAATCATTGTGAGGTCTTACCTGAAAACAATCGTTGCTCTTATTCCTCTGGGCGAGCACCCACAACATCCCGTCGTTCCAATATTCTGGAGTTGAACTGTGCTTCTGACGACCACGCCTATATGGTTCAATCGGACATTTATGTTTATCGCGAAAATGCTGCTGATTATGTACGTTCTTGTATCCAGTCATGTGCTTTTATCCAGTATGATATCCCTGAGACTTTTGACTTGGCGTGTGAACTCAACAACTAGTAAAATTTTATCTTGATCCTAAAATATAGTTGCAGATAGGTATTGCGCGTGATTCTTAGAAAAGATTAAAAGCGGACAGATTTGTTTAAATGCAAACTGCCGATATCCGGGGGACCAAAAGCCATATAGTCAATGGTTCCCGATGGGGCCACGCCCTGATCGATTGACCCGAAAAGAGAGGTGTAGATGTCCGGACGAGACTCGAAGTCATTGACTTTAATGGCAAAAAAAAGCCGCCCCGAGATATCTCATGAGTGGCTTTCGTTTTATTTGGCTCCCCGACCCGGGGGCGAACCAGAGACCCATTGAACATTACTTGTGTGACTTGGAAAAACTTGACCCTAGCGTCCCTTGACTATTAGCTAGACCTGACCCTATGATTTCATTTCCAGTTTGTCACGCTCCCAGGCCTGTGCTGCTACCCCGGCATGTAGCAGCAGGTCATGGCGAAGAAGATGTTGCCGCGATTATAAAAGTGATGAGAGCCAGCAACCTTGCATAATTAACGCTTGCTGATACGGGGCGTTAGAATTAGCTTGCATAGCTGTATTTTAAATACACGGATAAGGATAAAAAGTATGCTCAAAAAAGCATTTCTAGCATTTGCAATAACCTTTAGCTTAGCTGGTTGTGGCATTGAAAGTAGTAGCAGCGAAGCAGCCTCAGTTGTAGATCTTGATACATCCCCATCTTCGGCAGCCGATGCAAGAAGTTCGTACGAAAACTCGAAGGCAAATATAATAATTCGATACTCTGCATTGCCTAGGCCAGCTGGTACGGGCGATCTTTCAGATGCAATAGCCTATCTAGATGCAGATGGCGATGGCGATACAGATGTATTTCTCGCAACAGGAGAATATCTTCTTGATGGAGAGGTGAATAGTGTTCTTGCTTTAAATGATGGCGTTGGAAATTTCACTTCGTCAACAGCAGAGTTTGGAGACAGTATGCCGCCTGCCACACATGCCAGAAAGTCAATTGTTAGTGATTTTAACAATGATAGCTTGCAGGACATTCTCGTTTTTGATCACGGCTTTGACTCTGACCCGTTTCCAGGAAGCCAACCAAAACTAATTATACAGAACTCAGTAGGCTCGTTTTCATGGTCGAAACTGACCGACCAAACTGGGTTTCATCATGGCGGTGCCGCAGCAGATATTGATAACGATGGTGATATTGATATTTTTGTTGGGGGGAATGATCCATTCTTTTATGTCAACGACGGTACTTCTAATTTCACAAAGGCGGACGATCGATTTAATGGCAGTATCGAGAGAGTATTTACCGCTGAATTAATCGACGTGGATCTAGATGGCTTTGTCGATTTATTAGTGGGTGCCCACGAACGAGATGGCGATCAAACCTCCATTTACTGGGGCAGTTCAACCGGTTCATACAGCAGTGATTTAAGAACAGTAATCCCCACTGTTGAATTTTTTGGCGTGATTCTCGATTTTGATGCAGAAGATATCGACTCGGACGGTGATCGTGATTTGATTATAAATCGTACGCGAGATGGCGATGACGGCGACGGAAAAGGTTTTTACCAAGGTAGAACCATCCAACTCCTAGTAAATAACGAGGAAAGAAGTTTTGCTGATGTGACGGCTACTAATATCGACCTTCCTGGTGGGGATGACGAATCGTGGTTCCCATGGGTAAGAGCCCAGGATATCGACAGCGATGATGATATTGATTTCGGGCCTGACAATGCTGATCGGGGCTTCTTCTACGAAAATGACGGCTCAGGTGTTTTTACTAGAATCGCATATCCCTGATTACAACCCTTTCCAAAGCAAACCTGTTGCCGCCAAGTTTCGGTGGGGCTGATTAACAACATTAGGAGTTGAAATTGTTAAATCCACTAGAGTCTCAGGTCTCCTACCTAAACCGAGTGAAAGCACAAACTGAAGTTCTCGTACCGGTTCTAAATGGCCTTAGGGACGCGCTTGCAGTAACGGGATCGAGTCTAGCTTTTAGACTAAATTACTACTAATCACTGCTTTGCTAAAAAACACGGTGCTTGTGTACAAATGTTACTTGTTCGCGTTCGGAACCGACACGGGGATTTTCAATTTCCAAACTGGATCTGGAACATAGGCCCCGTTATCAGAAGGGACCAAAAGCCATAAAGTCAATGGTTCCCGAAGGGCGTTTAAGTGTCCCGTTATATATTTTATACGGCTAGATGGGTTGGCCGAATATTTACCCCCGAACTGAGCACGAACCCGATCGAGTCCCGAACATTCGCCGAGCCGCTCGAATCCAAATGAAACCGCGGCTATTGCTCGGGGTCGACCCGGTGATGGCCAAGTATTTTTTGCGCGTTCCGAGCGAGTTCGCACCCCCACCCCAATTTCGGGAAATGAAATTTGCGCAGCTGCAGGGTGTTCGAGATTCGGCCGGAATGGAGCGGTTTCGAGTGCCATGGGGTTGGGGATGCCGAGGCCGAATTTTTGACGGAGGCTGGCAACCTGGCTGGCAGGTGGCAACGGGCTGGGTCCAGGCCACGAGTGCACCGATGGCTCCGGGTGGTGCGGGCGAGGTCGGGGCTCGGGGGCGCAGGGTAGGGGGTGCAGATTTCGGATGGACAGGAATTTTCAGAAAGCCGCCATCAGCTTAGTGCCTTTTGAAGACAAGTTTGGGATCACTTCTGATCGGCATTCGTCGGCACTCGAACGGCAGCTGTGTTGTTAAAGCTGCCGTTCACATGGGCAAGTTTGAATGGCGGGAGAGTGCCAGCGTTGCTACTGTTCAGGCATAAAAAACCACCTCGAATGAGATGGCTTTTAATCTATATAAATCGCGTTGGCAGCGATGGGCTGCCGCAGGGTTACAGGGTATTACGATTGACGTCTACGAGCAAACCCGATACCAAAGAGTCCTGCTGCAAATAGCGCTATTATCGGGGGTTTGGGATCAACTTTACTAGCTCTAGATCCCAGTTCCCGTCAGTTCCGCCTCCGCGACTAGTTGTTTCCCATGTTCCAACCAGCTTATTTAGCGATTTATAGAAAATCCAAACGCCCTTTCCATAATGGTTATCCCCTGTTGGAAGGAGAAAGTACCAATCGAAATTGATTTTATCCCCATTTCTTTCTCCCTTAATAGTGCCCACTCGGTCACCTGAAATAGAACCAGAGATACCACGACCATCTTCTATTAACGAAACATATATTTTAGGCCTTTTCCCGAAATGCCAACGTGGGCTTAGAAATTCATCTGAAGCAATTACGGTATAATTGATCTCAGATTTATAAGTGCCTGAAAAATCTGAACCGTCAATTTCCAACAGCTCAATCTCATTCTTGGCCAGCTGGACATATTTTCCTCTAGGATATTTAACCAAATATAACTTATAAGACTCTATGATCCCACTCTCTAAAACTTGCCCCCAAAAGCTCATTTCGGAAGTTTCAGTTAAATCAGCCGCGAGCATAGATTCTAAAGAACCCCCATCCGAGCTTAATTTGATTGTGGCAATTCGCCGATAAATTCCGTTTGGATACTGGTCAAGATAAGCTTGGTACATTTCTGCCGAATTGCTGTTATTTACACTTTCCCAAAATAGCATTTCAGTTGCTGATGAATCGAAATTTTCGTCTTCGATAGGTACGACAGAATCTTTATCAACGACTGGTAACTCAATTGCAACGCTAGCTGACGCATTGTCATTCTTAAGGGAGAATGTCATCTTATTTAACTCACGAATTACCTCGAAATTATTACAGCCTTCGCACGCGATGGTTTTTGAGGCGATTAACTTGTCATCAAAAATATTTTTGATTTCAATGGCAATTAGAAAACCACTACTCATAGAAGTTAAAACCATTCGGCTAATTAATTCTCCTTGAAATGATATTGCTACCTCCTGAAGACATTCATTTACATCACAAGTAATCGCACTGTTTTTTTCTAATCGTTTCTCTACTTCACCGCCACTATAAACTGTGAAATAACGTGATAAACTATTTTGTAAGGCTATCCGATAGTGCTCCAGATCCTGGGGGCTTATTTGTTGACCTTGAACTGGAAGGAGTATGAGCGCCGGCTTAGCTGCAAATACCGTAGAGGAGTAAAACAAAAAACAATAAAGTAGTCCTGCCTGGACAAACAATTTTTTCAAAACATAGCCCCCTTGTCTGATAGATATTAGAATTCTTATACAACCTATTCTTTCACAACCTACAGTATATGTCTGATTGATTAATTTGAAGAGTGTGTCAGAAGCGATTACAAGGCCGTTAGTCTCGGCCATAGCTTCTCACTGCCGCTGATAGGCACTTTTGCTCGTCATAAGCGTGTTTATGGCCTCCTAAACTTCTTTACGCCCTCTGGTGACACCTGAGCGACAGTCTTTTTCAAACCGCTAACATTGCGATCTTCTAGGGCGGTAATTTGGATTCGTGCTGGTTCCTGGATAACAGGAATTCCAGTTGCTGTCGGGAACGACCGCTAATTTGACCAAAGGAGTCGTTGGCGTTACTGGTTGAGCCAGCCCACTCTTAACCTCAATGGGCTGGTACCCGAACGGCTCCTGTGTTGTTTTTGCTGCCGTTAACGCCCAACTCAGCCACGCGGTTTTACCCACCGCTGATTTCGGCGGCACCTGCTGCGCGGATTTATTCAGCCAGGTTTTAAACTGATTCAGCAACGGCCTGGCCTGTTGTCGTCGGATGACGTGCCTGTCTGAAAGACTTTTATTTTTGATCTCGCTTTCTATCCGGTACAACTTGCTGATATGATTCACGGCCCAGTCGGCCTTACCGGTTTTGCCCTTGACCTGCAATCGCTGCGCTTCAATAAACTTTCGTCGCGCATGCGCAAAGCAGCCCACTAAGGTCGCTTCGGTTTGCTCATAGGCTTGATAACCGTCGACTTACAGGTAACCGCGATAACCTGGCAGGTACTCTGTCACCCCTGCATGACCCCGGCGGCATGACGGCATTACTCGCGGGCACGGTTGCGTTAGAGATTTTGACATTGTTCTGTCACGCTGGAAAATCAGATCCATAAACTAACCACTGCGAGCTTCTGTTAAACCACCACTGATTCACATAGCGACTTCATCCAGTGTTTATCCACGCGTGCAAATTCTACCTGTAAGAGGAATAATTTGGTTTAGCTCAAAAAAATAGCGCACGGAAGTGCGCTATTTTAATTTAAGTATCGTCAAGTTTTAAGGTTTCGAGACAGCGATGCTATTTCCAGGGTGATTATCATTAGCATCGTAGGTAAGGGTGCCATGCGTCACAGAATTTACAGTGAAGGTAGCTGATGTTGAATTCTTATTAATATTATTCTTTGTGATGTTACAGGTTCCGGCAACTGTCAGGCAGGAACCTGAGCCGGAAGCACCATTGCTCCAGGAACCATCTACCGTAGCACCATCGACCGATCCATGAGATGAATCTCCAACGGTTACCGTAATCGTTGCATTCCACTTTCCGCCACGCCCACTTGTGGTATTGCTGGACATTGGCTCAAGATGCATTGTGCTGGCTGTTAGTCCGTTGTCTGTCGTTATGGTATGACTGGCCGATGAAGTTTTCCCGCCTGAGTCTGTCGCGCGGACAGTGATGGTATGGTTGCCATCGTTCACAGTCATAGAGTTCCAGCTAGAAACATACTGACTTCCGCTATAGGTAGTAGTATTCCAGGCGCCACCATTTGCTTGCCATTCAACGGTTAGCGAACCATTGGCATCTTCAGTGTCTGACGCATCAATAACAATCGACACCGAGCTGCCAGATACAATACTGCCATCAGCAGGACTGGCAATACTGGCAGTTGGAGCCGTATTATTTAAACCGCATTGAGTCAGTACGCTTGTGTTTGGACGCAGTATATACAAGCCCTGTTCTATTCCGCTGACAATCACAGTACCACTTTCAAAATAGGGATAATTACTCCAGGCTGCATTGAACTGATTGGCGTCGTCGGCCGGATAAATATCGAAATAACCGATTTCTGACAGGCTGCCTGTGGGAGATTGCGGGTTAAAACTTAAAATTCGAAGACCAGCACGATAGTTCGACTGAAAGGTACAATTGCCATGAATATACTGGTTATGGTCGATAGCACTGGTATCGCTGACATAAGTATTGCTAAGTACAGGCGTATCCAGGTCGCTGACATCCCACATATGGGTGAGTGTATTGGTTCCTTGATTTTGCTCATCCAGTTCGTCGTCCAACAGAAAGAAGGATTGATCTTCGGTCAACCAGCCCTGATGAGTATATTCGGCACCGGCGTAACCTGTTCTGGATATCTGAACCGGATTTGATTTATTGGTTACATCGACGATGGTTAGTGTGTCTTCATTTGAAGCCAGGCAAATTTCCTTGCCATTATGGTCAGCGTCAGGGCCGCTATAGATAACACATTGGGCGTCATGCGTATAACCATCGTCAGAAAAACAACCTGCATTTGTGGGGTTTAGGGGGTCCTGAATATCCACCATTGCCAGACCACCATTACACTTATCGGTACCAACCCCATAGGCAAAGCCGCTTTCTTCATTGATTACAATGTTATGGGCAGATCCAAATCCACTGTAGTGAGCCGTTTCGTCAAACAGAGTCCCCGGGGTTGCGGTGCGAAGTTGAGTCAGGTCAAAGATTTGAATGCCATGCCGACGCGCTTCGCTGACGATAAATGCATGGTTGTTGTAAACCTTAATGTCACGCCATGACGAACCAAACCGACCATGGGTATCGAGTTCACCGACGAAAACAGGGTTTGACGGGTCCGTCACGTTGATAAATGACGTACCAAAAACGCGGCCCATAATGGCATATTCGTCGCCTGTGGCGGGGTCAGTCCAGCCCCAGATATCATTACCTTCGTCATTGCTCTGGGTTGAGCCTATTTCCGACAACGGCATAAACGCCCCCAGATCAACATTGCCACAGGGATAGTCATCAGCGAAGCCGCCGACACAATCCGTTTGTGCCAGTGCGTTTAGATTTTGAACAGACAATTCATCGCCCAACTTCCCCTGGGAGAAGGCGCGCATGATCGCGGTCGGATTAGCAGGCGTGTCAATATGGTGTGGTCTGGCACCCAGCTCATCGTGGGCATTGACAACTGACAGGCCACAGGCAAATGTTAGTAGGCTGGAAAAACTCAGATTTATGATTAATTTGGATTTTTTCTTTATCGTCATTCTTGTTTCCCTCTATTGTTTTAGTGACTCTTTTGTGGAATTCTAGACATTAACATGGTCGTAAAGTTGAAGCCAGATGCATTGTTGCAAGCAATAATTATATCGTCGTATCGATGGATGTTATTTCCAGGCAAATCAGGGTCAGATATTGTTTGTTCGCCTCGATCGATTGTTAAAACAGATTAATCCAGTCTTTTCCTCGTTTCGTTTGGTCATGAATTAATAGTATTCCTGTTACTAACTTTTATCACAAAATGACTATTTTAAAGAAAATATTTTAAGCCAATCACTATCCAGTATTCGGCAAAACCCGGGCAAAACCTGGGTCAGATCACAGATTTTAGACATTGTCGGAGCAGGACTCACGGTGGGCGCAATCACGATGGCTAATAGTGATACGGTACCCGCAGGTTCTGTGATCAGTCAAACGCCATCGGGTGGTACGAGTGTGGCGCCTGGCACTGCAGTGAATCTAACGATTTCTCTTGGCGTGACGGATGTCACCGTGCCGATAGATATCAAGCCGGGAAATAAACTCAACAAGATCAACCTCAAGAGTAAGGGTCAATTAACAGTAACAATCTTGGGTTCGATTGATTTCGACGCAATGCAAGTCGATCACTCAACCGTTACATTCGGGCCGGCTGGCGCCCTACCTCGCCATGATGGGCATGTCAGGGATGTCAATCGCGACGGCTTTCAAAACATGAAATTCCCCATCAAAATCAGGAAAACCGGAATTACCTGTGGTGATACTGAGGCAACGCTGACAGGCGCAACATTTGGTGACATCCAGTTTACTGGAACCGACACGGTGAAGACCGTTGGATGCAAATAGGCGATAAACCGTTAGAAGAAGCCCCGCTACTGTGCGGGGTTTTTTATGATTGGCGAACGTCTGCTATGTCCCGTGAAGAGCCAATTTCACATGTTTTCTGGAACGACGACTCCTTTGGTCAACTAGCGACTGAGATCAACTCAAAACAGAGATTCGGTAAAAGAAAAAGCCACCCCAGAGGAGTGGCCAGATCGGTTTTATTAATACAAAATAAAACTGATGTACCGATATATTTTTACCTTTTATTAGTATTTTATGGCGACGTTTACGCTGCCTTTTGAACTGCGTGGTTTGGCTAAAGCGAATCAGAAGGTGATTTACACGCTACTGTTCCAAAGCGCCATATCAACCCTCAAGGATTTTGGCGTGAATGAT